>CANPZQ010000001.1 GCA_947588775.1 uncultured Clostridia bacterium
CGGCGGTGCTCGATTATTTAGACATGCTCGACAAGGATTTAAAAACCGTCGACACCGTTATTAAAACCGGAAACCCGATGACCGACGCGATTTTAAATTCAAAAATAACGCTCGCGCGGGATAAAAAAATCGAGGTCAGGGCAGACGCGAATATCTCCTGCGTTCTCGGGATTTCGGAGCTCGAGCTCTGCTCTATTATCGGAAACCTCTTCGACAACGCCATAGAGGCAAGTCTTCGGCTCCCCGAGGAAAAGCGGCTTATCCGCGTTTATATGGAGGTCAAGAAGGCGGAGCAGCTCTATATTTCGTTCACAAACTTCACCGCCTCCCCAAAGCTCAAAAAACGCCTCGGGCGGTATGAGAGCACAAAGGGCCGCGACCACGGCCTCGGGCTCGAACGCGTGGATACCATAGTTTCGCGCCTCGGCGGATATATAAGCAGAAACTCGGAGGACGGCGCGTTCACGACGGAGATTTTGGTGCCGGTCGCTCCGAAAAAAGCCGGAAAATGACAATTTGTCCCTAAAATACCCCATTTCGTCCCGGATTTTACACTCGGGACGATTTTTATGCTATGATAGCATCAAGAGGTGATAACATATATGCAAACAAAAGAAAAAAAGACAAAGGAAAAGCCGACCTACGGCGTTCCGCGGTGCCTTTTATTCGTCTGCGGGAGGGTTCTGAGGTACTCCAAGGCGTATTTCGCCTTTACGCTTCTCGGCCTTGCGGTTAATATCCTGTGTCAGGTAATGCAATTTTACCTCGCGCCGACGCTCATAGGAACCCTTGAACGCGGCGAGGGAATTTTGGCGTTCATGCTCGCGCTTCTGCTCCTCGGCGGAGGGCAGGCCTTTATGATGGGGCTAAGGAGCTACGTCGACCGCAACCGATACCCGATGAAAATGGTTCTTAACTCGCGGCTCACCGAGGAAGTAACCGGGAAAATCGCGGCGACCTCCTATCCGAATTTTCTCACAGAAAAATTCAAGAACCGCACGTCGCAGGCGTTCGAAGGGGTCGAGAGCGGCGTAATCAACGGCTTCAACAACCTCGTCAACTACCACCTTCGAACGGTTATAATGTTCGCTTTCTACCTTTACTTTTTAAGCGACCTTCACCCGCTTTTGGGCGTTGTGACCGGGATTCTGGCGGGGATAATGTTCTTCTACAACCGCTGGGCTTACGCTTGGGGACAGCGGCACCGCGACGAGGAATCGGAGGTCTGGCGAAAGTGGGACTATGTCCGCGACAACATGGTGAAGCTGCCGCTGATTAAGGAGCTGAAGCTCTTCGGAATGACGGGCTGGATAGAGGACATCTTCCGGGACGTCTGGCTTATTTCGTCCCACCTTTCCGTAAAGCGCGAGAGATTCTTCGCATGGCGCGGGGTGGTGAACCTTGTCACCGACGTTTTAAGGGACGGTTTCGCGCTCTATATCCTCATTTCGGCGGCTATACGCGGCGAAATTTCGGCGGCAAGATTCGTTCTTCTGAGCGCGGCCGTCAACAACTTCTCGTCGCAGGTCGGCGGGGTGTTCGATTCTATTAACCACGTCCGCGAGGACTGCCTGAAGGTCAACAACCTGATGGAGTTCATCAACTACCCCGAGCCGTTCAGGTTTGAGGACGGACTGAGCGTCCCGCGGGCGGAGAGCTACGAGATAACGCTTGAAAACGTAAGCTACACCTATCCCGGCGCGCCGGAAAAGACGCTCGACGGCTTTAACCTCACGGTCCACAGAGGCGAAAAGCTCGCGATGGTCGGCCTCAACGGCGCGGGAAAGACTACGGTTGTGAAGCTTATCTGCGGATTTTTGGACCCCGACGAGGGAAGGGTCCTCTTTAACGGCGCAGACGTCCGCGAATTTAATCGGCGCGACTACTACAGCCTCTTTTCGGCGGTATTTCAGCAGTTTTCGATTCTCGATTCAACTATAGCGCAGAATATCGCGCAGTCGGTTGAAAATATCGACTATGAAAAGCTGGACGAATGCCTTGAAAAGGCGGGGCTCAAAAAAATGATTGAAAACCTGCCGAAGGGGCTTGAAACCCACCTCGGACGGGACATCTACGACGACGGGATTATGCTCTCGGGCGGCCAGACGCAGAGAATGCTCCTCGCGCGGGCTCTATATAAAAACGCGCCGATACTCATTCTTGACGAGCCGACGGCGGCCCTCGACCCGCTCGCCGAAAACGACATCTATATGAAGTACAACGCCATGTGCTCGGGGAAAACCTCGGTATTTATCTCCCACCGCTTCGCGTCCACCCGCTTCTGCGACAGGGTGGTATATGTCGCGGACGGAAAGGCCGCCGAGGTCGGCACCCATGACGAGCTTATAAGGCTCGGCGGGGGATATGCGAAGCTATTCGAGGTCCAGGCGAGGTACTACCGCGACGGCGACGTTCGCGAAATGATGAGAAAGGAGGCGGAGGACAATGCTTCGGAATAAAAATAAAGAGAAAAAATACGAAATGTCCGTCAAGGAGTCGCTCTTTTGGACGGTTAAGGCGATAAAGCTTTTACATACGCTCGCTCCCGGCGAGATGGAGCTTGAATACGCGGGCGACATAAGCCAAACGGTATTCATCTTTATAAATGTATTTCTGACGGCGCGGCTCGTCGACGAGCTGGCAACCGAGATGAGGCCCGAAAAGCTTATACTGTTCGCGGCGTTGATTATTGCATTCACAATCCTCAGTCAGATTCTTCACTACGTATTCTTCCACATAAAGCAGTACAAGGGCATTTTCCGAGGCGAAAAGAAGCAGTATATGCTCAACAAAAAGCTCACGAGCCTCGATTTTTCCGACGCGGAGGGACAGGAAATCCGCGACCGGTTCTTTAAAATAAAACAGGACGAGGACTGGCTGAACATGGGCATAAATCCCGCGTACGCCTTGCTGGAGAACTTTATATGGGCCGCGTCGAATATAACCGGCGGAATCGCGCTTTCGGTGAGCTTTCTCTTCGTAAGGGTTCCCGACGGAACGCCGGGGGCGTGGTTCCTGAATTCGCCGCTTTTAATTCTTGCGGTAATCGCCGTTATCGCTCTTAACACAAAGCTCTCGACGGCGAGCGGCATATTGGCCTTTAAGAAAGAATCGGGCTTAAACGACGCTTCCCAAAAAATGAACCGTATGAAGCGGCACACCGAGGACATTCAGAAGGACGAAAACCGCGCCCTCGACATGAGGCTTTACAACCAGAGCTCGCAAATCAACGCGATGAGGCTTGAGGCCGTCGACAACGGCTACGCGGCGGCGAATAAGAAGCTCAGCCGCGGCTCGGCGGGGCTTTTAAGAATGGCGCAGAGCTTCTTGTTATGGGTCCCCGACTCGGTTATGTTTTTGGCGGTCGGCTTAAAGGCACTCGCCGGGGCGTTCTCAATCGGCACGGTGACGCAGTATGTTACCGCACTCACATTGGCCTCGGACAGCATTTCCGGCATTATCTACAACATCGCCGATATGCGGCTCAACGCGCCGTTTATAAAAAAGTTCTTTGATTTCATGGAGCTCCCGAACAATATGTATCAGGGAACCCTTACGACCGAAAAGCGTTCCGACCGCCAGTACGACATCGAATTCCGCGACGTCGGCTTCAAATATCCGACGGCGGAAACATGGGCCCTGCGGCACGTCAACATAAAGTTCAGGGTAGGAACCCGCCTTGCGGTAGTCGGCGAAAACGGCTCGGGAAAGACGACGTTTATAAAGCTGCTATGCCGCCTCTACGACCCGCAGGAGGGGGAAATCCTCCTAAACGGCATCGACATAAAAAAATACAACCCGCGCGACTACATGGGCGTATTCTCGGTTGTTTTCCAGGATTATTTCCTGCTTTCGCAGCCGTTGGGGGAAAATGTCGCCTGCGCGAGGAATTATAACCGCGAAAAGGCGGAAAGATGCCTGCGCGAGGCCGGGTTCGGCGAGCGGCTCGACAGCCTTCCCGACGGCTTGGATACATATATTAACAAAGAATTCGAGCCGAAGGGCGTTCAGTTCTCGGGCGGCGAAATGCAGAAAATCGCGATTGCGAGAGCACTTTACAAGAACGCGCCGTTCATTGTCCTCGACGAGCCGACGGCGGCCCTCGACCCAATCGCCGAGGCGGAAATCTACAGGCAGTTTGACGACATCACCGGCGACCGCACCGCGATTTACATAAGCCACCGGCTTTCAAGCTGCCGCTTCTGCGACGAAATCGCGGTATTCGACGGCGGCAAGGTCGTCGAACGCGGAACCCACGAAGGTCTGATTGCCGAAGGCGGGAAGTATCGGGAGCTCTGGGAGGCTCAGGCGGGGTATTATGTGGGGGAAGGGGAAAAGTAGTTGGAAATCAATGGGGAATGTCCTATCCACCCACATTTAAGCAAAAAGTATGAGGCGGAAAACGGTTAGTAACGCCGAACCGTCAGGCAAAGAATTTTTATGATGTGTGCGGAATGTACTCTCTCAACTCCCCGGGAGCGTACAACCCCCACAATATGCTACAATATCCCCGAGGTGATAAAAATGTCGCGATTAGCAAAAATTGACGAAAACACACATTGCCCAATCTGCGGAAAGCACGAGCATTAGGTCAGACATGGCAAAAAAAGTCCGGCTCACAGAAATACCGTTGCAACGACTGCAATATAGACTACACACCAGAGCCGCGCCCATGGCAGTACAGCGAGGAAGTCCGCGAGCAGGCAATCAAGACATACTATTCCGGAGTAAGCGGAAGAAAGGTAGGGCTTTTGAATAATTTCAGCAAATCCAATGTCTATAATTGAATAAAAAACGAAATAAATAATCAACAAAGTGTTGAAAATGCGTCGAAAGTTTCTGAGTTCTTCAGGAAATTTAATATTAAGCCAAAATTCTATGAACTTGACGAGCTTTATTGGTTCATAGGTAAAAAGCCGAAAACCGAAACGAAAGAAAATGTTTATTTGATGTCAATGGTTTCCCGCAAGCCGCATATTATAGCGAGTTTACAGATCGCTGAGGATAAGTCTGCTCATAGGATTCAGGAGATAGTCGACAGTGCTCCGTATGCCGATTACTACTGCACCGACGGGTATTTCGGCTATCTGAATGTCATCTACCCCGGAAAACATATTTACAACTGTCATGACAAAAGCGATACATTTACGGTGGAAAGTGTTAACGCTGACTTACGCGACTATATACCGTTGCTTCGTCGAAGAAGCGGATGTTTTGCGAGGAGTATTGAAACCCTGAGAGCTGTCGTTAAGTTTTTGTTGACGCTTATAATAAATTCGGAATTGCAAAATTGATGTATCGTGAACGCTATCCTAAAGGGGACCTGCCTTTCAGGTTGGTTAATTTTCTTTAATTTTCGCGGAATGGCACTCGTTGGGAACGAAAGGCAGCGCGGCGAAGGGGGCGGGGGGGGGGGGTGGGTGGCGGGCAGTGGCTTTGGCGGCCGCAGAGAGCAGCCCCCTTCGCCGCGCGGCGGACAGCGCAAGACTTAGATGGAAGCAGGAGCTTGAGTAAAAAGGCGAAAATTTTTGCAAAGCTCCGTTATGTGCACTTCTATCCTCTAACCCTCTAACGCTCCAACCTCTAAAAGCCCAACCCTCACCCGTCCCCGCTCAGCCCCGCAAAGGGGGCTTCGGGGGACGGGATTCGGCTTGGGCCGGGGGGTTGGGCGCGCGGAGTGTTCGGGTTTCCTGCGCAACCCCGGCGCGGCGAATGGGGCTAATTTCCTGCGCCCACCCACCCGCCCTCCAAGGCTTCCATCTTTTTTCCCGCCCCATTCGCCGCGCCTTCACCATTATCAGCCGGCCAGCGCGGCGGAAAAAGCGGTCAAAACTCACGAAACCCTCGTGGGCGGGCGGGTGGGACCAACGCACCAGCTTTTTCCGCCGCGCGGTCCTCAACACTCCCAAAAAATCACCCCGACTCCCACAAAGCCTCCACATATTACTATACTTTCCGTATAACACATCCAAAATATTACTCTTAGTCCCACCGCTCCCATATACAAATAGTAATATCGCTCCCAACTATTCCCCATCGTCAACTTCCTCCACACACAAAATCCCCCGGCCGCGCCTCATCGCACGCCCGGGGAAACAAAATCAATCCTTCGCCCTTTTAATCTCAAACCAGAACGTCGAGCCCTTGCCGACCTCGCTCTGAACGCCGAAGCGGCGGCCGTGGAGCCTCAGAATTTCCTTGACAATCGATAGCCCGAGGCCGGTTCCGACAACGTCGCGCTTTGTCCGCTCGTCGCGGTAGTAGCGGTCGAATATCAGCGGAAGCTTGTCCCGCTCGATTCCTACGCCGAAGTCGACAACCTCAATCCTCACAACCGTATCGAAATTCCGCTGGCGGATAATAATTTTCCGCGAATCGCCGGAATAGTTCACCGCGTTGTTGATGAAGTTGTAAAGAACCTGCGCAAGACGCGCCTCGTCGCCCTCGCAGATTACGTCGCCGTCCGACTCGACCGAAAATTCATATCCCTGCTGCTCCGCAAGGAGCTGATACCTCGAAAGCGCGTCGCGTATGAATTCCCCGACCGAAAACTGCCTGCAATCGAGCTGAATGCTGCCGTTCTGAAGCTTTGAAAGCTCCAAAAGGTTTGAAACAAGCTCCGAAAGCCTGTCCGCCTCGTCGATTATTACGCCAAGGTGCTCCGCCCGCTTTTCGGGATTGTCCCCCGAAAGGTCGCGAATCATCTCGGCATACGCCTTAATCATCGTCAGCGGCGTTCTTAGGTCGTGGGAAACGTTCGCGATAAGGTCGTTTCGGAGGCTGTCGACCTTTGATATTTCGGAAGCGGCATAGTTCAGCGCGTCGGAGAGCTCGTCTATTTCGGCATATCCCCCGCCCTCGAAGCGGGTGGTATAATCCCCCGAGGCGAGCCTGTCCGCCGATTCGGTGATGTGCTTGAAGGGCCGCGAGAGCCTGTTTGAAAGCATCAGCGAAATCAGAAGAGCCATAAAGAATGTCATCAGCGAGATAAATATAAGCTGCTCCTTAATTACCTCGACCGCGGGGCCGATAGGCTCCATCGATGCGTTTATAAACAGGTAGCAGTCGCCGTCGAGCAGCCCTCCGTAGAGGTACTCGGTGGTATGAAATCTCGGATTCGTCGTAACAGAGAGGAATCTGTGGTCCTCGCTGGTCTGAACCTCGTTCCGGTAGCCGAAAAGCCGTATTCCGCCCTCCTGCGTAAGGGCCGAGTATCCGCCCATGAAATCCGCACTCATAATCGGGTCGCCGTTCGCGCGGGTGATGACAATCGTCATCGTGTTGTTATAGGCCAAATCCTCGATAAGCGTGCGGCTGTCCAGGGGGCTGTCGCCGTCGAAGTCGGAGGAAATCGCCGCGACGATTTTTATTATCTTCGCGCGGGTCGACGCCTCATAGTATTTATCGAGGGTGAAAACCTGAAAGAACCACACAAGAAAGAGTATCGCCCCGGTAAAGACGGCGAAATACACCCAGATGGTGGAGCGCACCGAGAGTGTGCGTTTTTTCTTTTCGCTATTTGATGTTGTCAAACTTATATCCCATTCCTCTCAGGGTGACAATCAGGTCGCGGTAGGGGCCGAGGCTGTTTCGTAGCATTTTAATGTGCGTGTCGACGGTTCTGTCGTCGCCGTAGAAGTCGAATCCCCAGACTTCCTCGAGAAGCTTTTCGCGCGACATGGCTATGTTCATGTTTTTCGCGAGGAAGAACAAAATATCGTACTCCTTCGGGGTCATCTGCGCGCGCTTTCCGTCGATTATAACGTCGCGGGCGGCGAAGTTGATTACGAGGCCCTTGTAGGTGATTATGTCCTCGGCGTCCTCGCGGGTCGAACGCTTTATTACGACCTTTATTCTCGCCATGAGCTCCTTCGGGGAGAAGGGCTTAACGACGTAGTCGTCGATTCCGACCTCGAAGCCGAAGAGCTTATCGTACTCCTCGCCCCTCGCCGAGAGCATGATAACCGGGATATTCTTGATTTTCTTGATTTCCTTGCAGGCGGAATATCCGTCCAGCTTCGGCATCATGATGTCCAGAATTACGCAGTCGAAATCGGGGTTCTGCCTCACCTTTTCAACCGCCTCCATGCCGTCGGCCGCCTCGACTACGTCGTAGCCCTCGAAAGCGGCGTACTCCTTAACCACGGCGCGGATTTTCGCCTCGTCGTCAACAATCAAAATTTTTGGCACGGTATTACCTCCCTGTGATTTTATAGCTACAGTATATAACATTTTTAGGGGATAAGTGTGAATAAGCTGTGAAATTTTCGGAGAAATTATGCATTTACTAAAATTTCAGCCGGAGCCGCATGCTTTTTCGGCGCGGCGTCCGGCTGAACGGTTATTCGGCTTAGTCCTCGCCGAGCTTGAGGGCCTTGTTGATGTTAATCTGCTTAATCAGCCTCGCGATAACGATGAAACCGACGACAAGCATTACAAGGACTATTACATAGAGCTTGATATAGTCGCTTCTCTGGGAAACAACCTTGAAGGGCGGCACCTGGTCGGTGACGTTGTAGAGGACCTGGAAGAGCGGGACGAATATATCCGAAGCGATTCCGCCGATTATAATCGAGAGGAAGATTGAAACCCCCGAAACCAGCAGCTGCTCGTATACAATCATCGAGATGATTTCCCTGAAGGACATACCCATCGCCCTTAAGATACCGAACTGAAGGGTTCTGCCCTTGATTGAGAGTATCCAGTAAATAAGGAAGCCGATGAAGCACATCGCCATAATCGTTATGAACCCGAGGGTGAGCGCGCCGTTTACGCCCTGTAAGACGGCGTCGGTTTTCGACGCAATAATAAGCTGGGAGGCGACGTCCATTCTCGTCGCGACGATTCCGTTGTCGGTCGCGGCCTGGTAGAACTCGGCGACGTCAGCTTTATCCTCCATCGAGAGCCAAACCTGATACGGCTCGGTAATCGTCATTATGCTGACGTAGTCGTAGTTTAGGATAATGAAGTCCTGGTAGTCGCCCTGAGAGTTCTTCTCGTAGGGGTTCATGCTCGGCCAGTAGTCGACAATCGCGACGACGGTCGTTTCAAACCAGTTGTTTCTCGCCCACTTTACCTCAACGACGTCGCCGAGGTTTACGCCCTTCTTATCGGCGTAGGAGCGGGAGATAATCGCGCCGTCCTGACATTCGCCGAGAGCGTTGATGTAGTAGTTTATATGGACCGGCAGAAGGTCGGAGCGGAACCATGCGACCTGGGCGAACTGGTCGGGAATAATCGCCATCGCCACGCAGTCGGTCTGGTTGGAGTCGTTATAGCGCATCTGCACCATGTCGCGCTTGAATACCGGAGTCGCGAGCTTTACGCCGGGGAGCGTCGAATAACGCTCAAATTCCGGCTCGGTATACTGGGTGGTCGAGGTTTCCTCCCCGGCCTCCTCGTCGTATACCTTTACCCTGCTTGTTTTCCACGCCTCCTCGATAACCGCGTCCGCGCCGAGGTTATAGCGGATTCTCTCCTCGGTGTTGCGGTTGATGGCGCGGGCGGTGTTCGCCGAGAAAATTCCGAGAGCGACGGTTAAAATCAGGAATATCATTATGAACTTTTCCCGTCCCGTCGAGGAGCGGCCGATATTGTTTAAGGAAATATACGCCGCCGGCGACCAGTGCTTTCGGCCGATGTTGTAGACAAGCCTTATGAAGTAGGGGTAGATTCTTACGCATAAAAGTGCCGCGCCGAGAATAAATACCGTAGAAGCCGCGAACATCAGCGGGTTCATCGTCGAGGAAGTGTCGACGATTCCCTGACGAATAAGGTTGTCGTTGGTGCGGTTATACCACCAGAGCCAGAGCACCGGCAGAACGATGCAGATAACGTCGAGGAAGGAGCGCTGCCAGAAGGGCTTTTTCTGCATATGCGCCTTCGACTGCTTATGCGCGACGATTGAAACCCGCGAGGCGGGGATAATAGGCACAAGGGTAGTTATGAAGAATACCCCGACCGCCGCAACCGCGTAGCCGAACGCCGTAAGCGAGAGCTTCGCGTGAAGAGCGGGGCGGTTTACAAATTCCAAAAATCCGTTTGAAACGCCCAAGACGTTGCATAGCCCGAGCCCCACGAACGGCCCGACGAGTGCCGAAACCGCGCCGAGAATAAGTGTTTCGTAGGCGTAGATTCTTAGTATCTGCCAAGCCGACGCGCCGCGCGATTTAAGCATCGCGATTTCGTTTCTCTCGGATTCGATATTGAGCTGAGATACCATAAACAGGTAGAATATCAGCATCAGAATAACCGGAATGTCGAGCATCAGCATTATATACTTGAGCGAAGCCGCTTTCGAGGCGTATTCCTCAAGGACCTCCTGCGCGGGGACCTCGAAGGTCGTCGCCTCTTCCTTATACTGCTCGAGCTGCGAGGCGAACTGGTTGCGGACATGCTCAATAACGTTCATGTCCATGTGCTGATAGTCGATTATGAAGCGGCAGTCGACCTGGTTGAGGTTTACGATGCCGGTGAAGATGATTTCGTCGGTGAGGGTTATGAAGTCGGTGAAGAAGGTGTTGTCATAGTTAGAAAGCCCCTCCGACCAGTAGGTGTCGGTTTCGGACGAGGGCTCGAAAACGCCGACAATCTTTATTTTCAGGGTATCCTCGGTAACTCTGTCGAGAATGTTCTTTACCTCGTAAACCTGATTGGTGACGAGCTGGGTGAGCTGCAAGGCCTTCTCGGTGCAGATTACCTCGTAAACGCCGTCGGCGTCCTTCTCGGAGCTGAACATTCTTCCCTGAATGATATTGATGTGGTCGCCTATATCCGTCATTCCGCCCAGCTTCACCATCGCGGGGTCGCCCTCGGTTTCAAAGTTCGTGACGTAAAGGTACGAATCCGAGGTGAACGCCTTATAGGTTTCATAAGGCACGAACAGGTCGTTGAAACGGTTCGCCGCGCGGGCGTAGACGTTGTTTACGTTGGCACGCTGGTTTTTCGCGCTCGTGCCGCTTACGAGCGTCTTGGAAACGGCGTAAACGCCGGGATATACCCCTTTTTCCTCCTGATACGCCTGCATATCCTTAATCAGCATTCGCTGTAAGGACGCGTGCATATATATCGGGATTGTACTCGTCATGGCGGTGGCCATGATAAATCCGATAAGAAGACAGATTACCATCCATTTGGTATTGCGCATCTTTCGGAGTAGAAGTGTCAACATCGTGATTCCTCCATGCTGTTAAATTCCGCAAAACGCGCTTCTATCTGATTATTACCTCGTCGCCGGGTTCAAGTCCCGAGGTTATCTCGACGAGCGAGCCGCTCTGAAGTCCCAAAGAAACGTTTACCGGCACGCGCTCGTTGTCTTTGAACACATATACGCAGTCCACGCCGTTGACCTTCTTAACGAGGTTCGCCGAAATAACGATTACGTTTTCGCGCTTGTCAAGAACGAGTATAGTATCGGCGATATTTCCGACCGCCGAGCTCTCGGGAATCAGGTCGTTGAACTTAACGATAATATCCTCCGACTGCTCGCCCAAAACCTCCTCGCCGTTCGCGTCAACCTTTGCGGCCTCGGTGGCTTCGTCCCACTGAAGTCCCGACTTGTTGCGGACGATTGTTCCGTCGTAGTATTCGCCCTCGTAGCGAATAGAAATCGGGCGGCCGATCATGAACTGGTCGTTGTCGTTAGACGGGTCGATTTTTATATACAAATCGGTGATGTCGATAATCGTGACGATTGTTTCGCCGGCGTTAATCCAGTCGCCGGGGGAGCAGGTTCTTACATAGGAAACCGTTCCGCCGACCTCGGCGTAAATCTTCGCGGCCTCCTTGTCGGCATAGAGCTTATCCAAATCGTTCTGCATAAGCTGAACGTCCAAAAGCTCCTTTTGCTTGACGGTTTCGGACTCGTGCTTTTCGACTGCGATGTCGTATTCGAGCTGCTCGCGCAAAAGCTCAAGCTCGCCACGCTCAAGCTGCTTGTCGAGCTCGTAGGTGTCGTATTCGGCCAAAAGCTGGCCCTGCTCCACAACGTCGCCCGCGGAAACGTATACCGCCTTGATGTTTCCGCCGACGTCGGAGAACCTCGCGTTGTACTCGGTTCCCGAGGCGATGTTGCCGGGGGTGAGAATCTGCTTCGTGATGTCCTTAAGCTCCGCTGTCGTCGTCGTATAGGATACCTCGCTCGCCTTTACTACCGGAGGCTCTAAAAGCTCCTCCTCCTTCGGCAGGAAATAGCACCCCGTTAGCGACGACATCGCTAAAATTGCCGCGCTTAGTATGGATATTGTCTTTGACGGTTTCATAATGTTCCTCCTGATGGGTTTTTATTGCAATCAGACCTCGCCCCGAAGCCGCGGCTTAGTCAGAGGTGTATGCGAAAATATATAAACGGCAAGTAATACCCTTCGGATATATTACCGATTGTATTCGATTTTATCCTTTGTGACGACAAAGGAGTTGTTGTAAAAGCTCACCCAGAGCGTCGCGGGGGTATAGCTCCCCGATGCGGAATATTCGCCCGTCCATGCCGAGCAAAAGCTCCATGCCGCTCCGTCGCGCGCCGCCAAAAGGGGCTGCGGGAGGGTCGAAGCCTCGCTAAGGGCAATCGGCTTGCTTTCGGAAATCTCCCGCGCGGCCGCCATAAGGCTTATGCCGCTGCCGAGGGATTCGCCCTCGTTAAGATATACGTCGAGGGAAATTATGTCGCACATTTCGTCGCCGACGTACCATTCGGGGCTCTGGCCGTTCCATATCCAAATCAGATTGTCGAGGCCGTGGTAGAGGGTCATCCTCTCAAAAATCAACTTGTATATCCAAAGATAGCTTTCCGCGCTCTTCGACCACCAGAACTGACCGCCCGAGGCTTCGGGGAGGGGCCGGAAAAGAACCGGGATTCCCTCGTCCCTAAGACGCTTTAAAGCGTCGGCAGCTCTGTCGATTCCGTCAATCAGCGCGAGGGTTTCCGCCCCGATTGCGCCGTCGCCGTAGCGGAGCGCGAGGGCCTCGCCCTCCATAGTCGCGATGTCGAGGCTTGTTACCGCTTTTTCGGCGTCGAAGGCGGTTTTTTCGGCGTATACCGAGCCGTTTTGCGTCCAGTTCCAGACGTAGCCGACGATTCCGCCCGACTTCGCCCACTCGATTGCAAGCTCGACGTCGCCGCTGTCCGCGCCGGCCGAGTAGCCCATCAGCTCCCCGAACCGAATCGCGGGATATTTCCCCGTTAAATAATAAATTTCGTCAAGCTCGGCGTTTGTTCCCTGCGAGGCTTGCTGCCCGCTGAGAATTTTTTTGCCGTAATTGCTTAAAATATATTCGTAAAGCTCCCGTGCCTCCAAAGACGGCTCCTTTGTGCAGAGAGCCGCGTCCTCGGGGAGCGCGAAATCCGCATGCGGCTCGCCGTCCTCGATTAAAACGCAGTCGAGGTCGACCGGCGCAGTCATGTCCGAAAAGCCAAGCTCGCATGTCCCCGCCGGGAGAAAAACGTTTTCAAACCGAAGGCTCTCAAAGCCCTGCCCCGAAAGGGCAAAGCACCCGTATTCGAGGCCGCCGATGTAAAGCTTCCCCGAAGCGGGCTCGTCGGAGGCCGCCCGAAGGGTCAGCGAATAGTGCTGCGGCGACGGAACGTCAAGAACGAAGGATACGCCCGAATCGCCGTATGCGCCCGAAATGTACCCCGCGCCGGAATAACCCTCGCGGAGGTCGGCCGCCTGCCCGCCGGCGGCGGTATGCTCGAGCTCAATCAGAAGCTCAAAATCCTCGGAAACGCACTCGGGGAGCGAAATTTCCTGTTCGGAATATTTCGGCGGCTCGGGCGTCGGCGGAGGCGGAGGCGTTGTTTCGGGCGGAAGCGTTTCGGGAAGGCTCTGGGTAAAGAACGAAATCCCCTGCGTTTGGCCCGGCTGCGGCTCCGGTGCGGCCTGAGAGCAAGCCGCGAGGAGAATCGCCGCGCCGATCAGCATAGCGGTCAGTCTGTACATGATTTTCTCCGTTGTTGATTTATTCAAGGTGCGGAAAAGAAAAATTCAAAAGTTTTCGTCAACCTTTTTTCAAAAGGTTGCGGGGTCAAGGGGCGGAGCCCCTTGTCGCGGCCCGCAGGCCGCGAAATCTCTCATACTCCCCAAAGCGCAGGAGGGGGAGCCAAGAAATCAGTCCGGCGGACTGTTTTTGCGGGGGAACCCTCGCCTACGACAGCGGAACAAAACTCTTTGAGGACGAGCGGTCGGTCATTTATGACCGCGAAGTCCGAAAAGCAAGTTTTGTCGCCGGCGTTGGTTTCCACAACAAAGAAGGCTCTTTTACCCATGCTTGTTCGTTTTGCGAAGCCCGGGTTGAGGCACTTTGTCAGGGGGCGCGGGGACGGAGCGGGAACAAATCGCTAAGGTGGGAGGGCGGGCGGGTGGGGCCAACCCAACCAGCGCAGTCCCCGCGCCCCCATTCGCGACGAACCCGTCCCCCGAAGCCCAACGGGCTGAGCGGGGATGGGTGAGGAACGAATCCGGTAAGAGCCGCAGAGTTCAGAAGTCAGAAAACAGACGGAAAGAGCCCGAAAATACCCGAAATTCGGTACCCGCCCCGCCATCTCCCCTCATTCATCCCAAATCCCCCATTCCCCGATTTACTCTCAACAGCCCGCCGCCCGATTTTGCAGGCGGCAGGCCGTGAGCGTTGATTTTTTGCCGAATTCCGGCTCAAATACAAAACTTTCGGATTTCAGATTACATACCTGTAAGTCCGGAACGCGCAAGACCCTCGGTGAAGTATTTCTGCAAGAATATGTACATCACGAGTATCGGCGCAATCGTCAGCAAGCACCCGGATTCGAGCCAGACTATCTTCTTTCTCGTGCCGACCTGAGCACCCGCGAACAGCTGCTGGTCGAGGTTGCCCGAAAGCTTCTGCAGCGCGAGCGAAACCGTGTTGTTGTTGAGGAAGAAGGTCGAGGAAATGTAGTAGTCGTTCCAGTACCAGACTATCGCGAAGAGGAATACGGTGAGGAAGGACGACGAAGCGTTCGGCACCATAATCCTGATGAACGTCTTGAGCGGACCGCAGCCGTCGAGATAGGCGGCGTCCTCAAGCTCAATCGGAAGTCCGCGGAAGAACTGGCGGAAGATGAAGATGAACAGTCCCGATTTGATGCCGTTCGCAAAGAGCGCGGGCCAGTACATTACTATCGGGTTGTCAATCAGGGAGGCGTACAGAGCCCCGGTCGGGGTGCCGTTCGCGTCGGTAATCGCCTTGATGTTCGCTCCGAGGAAGGTCGTCATTCCGAGCTTGGAGCAGAGCTTTACAATTCCGGCTCCCTGGAAGAACGCCCACTGGAGATAGAGCGGGATAACCGTAATCTGCGGCGGAACGATAATCTGCATGATTACCACCGCGAAGCAGATGCCCTTGCCCTTGAAGTTGAATCTCGCAAGGCCGTAGCCGGTGAGGGCGCAGGTTATAACCGAGAACAGCGAGCAGACGAGGTTGATTTTCAGCGTGTTGATTAACGCCTCGTCGAATTTCATGATTCCCCATACGTCCGCCATGTTTGAAATCGTAAGGCTCTTCGGAATCCAGATAATCGACGGGTCGGTCATCTGGACGTTCGGCCTGAAGGCCGTCGAGAACATGTAGATGAGCGGATAGAGTATGACGAAGCAGAGCCCGAAGAGAATCAGGAACCTGAAGAAGGGCCAAACCTTCGAGAGAATCGCCTTTCTTCTCAAATAGGCGGTGTGCTCGGGGGATATTATGCGCTCGTCGAGGGTTCCCGCCTTTTTCGCGGCCTTATAGGCCTTGGCGCGCTCCTTTAAAGCCTTCTGGCGTTCGCGTTCAAATTGCTTTTCTTCTTTTGCAGTTGCCATTCAATATCCCTCCCTTACACTTCGTAGTAAACGAATTTGTTGAGTATCGGCAAGACGATTGCGAGCGCGGCGATTACTATGATGAAGTAGGACCACGCCATGGCTGCCGAATAGCCGTGCTCCCAGCCCGACGCCTTCTGTAAAACGAGCGTCATAACTCCGTTGGCGGGGTCGATGAAGGAGTCAACGATGGTGTAGATGAGGTTGGTGACTATCATCGGGGAGATGTAGGGAATCGTAATCTTCCAGAAGAACTCCCACGCCGTTGCTCCCTCAATCGAGGCGGCCTCCTTTGCGGAATAGGGGATATTCTGCAGGGCCGAGAGGAAGATTATAATCTGGATACCGGAATCCCATACGAGGTTGAATACGTTCGACGTAATCGTCGAGAGCATGTCTGTTACCTTGTCGCTGATGTTGTAAACGCCGAGGAAGTTCATAAGTGCTCCCGTCATATCCGTTTCAAACATCGTCGAGAATTGCTCCGCGCCTCCCGAGTAGCCCGAGGTGTCCATATCGCCGTTTATAATCGAGATAACCGGACCGGTGGCGATTATAACCGGGAGGAAGAATACCGCGCGGGCGAAGGTTCTGCCCTTGAACTTCTGGTTTAAGATTACCGCGATGAAGATTGAGAATACGATAATCAGCGGGGTCTGCCAGAGGGTGTCCCTTAGAACCGCAAGAAGGGCTTCGGTATACTCGGTGTCCTCTCTGAACGCGCGAATGTAGTTGTTGATGCCGACAAACTTTGTTCCCATATAGCCGAGGTTTACCTGGGTTTCGTTTAACGAATACCAGAGGGAAACGGCGAGCGGCCTCAGGAAGAAGTAAATCGTACCGATAATCCAGATGGCAAGGAAGCCGTAGGCGTAAAGTGCCTTGCGCTTTTCATAGGCAATCCTCAGACCCTTGGGCTGCTTTTGTTTTGGAGCCTTCGGCGTCTTGGGAGCCTTTTCGGGCTTTACCTTTACCTCCTTGACGGCGGTGTTAGTTGAATCTGCCATTAGTCCGAACCTCCTTTAACGTAATCTGTGTAGTTATAGGTCTTGCCGCCGGCCTTTATGTCGCCCGTCGAGAGGTCGACAACGGTCTGATAGCCGTTGGAGTAGTCGGTGGTAAGAACGCTGCCGTCTACCTTGTAATCGGAGATTGTCGCGCCCTTTGCGGGGGTCAGGACTTCGTTTACAAGCTGATAGGCCTTCGACGCCTCTTCAACCCAGCCCTCGTAGCAGCAGTAGAACTTATCCACATAGTCGGTGTTGACAAGCTCGCTTGCCTCCTCGTGCATGAACTCGAAGTTGAGGTTCGAGCCCGCGGCGATTGCCTTAAGGACCGCCGCCGTGGTATCGGGAGTGCCGTTAATCGGCTCGGAGGCGTAGTCGACATATCCGTGAATAACCATCTGATAGAACGGGATGTCGTAGTCCGAGAGCTTGAACTGGCTCGACTGGAGGGTGAGGTTGTTGATTCTCGAAACGTATGGGATGATGTAGGCGTTCGGAGCGTCCGCAATAACCTTTCCGTTCGATTCCTTGGCGGCCTTATAGTAGTCGATGAGGTATTCGGCGGTAGTGCAGCGGTTGGTGCGGTACTTGTTCGAGAAGTCGCTCCAAAGGGTGTTGGAAACGATTCCGAGGCCTGCGCCCTGGTCGTATTTTCCGAGGTTCTTTGTTACCTTCTTAGAGAGCTTCTCAATCGAACGCGGGCTCATCAGCGCGGCGGCAACGCCGGAATCGGGGGTGCCGTAGGCGATGTTGTAGGTATACTGTCTTGAATAGGACTTAGATACGCGGTAAGCGGTATTGAAGAGCGTCCAGAAGCCGTTGCCGTTGGACTTGAAGGTGTTGCCCGAAACTGTTGCGTAGTAGTCTACGCCCATCTCTGCAAATTCCTTAAGCATCTTCTTATACTGGCTCTTTCCGCCGAGGCAGGACGCCGGGCTGTCGCCGGTATCGATCTTCGAGGACATCGAATCCTCGGTCCAGTCGTGATAGTTTACGACAAGGTTTCCGACTCCCTCGTCCTTGAGGGCGGAGATGATTTCGGTCGCCTGCTTGAAGGTGGTGTAGGCGGTCTTTAACTTAATCGGGAAGCCGAGAATCGACTTCGATTTAAGGGTTCCGCCGTCGAGGTCGACGTAAAGAGCGGGCTCAGTCGCGTCGGCGGTTTTTTCAAGGCCCTTTTCCTCGATGAGATAGTTGCGGTAGATTTCGGCTATCTCGGCAGGGGTAACGGTTTCGTTATCGCTGGTGTAGGGGATATATCTTACTCCGACGCGCGGAACAAGAATCTGGCCGTTGCCCTTTTCAAATACCATGATGGCGGAGGAGTCGCCGGTCATGTAGTAGTTATCCGTAGAACGGAGCGTAAACGAGAAGTAGCAGTCGTTATACCACGAGTTCTCGTTTTTGGAGTAGGAAACGTTCGCGTTTACGTTCGCGAAGGTGTCGCCGTCGGTCGCAATCATGACGAGGGCCTTGTTGCCCTTTACCATCGCCATGACGGGCAGATAAGCCTGCTCAACCATATCCGGCTCGACTTCCTTTACCGTAGTGATGTCGCGGCCGTAGAGGGGCTGGCTGTAGTCGGAGTAGTTGCCTCTGCCGTTATTGAGATTGATAATCGCGCCGGAGCCGTCGGGAATAAGCATATATCCCTCGTCCTCGGTTGTTGCGGCGTCCATGTAGGGGAACATCGCGAGCTCGGTGAGGACGATCGTATCTCTGTCCTCGGCGTCCTGGTCGTTTTTGACCTCTTCGCGGTAGCCGTTGTTCTCCTTGATTTCGGAGGTTTCGACGTAGCAGTAGAAGCTGTCGTCCTCAAGGACAATATGAACCGGGATATTCGCCGAAGCGGTTCTTACGCCGTAGCGAATGATGATTTCGTTGTCCTTGACCTCATATTTCATGTTTCCGCGGCTCGTCGATTCCCTGTAGGAGAACAGGAACGCCGACGAGGCGATAAGGTCGGTAGCGTTGCCGTACTTATAGGCGATATTGGAGAGGCGGTTCTGCTTCAGGCTGTTCTTGTTGGTCGAGGTATCGGCGAGGGCGTTAATCGGGTTGGTCCAGATTATATTCCCGTCGGCCTTTTCGACGAACGCTATACGCTCAAGCTCGGCGTCCTCAACTCCGAAGTCGGCGTAAACCTCGAACTTGTCGTTTTCAAGGATTTTTTCGCAGTTCGCGAGGGCTTCCTCGTCGGTAATCATCTCGACGGGAGCTTCCTCTTCCTCCTCGCCTTCGCCCGACTCGGAATCCTCGCCCTCGGCGGGCGCGGGGTCGGTGTCGTCGGGAGTTTCAACCGCTTCGGGCTCTTCGTCCTCGGCGGGGGCCTCTTCTGCGGGAGCTTCCTCTTCGGGAGCCTCCTCGGCGGGGGCTTCCACGGCGGGTTCGTCGGTCGGGGCTACAAGCTCCTCGCCCTCGGGTGCGACCGCTTCATCGGCAAGCTCGGTTTCGTCGGCCTCGCCGCCCTCGGCAACGAGCGCGACCGCGCTTGTTGTAATCAGGATTGCCGCTGACAGCAGGCAAGCCAGTAATCTTAGAAATGTGTTTTTCATAATTTACTCACTTTCTGCTTTCTCAGCTTCTGAATCTGTAGAGAATTTCGGTGTAGATTGTTGCGAAGAATACGTATACCTGCTGGAAGAGCGACATTATAAGCGCGAGCAGGCAGAGAATCAGGACCATGCCGGCGACGGTTGAAATCATACTTACAAACGTCATCGTGAAGCTGTACTGGTGGCACGCCTTCATCGCGAATACCATCAGGATTACCGACCACCAGAGGCCGATCATGCTTATGGCGTTGTACCAAATCGACTCGTCGAGGGTGAGGAAGTAAGAGAGCGCGGTCGAGAGGGTATTGCCGATGATGAACGGAACCAGAGAGTAGGCGGTGTAAATCGCAACTCTGCGCATATTTCCCTCGCCGTCGAACAGGGTGCAGATACTCCAGTTTGAAACCACCCATGTGCCGTAGTAGGCGACGGACTGAACGAGAATCGGCATGATGTTGAATACGTCGGAATAGGCCCTTGTGTTATAGGCGAAGCCGCCGTAGCGTGTGGAAAATACCTGAGAGGCAAAGAGCAGGAACACTATAAAGAAGGAAATTTTAAGCGAGCCGGCTTTTTTCCATCTCATATCCTCAAACCCCTCGGTGGGGTGGAAGATGACGTGCGTAACCCATTGCCAAGGCTTCATGTCATAAATCATTTACCCTTGCCCCCTTTCTTGATTTTGTCAACGACGCTGACTGCCGCGTTCTTGCAGGCGTCAACAACCTTTCCGCAGGCGGTCGCAATCAGCTTCTTCGGGATTTTGCCCTTCTTCTGGAGGTACTTAACGACGAAGTAAAGGATTACGAGCAGGAAGATGATTATAACGTAGAGCGTGAAGTTGTCGCGCAGCGTTTCCTGGCGCGAGGCCTCGAACGCCTTGTCGTATTCGTCGGCGTAGAAGCTCAGCTTCGAGTATTTCATCGCTCCCTCGTAGTCGTCCTGATTGTAGAGGGCCTTCGCGGTTCCGACGAGAGCCATATAGTAGCCGCCGTCGCGCTTCAGAACCTCCTGCCAGAGGTCGTAGGCTTCCTCATAGAAGCCGCGGTTGTGAAGCTGAATCGCGTCGTGAACGTACTGTCCGAATTCGGTGAGGCCGAAGGTCGTTATGTCGTTGTTTCTGCCGTCGAGAACATATACGTTGTTGCCGTAGGTTTCGAGGGCGTTGGGGTTGTTGAATCCGCCGCGCTGCTCCTCCTGGTCGAAGCCGAAGATAAGAAGCAGGTTGCAGCGTTCGTCATACTGGAATACGCGGCCGGTGGTGTAGTCGAGGATATTGATGAAGCCGTCGTCCGAAACCGCGATGTCGGTAAGTCTTGTGGCATAGGTGGTGCCGTTGTAGGTAGCGGAAACCTGGTCGCCGAACTCGTTGTTGTCGGCGGTTCTCTCTAAGATGTTGTAGCCCGCCGGGTTCATCTTCTTAACCGCGTCGGTGGAGGCGTTCGCAACCTCGGTGACGGTGTAGATGAAGCCTTCCTTGTCGATGTCGAAGTTCGCGTACTCGACAGGGGTGGACTTTGTAAGAGATGCAATCTGCTGCTCGGAGGCAATCTTTCTCCAGAGCTTGTTGCGGATAACCTCGGCCGTTACCTCAACTCTGTTCGCGCCGTAGTATCCGACGAAGGAGCCCGAGTCGGAGAACATTATAGCTCCCTTGTTTACGGCGGGGCAGATAACGTAGACGTTCTTCGCCGCGTCGACGACTACCTTTGTGCAGTAGAAGGAAACGGACTCATAGAGCGGGGTTTCGGGGCGGTAATACTCGTTAAGTATTCTCGCGGAGGTCTTTGTTTCCTCGACGCACTTTACGACGCGCTGGTTATCGCGGTCGGCTATGTAGATTACGTCGTCCTCGTCGACGAATACCCCGTAGGGGGACTTGAGCTCGTCGGCGTCGACCTCGATTTCGTTGCCGCTTTCATCGACGACGGTGTGCTTTGAGGTGCTTCCCGGGAAATACTTATAGCAGGCGAGAAGGTTAAAGTCGAGGTCGGTCTTTACGATTCTGTTGTTGCCGGTGTCGGCAATATAGAACTCTTTGTTGGGCGAAAGGAAGAAGTCCTTAGAGTCGCTCAGAGTCGAGGGCTCGTTTTCGCTGATGTAGAACTCGCTGGTGGGGTCGCTTAGCTGCCAAAGGCCGATGTCGTCGCCGTTGACGGTATTTATGACCTCATAGCCCGCCTGCGAGGGCAGGGCGTTGTCCCATGCGTCATAGCTGTATGTCGTATACGGGTCGACCGCGAGGGCGGGAACAATCATTACGCTGACCGCCATAAGCGCGACGAGCAGTACACTCAAAATTTTTCTGAATTTCATACTATTCACCGCTTTATCACCTTTCATTTTATTTTTAATTACTCTGAATCAATCCTTCATACCGGAGTTGGCCATGGTTTCCATAACGTTACTCTGGGCGATGAGGAAGATGACAAGCGGAGGAATCATCAGGACGACAGCCGAGGCGTAGATGATGCCCTGACGCGCGATACCCGAGGCGGCTATCTGCGTCATAATGGTCGGCAGCGTCTTGAGGTCTTCACGGTATACCAGCGCGCCGCCCTGGATATTCCACGCGCCCTGGAATACGAATATGATAAGGGTCGCGATGGCGGGCTTCTGGTTGGGGATTACGACCTGCCAGCAGGTGCGGAAGGCACCCGCGCCGTCGACCTTCGCGGCGTCGATAACC
The DNA here is from genome assembly GCA_947588775.1 of uncultured Clostridia bacterium. Classification (GTDB taxonomy): domain Bacteria; phylum Bacillota; class Clostridia; order Oscillospirales; family Ruminococcaceae; genus Faeciplasma. The sequence goes on from CANPZQ010000001.1 coordinate 22,061, forward strand.
GCGTCGTTGATGGTCGACATATTCTGACGCATCAGGTAAAGGCCCATCGAGGTGGCGACGTTCGGCAGAATCATCGCCCAGTATGTGTTGATCATACCCATCTTGGCCATTACGACAAACTGCATAATCCATGTGGCGGTCGAGGTGAAGAGCATCGAGGTTACAATCAGCTGGTTCGCGAATTTATAGCCCGGAATCTTGGGGCATTTAGCCAAAACATACGCGCAGCAACATACCACGAAAACGTGCATTACGGTGATTACGATAGTGATGAATACCGAGTTGAACACGTAGCGGGAGAACGGCACCCAAAGGTTGCCGGCAACCTTGAAGAGGTTCGAGAAGTTCTCGCCGGTAGGCTGTAAAACATAGAGCTTAGGCGGGAATACGAACAGCTCGCTTATCGGCTTGAAGGACTGTACGATTGAGTAATAGAGTGGGAATATCATGAATAATCCCAGAAGGCAGAGAAGAACGAATATGCAGATGTCACCGCCCAAGGAGCCGTTTATATGCTTGCCTTTGGACTTTTTGACCTTTGCCTTTTCGATGTCGCCTCTTTTTTTCTGACGTTTTCTGAGTTTTTTCAGTGCCTTTTCGTTTGCGGATTCAAGCGAATCCATAATCGGTGTCTGTACGGCGTCTGCCATTTATGTTCCCCTCCTTTAATCTGTATATTTGCTGAGCACGCTTCTGATGACGTGGTTGCATATAAGCATTACCGCGAACAAAACGAAGCATATTGCCGAGGCGTAGCCCATTTCGTAACGGATAGAGCCGTAGTCCTGAGCGTGGTTCATAATCGTATGAACCGCGTAAGCGGTCGAGGGCAGGCCGCAGAGCGACGCTCCTACCGAGCCAACGGTAAAGGCTCCCGAAATCGCGAGAACGGCTGCGAACAGAAGCGACGGTCCCATCGCGGGGATTGTGATGGTGAAGAGCTCCTGGAAGCGGTTCTGGATTCCTTCGATGGCTCCCGCCTCATAGAGGGCGGTATCTATACCCTGGAAGCCGGCGCGAAGGGCTAAGAAGCCCGCGCCCATCGACATCCAGAGCTGGACGATAATTACGACGGTCATCATGTATGTGACGTCGGTGAGCCACTGTTTCGCGGAATTGATAATTCCGAAGTCCATAAGAACCGAGTTTAAGTATCCGTAGGAGTCGCCCGAGAATACGAGCTGCCAGATTACGAACGCCGAGGGCGTCATGGACGGGGCGTAGAACACGAATGTGAAGAAAACCTTCAAAAACGGGTTCATTTCGTTAATCAACCACGCGAGCAAAAAGCTCAGCACATATGAGAACGGGCCGGTGAACACCGCGAAAATAAGGGTGTTCTTAATTGCGAGGAGGAAGATGTCGTCGTTTACGAACAGCGAGTAGAAGTTCTGTAAACCTATGAACCGCGGGAACTGAACGAGGTTGAAGCTCGTAAGTCCCAGAGGCAGCGACATTACAACCGGGATAATCGTGAAGATTGCGAACAGCGCGAAGAACGGGAGCATCATCCAGTAGCACGCCTGATTCATCTTCATGAGGTGCAGGGTATACGCCGATTTGCTTTCGGTGTTGAGAGGCTTTACCTTTTTGACTTCCTCTTTTTCTTTTTTAGCCATTTAAATTCCTCCCTCCTTAATCCTTGGGAACTTCGATGCCGAGTTCCTCATATTTACGGATAATCTCGTCGTTGATGTCCCTGTTGTACCAGACGAGCGTATCGCGCGGGTTTGTTGCCTGGTTTACCGTTTCACGGAAGGCGTTTGTGATGTTACGGGTTACGATGTAGGTTGCGGGAATGATGTCTATATCGACGGTGTTGTCCATCTGAGCCCTAATCTTATCGAGCTCGGTCTGGTTCCACGCAAGCTGTCCCAGAGCCTCGCGGTTAGCGGTTTCAAATCTGCCCATCGGGCCGAGGAGGGCTTCAATCGAGCGTCCGTACTCGGACTGTACCTCGGCGGAGGTGAACCACTTGATGAGCTCCCAAGCGTCGGAACGCTGTTTTTCGTTGAGCTTCGAGAAGATAATCGCGCCGGCGGAGGAAGAAGTGGTCGAGCGGTTTATAGTGCCGTCGGCTGCCGCGGTGCCGGGGATAGCGTCGAACTGCCAGAGTCCGCGGATTTCGGGGGCGGCCATATAGAGCTGGTTGTAGAAGGTGTAGCCGGTGATGACAATCGGATATTCACCGGTTCTGAAACGTGTGAACTGGTCGAAGGTCTGCTCGAAGGAGTAGGTCGAGTAGAACTTGCACCACATCTCGAACGCTTCAACGGCGTCCTGCTGCTCGAAGATGGTCTTGGTCTTGCTTTCGTTGTAGTAACCGAGGCCGCGCTGTACCATGAACGTACCGTAGACGTCGAAGTTGAAGCCTACGCCCATGTAGCTTCTCTGAAGAGTAGGAAGCATGTCTATGAGCTCAAGCCATGTGTCGGGGCCTTTGTCGAAGCCGAAGCCCGCCAGAACGTCGTTGCGGCAGAACATCATCGAGAAGGTCTGGGAAATCGGGAGCCCGTAAACGCCGTCTTGGTAGGTGTAGAGCGTCATTACGTTGGGCGCGAATCTCTTTGTCACTTCTTCGTAGTCGGGGAACTGCGAAACGTCGACGAGGCAGTCGCGCGCCGCCAGCTGAATCGGGAGGTCGCCGCCGACGAAGAGAACTACGTCCGGTCCCTTACCCGCGAGGGTGGATTCAAGAATACCGCCCTGAACGAGGTTGATGTTTACCGGGATTCCGGTGTCCTCGACGAAGTAGGAGTCGACAAGCTCTTTTACTATCTGCGCCTGGTCGCGTCCGAGGGATACCCAGACGTTGAGGGCGGCCTTGTTGTCCTCGGAAAGGACGTTATAGTCCTCGAAGAAGGAGCCTAAGAAGGAGCGGAAGCTGAAGGAAAGCTGCTTGAAGAAGTTTTCCTTAATCGGACTGAACTGCTTTTCGGCGGAGGCGATTTCGATTATATCGACCTCGAGAGCCTGAGAGCGGTAGTCCGCCATCCACTGGGAGAGCGAGGAGATGTTATCCTTAATCTGTCCGAGGCACCCCGGAATGTCGTCCGGCTTCTTTACAAGCCTGTCGAGGAGCTTAGCCATCGTTTCCAGAGAAACCGCCTCGGTGCCGGAGGTTCCGGCGAGGGTTTCGATTTCGGACTTGATGGTTCTGAGCTGCTGCGCGTAGGTCGCGAAGTCGTCGAGAATTCCGTCAATCTGATTCTGAATCATGTAGGTGTTGTATTCGTCGGGCGACGGGCCGGTAATCTGGAGAATCTGGCGATAGTAGCTGTTGAGGTAGTAGACAACGTCGTCAAGCTGCCGCATTATTCCGCCGATTTCGCCCGGCATCGCTTCGAGGCGAATGGTGTGTTCGCCCGCGTCGAGGTAGAAGTAGAGGGTGTTGCCGTCGGCGTCGGACGGGGTGACGCAGTCCCATGTCGTAGAATAGTAGAACTTAATCTGCTCCGCTTCCTCGCAGGGGACCTTGTCGTCTATGTAGAGCGTTCTGTTCGAGTAAAGTCCGCGCATCTGGTCCTGCTTCGCGCGGATGCCGATTTTGTAGTATCCCGCCGTCGGAACCTCGAACGTCCAGCCGATATACTGGCCGGAGGTTTTCCAGTTCTCCTTGCCGATGGTGTTGTAAATCATCTTAGTCGGGTCGGAGGGGGAGGTAAGATAGGTGGAACGGTCGTACGTCGGATAGAGAGTAATATCGGACGCGATTGTCGGGTTCTCGCCCTCGATTGTGATTAAGACGTCCTTGGTCGCGCCGGCCTTGGAAGCGTCGGTGGTGACGTTATCCTGCATTGCTGCGGGAAGCGGCACGTCCTCCTGAGTGAGGGTGATTTTGGAGATAGCGAATCTCGCCTTGTCCGAGATAAGGGTAACGGTGTGCTCGCCCTGCTCGAAATAGAATCCGAGCGCGCCGCTGAACAGGCCGTCCGAGTCCTTTAAGAAGGCCGTCTGCCAGCCCGTCGATTCCTCAAGGGTCGGGCGAATCTGGTTCCCGTGAACGTCGGTGCGGAAGCTTCTGTTTCCCGCGTCGTCGTAGACGAAGGATTTCTCCGCGCTTACCCAAATTTTCGGAAGCGAAATCTGCTCCGCGGTGTCGAACGGCGACTCGCCGTCGATTCTGAACGCGAATTCAATGCTGTTCGCGGCACTCGCCAGCGCGTAGTAGTCCATCTTAACCGCATAAACGCCGGTTGCCGGGACGTTTATGTCAAAAGAAACCTCGCCGCTCGCGCCTTCCCAGACTAAAGCTTCAACGCCGTCGAGGGTATCGACGCGCGCTTCGGCCTCTTCCGACGCGTCGATGAAGTCGGCTCCGTTTACGGTGACTTCCTGATTCGGACGCGGGTCGCCTGCGTGCTTGTCATAGTAAGTGCTGTAAGTGCGGGCTCTGTTTTCGTCGTCGAGCGACTGGGCGGACGTTTCCTTCGCCTCAACCGGGGCTGCGGCGTCGGCGTCCGCGGCGTTGCCGTCGGCGTATACATAAGCCAATGTCGGCACTGTCATCACTAAAGCCAGTACAAGCGAGGTCAGACGCCTGAACATTTTGTCTTTCACTTTAAATCCACCTTTCATCTTGTTTTGAATGATTTATATTCTCCGTTTGGGTTATAAAGAAGTTTATTGAGCCTTGTGGATATAGATGCGCTCGTTTTCAAGGTCCAAATCCGCCTTGACCTTCGATCCGCCCTTGATTTCAAGGGCTTCGAGGTAATCCTTCGGAATCTGGAGCCGCCCGGTTCTGTCGAGAACAACGAGCTCCTCCGAAACCTCCTCGGGAGCGGCCTCGCCGGCGTCCCCGGTGTCCCAGCCCTTCGATTCGTTCATAATCTCGGCGTGGGATTTTTTGATTATCTCGCTCGAGGTCCGGCCGTCGCGAATCGCAACGACGCGGTCGATTTGCTTTGCAAGCCTAAGGTCGTGGGTTACGATTACGACCGTTACGCCTCTCGTGCGGTTTATATCCTTAAACACCCCAAGAAGCTGGTCGGAGGTCTTTGTATCGACCGAGCCCGTGGGTTCGTCCGCAAGCAGAATCGCGGGGTTATTCGCGAGCGAAATCGCTATCGCGACTCTCTGCTGCTCGCCGCCCGACATCTGGTCGAGGCGGGAATTTATCCTGTTTGAAAGCCCGACGGCTTCTAAAAGCTCAAGAGCCCTTTCTCTGCGCTGTTTCTGCCCCTGAAGGAGCATCGGCAGCTCGACGTTCTGTACGGCGGTGAGATACGGCACCAAATTTCGCGCGTTGTTCTGCCAGACGAAGCCGACGGTGTTGCGCTTATATACCATATAGTCCTCTTCGGTGAATTTAAGAAGATTCCTGCCGTTTACGGTAAGGCTTCCCGCCGATGGCTTATCGAGGCCGCCGAGCATATTCAGAAGCGTGGATTTGCCGCTTCCCGAGGTGCCGACAATCGCGACAAGCTCGCCTTTTTTGACCTGTAAATCGAGCCCCTGGAGCGCGACGACCTCTATTTGGTCAGTCTTGTAGATTTTAACAAGGTTCTCGCACTCGATTGCGTACTCGCTTTCGGCCATCAGCTCCTGCTCATGCTCGAGCTTTTTCTTTTTCTTTTTAGTCAACAATCTCACCGTCCTCAAGCGTATAAACCCTGTCCGCGATTTCAAGAAGGCTGACGTCGTGGGTCGTCATTACAATCGTCATGTGCTCGTCTAAGACAAGCGTCTTAAACAGCTCCACGATGTGGTGGCTGGTGCCGGAATCAAGCTCCGCGGTCGGCTCGTCGGCGAAAATTATTTTCGGCTCATGCGCAAGAGCCCGCGCAATCGCAACTCTTTGCTGTTCGCCGCCCGAGAGCTCGCCGGGGCGGTGATGCATTCTCTTCGCGAGGCCGACCTCTTCGAGGCACTTTGTCACCCGTTCCTGACGCTTTTCAAGCGGGAAGCCCGCAAGCCGAAGGCCGAAGTCGACGTTTTCGTAAGCCGTCATCGAGCTCATCAGCGCGACGCTCTGGAAAACGAACGCCATCTGGTAGCGGCGGAGCTCATCACGCTTTAAATCGCTGAGTTTAGTAATGTCCTGCCCGTCGAAGATAACCTCGCCGCTTGTGGGGCGGTCGAGCGCGCCGAGCATGTTAATCAGCGTAGTTTTTCCGGAACCGGAGCGGCCCTTTAATATTGTAAGCTTGCCCTCGGCGACCTGAATATTTACGCCCTTGAGCGCGTGGACGACGGAGCCGTCGCCGATGACAAAATCGCGCGTGACGTTAGTTGCTGTCAAAAGTTCTGCCATTGTTCCTCCATAATCGCTTCGGGCGTTTTTGTGCATAATGCACAATCCGGCCCTGTAACAGTCCAAAACGACTTTAAGCAAATACAGCTTTCACAAAAGGAGTGAACCCGTATTTGCTTTCTAACTAAAAATTTTTGATTGCGAATCGCTTTTCTTGTGCTATTATTATAGCAAAGTGTAAAGCCGGTGTCAAGAGAAATCACGCAATTTCCACAAAAAAAATTTTGCCCGCAACAGGTAGCGAGCTGCGGCGCGGGGATTGTCTATATATAGTGTCCCGGGGCGGAGCGGGGGCAAAAAAATCGCCCCCGCCTGTCTGCATCAGGCGGGGGTATTTACCGTCATCTGACGGTTATCCTCATTTTTTCGGAGGAATTAGTGCTTCTTGGAAGCAACGGCAGCAGCCGCAGCTACGAGCATCGGGAGAACGGCGAGAGCAACGCCGGTCTTCGGATTCTCTTCCTTAGCAGGCTCTTCGGTGTCGCCGAGGTTGACGGTGTCGTCGCCTTCGTCGTCGCCCTGCTGCTCAGTGGTGTCGGTAGGAGTATCGATGGTCTCGCCGCCAACTTCTTCAGCAGCCTCGGGGGTCTTGATTACGAGCTTAACGCCGGCAGTAGCCTGAACGGTAGCCTGAGCGTAACGAGTGCCGTTGATGTTACCCATGTCAGCACCGGTGTAAGCAGCTTCGCCGCAGCCGGTGAGGTCGGCAGAAGAATCGAAGAGGTAGGTCTTGATAGTAGTGCCGGCAGGGATAGCAGTGTTGTACTGTACGATGTGAGCCCAAGCTCCACCGGCAGCAGCGAGGTAATCCTTACCGCTGATGATGAGCGAGCCGTCGCTGGTCTGAGTGCAGTTAGTGCCGGGGATAAGCTCAACGCGTCCCTCGACGCCGGCACCCTGAAGGGAGAGTTTTACGCCACTCGGAACACCGGTAACAACGATTCTGTCGGTTTCGGCAATGCCGTCGATACCAACGCCGAATCCGCCGGATTCAAAGACAGCAGTCCAATCCCAAACGCCGGTAGCGACATCAAAGGTCTTGGTAGCAACCTTGGTGGCGTTGCCATTAGCGTCCTTCTTTACATTGGCTTCCGGGAACGGAACGGAGCCGGAAACAAGTCCTCTACCGGCCTTACCGGAACGAGCGTAGTTGACCTTAGCGTTATCGAAGTAAGCAGGGGTCGGGTCAGCGTTGTAGCCGTGCTCGGGCCAGCTAAGTCTGCCAAGGGAGCCGGAACCGCCGGGAACCTTAGAGCCGTCGACGGTGAGGTAGTCCTTCATAACGGTGGAGTTGAAGAGGGTGATGTCCTCGAAGATAACGAATTCATAGTTGAAGGTGCCATAGAGCTTATCGTAGAGAAGAGTTGCAGGAACATCGAAAACGAGTTCACTTGCAGTGCCGTCGAGCGGATAATCGTCTACGAAGGTTCTCTGGTCCTTATACTGCCACCAGTTGCCGAGGTTGTACTGGAAAGTAGAATCGGCGTAGTAGGTGGAGTTGTTGCGGTTAGCGTAAAGGGTGTAGGTAGCCTGACCAACGAGGTTGGTGGTAAGCGGAACTACGAGCTGTACGGTGTAGCCGTTCTCAGCAGCTTCTCTGATGTTCTTGCGGTTCTCAAGGGTGTGATCCCAAGTGAACGGAACGCGAGAAGAGTTAGAAGCGTCGGTGGACCACTCGTCAGTTACGAAGTCGTAAGCGGCAGGAACAGGATTGGTGTCCTTGTTGGCGTTGATAATCCAGTTGCAAGCGTAGGAAACGGAGCCGTCAAGAGGCTTATCCTCGCCCTGCTTGTACCAACGGGCCTGCATCTCGGTGTCGTAGTAGTTGCCGCCGTTCTTAGCAGCAAAGATTCCTACAGGAATATCCTTGTCGCCGTCCATAGCCATCTCGCAGACGAGGTGGATGCTGGACCACTGGTTGAAGCTGGTGCTCTGCGGAATAGCAGTGTCGGTGCCGTTGAAGCTATGCGGCAGGTAAGAGAAGTAGATTACAGCAGTCTGAACTTCGCTGCCGTTAGTGTTCTTAACGGGGGTGCTGTTGAGGGAATAGAGCATACCGTCAACGCTGATGCTCCACTTCGCGCTGGTTGCGCTTACATCGGGGCCCCAGTTAATAGGAAGGTCGATTTCGATGCGGTCGCCCGCGTTAAGGTAGCCGTACATACCGTATACAGGAATGTCGAAGGTTACCTGGTAAGACGACTTCTTTGAACCGCCTCTGTTAGACCAATCGCTCGCGCTGGAGAACAGCGGAACTTCATAGTCGGCGAAAGCGGTAATCGCCATTGCAGAAAGGGCGATTGTGACTGCCAGAACGACAGCCAAAATTTTCTTTGCCATAGTAGTTTTTCCTCCTTAAAAAATTTGGATAGGTTTTAATCCCTATAAAGGATATAGGAATCTGTTTTGTCCGGGGTACCAGACGATAGAAAGTATATCACCGTTTTTGAGATTTGTCAACCCTTTTCCAATTTATTTTCTTGAAATCGGTAAATCCCGCGGCGAATTTCTCATCTTCGGCTCCCGCTGTGTAATAAGTGTCGGTTGCCCGCGGAATTGTTGCAGAAACTTTTGAAATTTTTTTCTTTTGTGAAAAATAGACAAGCGGCGAGGCTTTTGACCGCGCCGCCGTTGTTGATTTTGTTTATTTTGCATAGTCAACCGCGCGGGATTCGCGTATAAGGTTGACCTTAATCTGGCCGGGGTACTCCATTTCCTGCTCGATTTTCTGTGAAATTTCGCGGGCGACGATAACCATCTTTTCGTCCGAAACTTTTTCGGGAATAACGAGAATTCTTACCTCGCGGCCCGCCTGAATCGCGAAGGATTTCTCTACGCCGTCGAATCCGGAGCAGATTTCCTCGAGCTTTTCAAGGCGTTTGATGTAGCTTTCAAAGTTTTCGGAGCGCGCCGCGGGCCTTGCCGCCGAAACGGCGTCCGCCGCCTGAACGAGCGCGGCGATTACGCTGTGGCACTCGACGTCGCCGTGGTGAGCCTCAATCGCGTGGATAATATCGGGCGACTCCTTATATTTTTTGCAGACGTCGACGCCGATTTGGACGTGGGAGCCCTCGATTTCGTGGCTGAGGGCCTTGCCGATGTCGTGCAAAAGTCCCGCCCTTCGCGCGAGCGTCGGGTCGACGCCGAGCTCCGACGCCATCATTCCCGCGAGGTGAGCGACCTCGATGGAGTGGTTGAGGACGTTCTGGCGGTAGCTTGTGCGGTAGTGAAGTCTGCCGATTAGCTTGATGAGCTCGTGGTTAAGCCCGTGAATGTTTGCTTCAAGCACGGCGCGCTCGCCCTCGGACTTGATGACCTGCTCGACCTCGCGGCGGGCCTTGTCGACCATCTCTTCTATGCGGGTCGGGTGGATTCTGCCGTCCTGAATAAGCTTTTCAAGCGCGATTCGCGCGACCTCCCTGCGGACCGGGTCGAAGCAGGAAAGCGTAATCGTTTCGGGGGTGTCGTCTATAATAAGGTCTACTCCCGTGAGCTGTTCGAGAGCGCGGATATTGCGGCCCTCGCGGCCGATTATGCGGCCCTTCATCTCGTCGTTGGGAAGCGGAACTACGCTTACCGCGGACTCGGATACCTGGTCTGCGGCGCAGCGGGCGATTGCGAGGGAGATATACTGTCTTGCCTTAGCCTCGCATTCCTCCTTAATCTGCGCCTCGTAATTCATAATTTTTACGGCTTTTTCGTGTACAAGCTCGTCGTCCAGCTGCTTTAAAAGGTATTCCTTCGCCTGATCGACGGTGAACTGGGAAATTCTCTCGAGCATTTCAAGCTGCCCGCGACGAACTCCCTCGGCTTCCTCAAGCTTTGCGTCGGCCTGCTGAAGCTTCTGCTGGACGAGGTCGTTTTTGCGGTCGAGGTTGTCGAGCTTTTTGTCGAGGGTTTCCTCTTTCTGCTGAACGCGTCTTTCCTGCCTTGAAATCTCCGAGCGGCGTTCCTTTATTTCGCGCTCGGCTTCCTGACGGGCCTTGTAAATTTCGTCCTTAGTTTCAATCAGCTTTTCTTTTTTAAGTGAATCGGCGGTCTTTTTGGCCTCGTCGACAATTCTTTCGGCCTCCTGCTCCGCCGAGCCTATCTGTGCTTCTGCTTTTGTCTTTCTATCATTATAGCCGCGCTTATAGAAGATTATCCCGCACACAACTCCGGCAGCGACGGCCGCGGCGACAGCTAAAAGCAGTGCAATCCATGGACTCATTGGCATTGCTCCTTTCTTGGAAATTTTACTTTGGTTTTGCTCTATAGTCAGTAGATAAGCATAGAATCATATAAGCATAATAATGCAATATACAGATTATATTTTATACTCATTTCAACCGGATGTCAAGAGTTTTTTCAATTCTTTTTATACAGAATGTAAATTGCGGGAAAATTTTGACGAAAGCGCGGTTTGGCTCTTGACAATTGCGGATTTTGGGTGTATTATCGGTTATAATAAAGCTGTGAAGGAAAAAGCCCGTCTGCGGGCGGCCGAAAGAGAGCGCGGCAGAAGCTGAGAGCCGCGCGCCGCGCAACGACATAAGGGACACCGTTTCCCGAGCGCGCCCAATCCGCGCCGGCCCCGCCGTTATCCGGGATATTAGAGTTACAAATATGGGTGGAACCGCGGTTATTGCCGCCCCATGAGCAAGTGCTTGTGGGGCGTTTTTGTTTCCCGCCGTCATCAAGAAGGAAGTTATACGATGAACGATTTATTTCGCGGCTTATTCAGCCGTCAGCCCGAAAAAGTGATTTGCGGCGACTACTACTACGGCGCCGACGCCGACGGCGACCAATTTGATGAAGAGGATCGCGATTATTGGCTCGGCGGCCGCTTCGGTGACAACTGGCAGTATAAGCAGCACGAAAACCCCGTCCACGCGGAGGTTTTCAAAGAAGTCCGCAGACTGTTTTCCGATGTGTCCGCGCCGTTTTTGGAAATCGCCTGCGGCCCGGGAATGGGGCTTGCTCCGATAATTTTAGGCAGCAACCCGAAGCTCGGCTGTCTGGCGACCGACGCCTGCTCGATACTTATCAGGTCATGGCGCGAGTATATAGACAAGAATCTGCGAGATTTTAACATCGGTCTTGCTCAGTTCAGCGTTCTGGATATTCCGCTTGCCGACGGTTCTTTTGAAAACGTCACAAGCTACATCGGAGTTTCTTCGACGAGAGCGGGCAGAGAGGGCCAAATAAAAGCACTGAAAGAAATCCACCGCGTTTTAAAGGACGGCGGAAGGTTCGTCGCAATTGAAAGCGACGGCTGGGCGGATGTTGAAGCGGTCAAAAAGGTCTACGCTTCGTGGGACCCGCCGCTGTGGAAGCCCTACGGCGACGAGCCCGGCGAAACCTGGAAAGAGATGTTTACAAAGTGCGGATTTGAAATCGAGTCCTGCGATAAGTCGTACTATCACAAATGGGATAAAAGCGACAACGAGTTCGGCGAACAGTCCGAGCGCGTAGGTATCGAAATAGGGGACATCACCACGCTGTATGTTCTGAGAAAAATTTAATACTATATAAATTAGGAGGATACACCATGAAAGTAATCTATTCAAACGGCACCGTCGGCGAATGCGCACCCGAGGAGGAGCTGCATATTCTTCGGCACTCCGCCGCCCACATCATGGCGCAGGCGATTTCTCGCCTCTGGCCGGAGGCAAAGTTCGCCTACGGTCCCGCCAACGAGCAGGGCTTCTACTACGACGTCGACCTCGGCGATAAAACCGTCGGCGAGGAGGATTTGGCAAAAATCGAAGCGGAGATGCAGAAAATCGTCAAGGAAAATCTCCCGATTCGACCCTTTATTCTTCCCCGCGAGGAGGCCGTGGCGTTCATGCAGGAGCGCGGCGAAAAGTACAAGGTCGAGCATATCGCCGACCTGCCGGAGGACGCGGTAATAAGCTTCTACAAGCAGGGCGACTATGTCGACATGTGCGTAGGGCCGCACCTCACCTATACGAAGGGGCTTAAGTCGTTTTTCAAGCTCACCGCCGTTTCTGGGGCGTACTGGAAAAACAACAAGGACAACAAGATGCTCACCCGAATCAAGGGAATCGCCTTCCGCACCCGCGAGGAGCTTGACAACTATCTCAAACTCATGGAAGAGGCCGAAAAGCGCGACCACCGCAAAATCGGCAAGGAGATGCGGCTGTTTATGCTCGCCGACGAGGCACCGGGCTTCCCGTTCTTCCTCCCGAAGGGAATGGTTATAAAGAACGCGCTGATTGACTACTGGCGCGAAATCCACACCCGCGAGCACTATGTAGAGGTTCAGACGCCGATGATTATGAACCGCCATCTCTGGGAAACCTCGGGACACTGGGACCACTACAAGGACAACATGTACTCGACGATAATCGACGACGAAACGTACTGCATAAAGCCGATGAACTGCCCCGGCGGAGTTATGGTTTACCGCTCGCAGCCCCATTCCTACCGCGACCTGCCGATGCGCGTCGGCGAGCTCGGGCTTGTTCACCGCCATGAGCTTAAGGGAACGCTTCACGGGCTCTTCCGCGTAAGATGCTTTACGCAGGACGACGCGCATATCTTCATGACGCGCGAGCAGATTACCGACGAAATCATCGGGGTAGTTAATCTCATCGACGAGGTGTATAAAAAATTCGGCTTCAAGTATACGGTTGAGCTCTCCACCCGCCCGGAGGATTCTATGGGCTCGGACGAGGACTGGGAGGCCGCGACCAACGGCCTTAAGCTCGCGCTTGAAAAGCTCGGTCTGCCCTATACGGTAAACGAGGGCGACGGGGCGTTCTACGGGCCGAAGATCGACTTCCACATCGAGGACTGCCTCGGAAGGTCGTGGCAGTGCGGAACGATTCAGCTCGACTTCCAGATGCCGCTGAACTTCAATCTCGAATACGTCGACCAGAACGGCGAAAAGAAGCGTCCGATAATGATTCACCGCGTCGTTTTCGGCTCGATTGAGCGGTTTATCGGAAACCTCATAGAGCAGTTTGCCGGAAAGTTCCCGACATGGCTCGCGCCGGTTCAGGCAAAGGTGCTTTTGGTTTCGGAAAAATGCGCCGACTACGGCAACAAGGTCTATGAAACTCTTAGAGCCGCTAAGGTTAGAACCGAGCTCGACGACCGCAACGAGAAAATCGGCTACATGATTCGCGAGGCGCAGGTTCTCGACAGGGTTCCGTATATGGTAATCGTCGGCCAGAAGGAGGCCGAGGAAGGCACCGTTTCAATCCGCAGGCTCGACACCACCGAAAACGTGACGATGAAGCTTGAGGAGTTTGTAGAGAAGATTACAGCGGAGATTCGGGATAGGGTTTGACTGTTATTATGTGAAAAAGGCCGCCTTCGGAGTGAGGGCGGCTTTTTGGTGAGGGCTCCCTCCCTTGGGGGAGGGGGTTCCCCACACTTAAAGACCCGCACCCATTCCCACGCTTACAATACACTAAACCTATTCCGCTCTCGTTCTCCAAAAAGTAACAACACGCCTTCACTGAAACAAAAAATTCTCCTCCCTCGCCTACCGTCCAACTCCAAAACAAATCTCTCAACTGCGGCCCAATCATTATCCTCAGAAGTAACAGTGCCTTTGGCAGCAAGCAACTTTATAATAACAGCTTCCAAATCGTACCTCTATACCTTAATTTGCTGAGACTTGATTTGTCAAGGGTGTTTTCTGCAAAATTTTCATATGTTTTATAATACGGTTATTTGGAGATGACAGAACTGACGCCTGTGATACTTAACGATTTAGTCAAGACGGTATACGTTCACAAGCCTAAAAAAGTCGATGGCAAGCGTGTTGTGGACATAGATGTTTCCTATAATTTCGTGGGAATCTTGCCGAAAAGCCTGTTTGAGGACATAAAAAACGAACCGATGGAATAACACATCGGTTCGGAAAACAATCAAAAGTTGTTTTATTAAGAACTACCTTCGGCGTACCTTTTTATATTCCCAAAAATCTCTTACTTCGCGGCCTTCGCGGCGTGCTTTTTGTCGAGCGCGCCCTGCCATACGGTCCAGAGGGTCGGGGCGATGCAGTTGGAGCTGTAAACGCCGGCCAGAAGCCCGATTACAAGCGGGAACGCGAAGCTTAGAATCGACTCGACGCCCGCAACAAGCGAAACGATGCAAATCGTCGCCATCGCGATAACGGTCGTGGCAGTTGTGTGGACAGAACGCCCGAACGACTGCGTAACGCTCATGTTCACAAGCTCGGCAAGCGATTTCTCGGTGCCGTAGAGGCGGCGGTTTTCACGGATTCTGTCGTAGATGATGATGGTCGCGTTAATCGAGTAGCCCAAAATCGTGAGCAGAACCGCCATGAAGTTGGAATCGATGTCGAAGCGGCAAATCAGGCAGCAAGCGTATACGAAGCACATGTCGTGGACAAGCGCGACGACCGCGCAGCAGCCAGCAACCCAGCCGCCGATTCTGCGGAAGCGGAAGCCGATGTAGATAATCATCACAACCGCCGAGAAGATAACCGCGACGATACACTTTCCGAAGAAGCCGGAGCCGGTCGACGGGTCGACGTCCTGCGAGCTGTAAAGCTCAAGGTTCGCGGAGGCGAATTGCTCCTGGAGCGTTTCGGTAAGCTCGGACTGCGCGTCGGCGGTAAGTCCCTCGGAGGAGGGGAAGCTGAGCGCGACGGTCGTTTCGCCGTCGGCAAGGCTCTCGCCCAACGTCGCGTTGCACTGCTGTCCGGTGGCGGACTGTGCGGCGGCGGCGACGGCGTTTTCGTCGACGGTTCCGTCGTAGGAATAGGTGATAATCGTGCCGCCCTTGAATTCAATGGCGACGTTCATGCCGAAAACGGCGGTGAAAACGAAGGAAAGAATTATTACCGCAAGCGAAACGATATAGAAAATCTTTCTCTTTCCCACAACGTCAAAGGTTTTATTCTTCATTTGCGACACCTCCGTACAGCTTGGGATTGCGGAGCGACTTGAACTTCGCAAGCGACGCGAGCATAAGCCTCGTCGCGCCTACTCCGAATACGAAGTTAAGGATAACGCCGACGAGAAGCGTATAGCCGAAGGAATAGACGGTGCCTTCAATGGTGGTCGGGAAGAGGAAGTAGAGCCACTTCATGACAATCGCGAAGGCGGAATCCGGCGGGCCGAACGCGCCCATGAGTATAATGGCGACAAAGACGATGGTGATGTTTCCGTCGAAGATGGCGGCCCACGCCCTTGAATAGCCCTGCTCAAGAGCACTGTAGAGGCCCTTGCCGTTCCGGAGCTCTTCCTTTACGCGCTCAAAGGTGACGACGTTCGCGTCGACGCCCATACCTACCGCAAGGATAATACCCGCGATACCGGGGAGCGTAAGGGTGAAGCTCGGAATGTTCCCGAAGAAGCCCGTGATGCAGGCAATAGTGCCGACGACCTGTCCGAAGAGGGCAATCGAGGCGACAATTCCGGGAAGTCTGTAGACAATAATCATGTAGATGCAGATGACGACGAAGGCGATAACTCCCGCGAGAACCATCGCGTTTCTCGCGCCCGCGCCGAGGGTCGGCGAAATGGTGGAGAAGTTCGACGTTACCATCTTATAAGGCAGCGCGCCGGCGGAAATCTTATCGGCGAGGGCCTTCGCGGAGTCGTAGTCGAACGCCTCCGAGGTAATCTGCGCCTGTCCGTCGGTGATTGCCGTTTCGACGGTCGGATAGCTTATGCAGGTGTCGTCCATCCAGATAGAAATAGTGCCGTTCGTTTCGGCAAGGCGGGCGGTCGCCTCGGCGAAGTCGGCGGTGCCGGTTTCGTCAAATTCGAGAGAAACGGCAAACTTATACTCGCCGTCCTCCTCCCACCAGACAGCCTGCGCGCTGTTTACATGCTCGCCGGTGACGATTACGTTTTCGGCGGTAATTCCGGTCGGTAGACCGTATTCGTCGACCTCGTGGCCCTCGCGGAACGTAAGCTCGGCGGTTTCGCCAAGCTCGCGGACGGCGGCTTCGGGGTCAAAGTTCTCCTCGCCCGCCTGCCACGGGAATCTGACGATGATGTCATAGTTTGAATAGTCGACGTAAAGCTCGTAGTCGGTAATGCCGAGGTTTACAAGTCTTACCTCGATGGCGGCCTTTGCGGCGTCCATCTGCGCCTCGGTGGCGGTAACGCCCTCCGGCGGTGCGAACGTGACGTCAACGCCGCCGCTGATGTCGATGCCCCAGCGGATTTCATCGACGCCCTTGATGTGGCTCGTTTTAATATCGCCGTAGTAGGTGCTCACGCCGTTGAAGGTCAGAAACGCGAACACGGCTATCAGCACGACAACGATAAAGAACACGGGTTTTTTAATGCGTCGCACTTTATATCCTCCTTCTGATAGATTGCGGACTCGGGGCGCAGCCGCCTTTTGTCCGTAAATAAAAAGCACAGTAAGGCCGAAACGGCGGTTCCGGCCTTTAGGTCAGCGCATTCCTATATATTATAGTCTTGTCCGCAAAAAAAGTCAATAGAAAAACCAAAAAAATCCGGGGATTGGGGAATTTTTTGGGGGCGCAGGGTTATGAAGCGGGGAGAGAGGGGGCGAAGCCCGGCCGGCCCGGAGGGACGGCCCCCGCGGCCGGAGGCCGCGGGCGTCGGCCGCGTATGCGGCCGACAGGGGCTTCGCCCTAAGCCCCCGCATTTTGCCGAGGCCGGGTAAGAGCCGCCGCCAAAGCCCGCTCAGAAGCCGTTTACGAGGCGGTCGCGTACGACCTCAATCCAGCGGTATTCACGGGTATACCAGTAGTTTTCCGCGAGTGCGTCGAGGTACTGCGAAACGGTGTCGGCGTTGATTCCCGCCTCGGTGTATTCGGTGGCGTTGTGGCTCGAAAGCCAGCTTACGTCGTATTCCGCGTCGTCAACGGTGATAGAGGGCGTTCCCGCGAAGCCCTCGGCCGACGGCGTAAGCATCATAAGCATCGTGAAGTCGGAAATCTTCTGCTTGAACTTCGCGAGCGCGTCCTCGGGGAAGGAAAGTGCGAGATAGGAATCCGTCTTTTCGCTGATTTGGTCGTAGGTGATTCCCGCCTGCCGCCAGTCGTAGATGTTGTGCTCGTAGAGCCAGCCGAGGTTGAAGGCGCGGTCGCCGACGTAAATCGCGTATTCGTCAGCTTCAAACTCCGCAAGGTCGGCCTCCGGCATATCCTCGGGGTCGCAGAACTCGGAAACCTCGATAGGCGGCTCAACAGGCGGCTCGGTTACGACGGGAGCCTCGGTTTCGGGGGCGTCGGTGCCTCCGCCTTCCTCGACGGGGGCCGCATCCCCGCATGCCGCAAGCGTCAGAGCCATCGCGGCGGCAAGAATAAGTGAAAGAAATTTTTTCATTGCAAATACCTCCTGAATATATACGTTATAAATAGGGTCAGAAGTTGATTTTCCCGCCGATATAGCCTTCGACCTCGGAAATCGGCATTCTTACCTGCTCCATTGTGTCGCGGTCGCGGACGGTTACGCAGCCGTCGGTTTCGGAATCGAAGTCGTAGGTAACGCACCACGGGGTGCCGATTTCGTCCTCGCGCCTGTAGCGTTTGCCGATTGAGCCGGTTTCGTCGAAATCCGTCATGAACGCGCGGGAGAGCCGTTCATACACCTTGAGCGCGCCATCGGAGAGCTTTTTGGAGAGCGGGAGCACCGCGCACTTGTAGGGCGCGACGGCGGGACTAAGGTGCAAAACGGTGCGGACGTCGTTCTTCTCCGCGTCGATGACCTCCTCGTCGTAGGCTTCGCACAGAAGCGCGAGAACCGTTCTGTCGAGGCCGTAGGTGGATTCGATGATATAGGGGATATATCTCTCGTTGGTTTCGGGGTCGAGATAGGTGAGGTTCGTCCCGGAGTATTCCTGATGGCGGGTGAGGTCGAAGTTTGTGCGGTTGTGGGTGCCGTTGATTTCCCCCCAGCCGAACGGGAACAGGAACTCGATGTCGCAGGCGGCCTTCGCGTAGTGCGCAAGCTTTTCATGGTCGTGGAATCTCAGATGCTCCGCCGGAAGTCCCAAATCCTCGAAATACTTTTTGCCGTACTCCTTGAAATATTCATAGAGCTCGCCGTCGGTTCCCTCTTTGCAGAAGGTCTGGAATTCCATCTGCTCGAACTCAATCGTTCTGAAGGTGAAGTTTCCGGGGGTGATCTCGTTGCGGAAGGCCTTTCCTATCTGACCGATGGAGAACGGAAGCTTTGCGCGCATGGTGCGCTGGACGTTCAGGAAGTTTACATATTCTCCCTGCGCGTTTTCGGGGCGGAGGTAGATTACGCTCTTTGAATCGTTCGTAACGCCGCGGAAGGTCTGGAACATCAGGTTGAACTCGCGGATGTCGGTAAAGTTGTGCTTGCCGCACTTCGGGCAGGGGATATGATGGTCCTTGATATATTGGAACATCTCTTCCTTGGTCATTCCGTCGGCGTGGGCGTCGGGGTCGAAGTCGTCAATCAGGTTGTCGGCGCGGTGGCGGGTCTTGCATTCGCGGCAGTCCAAAAGCGGGTCGGAAAAGCTCGCGACGTGGCCCGACGCCTCCCATACGCGGGGGTGCATAAGAATATCCGCGTCGACCTCATAGGAATTTTTGCGCTCCTGAATGAAGCGTTTGCGCCATGTGTCTTTGACGTTGTTTTTGAGGCGGGAGCCGAGGGGGCCGTAGTCCCATGTGTTGGCGAGGCCGCCGTAGATGTCGCTTCCGGGGAAGATGAAGCCGCGGCCCTTGCAAAGCTCGACGATTTTAGACATGTTTTTTTCTGTATTTTCCATATTTATCTCCTCGTTTCGGATAATATTCACTGACATTTTACCCCCGAAACGGCGGTATGTCAATAGCAACGGCGGCATTTCGGGAGGATTTTTTCGTCATAATCAATAAAAGCGGGCAAATCTTAAGAAATTTTTCACAAATTTTCAAAAATTACTTGACAAGTGCGGCGTTATGTGCTATTATAATTTCGCGGAAAGGAAAACCGGCCGAATTGCGCCGCCTTTCGCGTATGATTCACGCCATCTCCTAATTGTATAAACCACTTCTTGCAGCAAGAGCGTCCGGAAGGACGCTCTTGCTGTTTTTTGTTGGGGGTGGGGGGATGTGAGGGAGGATTTATAGGGAGTGGCCGAAACGGACACATTTAAGTGAATAACGTCTTGCGAAAAGTAGCAAGTATCGGTATATAATCAGACGTATAGCTTCTATAATGCGTTTGGCTTGGACACTCATGATTGTATACAAGCCGCTGTACAAATGGGGGAGGCCTGAACCGAATCCCACCCTCTCTCCGCCTGCGGAGTTTTAGCGAGGTTAAGGTTTGGGGAGCCCCCTCTCCCCAAGGGGAGGGGGAGCATAGCCTTGCCAAATATCGCCCTCCCCAACCTCTCCGCTGACCCCCGCGCGGCGGGAAAAGCTGCCTCTCTGCGCCCCACCCACCCACCCCCCCGCCATTTCCCGCCCTTCCCCCGCTTTTCCCGCCGCGCTCCCCTCCCCAAATATCCACAAAAAAGCAGCCGCCCCATCAGCGACTGCCCTTTTTTATTCAATTAACAATTCACATCTCAGCTATGCGCACTGTGCGCGCCTTCGATTATATCCGCCGAGCCGATAACGGCGAGCGAATTCCCGACGACCGCCGCGCTAACCCTGCCGTCGGACATGATATAGAGCACGCCGCCGTTCAAAACCGCCTTGCCGTATTCAAACGCCTCGTCGGTTTCGTGAATTTCGGTTTCGCCGACAAGCGCGAAGCCCTCTGCGCCGTCCCTGTAAACCGCGTATCTGTAGCAATAGTCAAGCCCGTCGAAGAAGCCGTAAGGCACCCCGACGATGTCCCCGCTCACAAACATAATACCGTTGTTTCTGAGAGCCTTTGAATCCGCGCCGTTTTCCCTGCACACGAGCGTCTTGTGTTCAAGCTTCAGGCCGCCCGCGCCGTCGTCCGAGAGCTTTGAAAGCTCAAGCTGGCCCGAGGCGTTCTTGGTGAGGGTGACGTAGCCGCCGTTGAAGTTCAGCAGTCCCTCAGCGGGATTCGCCGCCGGAACATTCTCCAAAAGCACTGGAACGTTTATATTGGTCAGGTCGATAATATGCTTTTCCTTCGCGCCCTTGAGGATAAGGGTGCTGCCGGCTCTTTCGGCCTCGGTCAAAGCCGCCGGGAAGTTTATACCCGAGATATAAACCATCGTCGCGTCATATATCCCGAACGACGTCACATATGCTCCGTCGACCTTTTTAATCGCCGTAACCGCGAGGTAGTCCCCAATCGGGGAAATCCCGTCGCCGCCGAGGGCTACTCCCTCGATGTCGGTGAAGCCGTTGTAGATAACGCTGCCGCCCGCGAGGCTGAACACTCTCACCGAGGTGAGGTCGGTTCCCGCAGCGTTGTCGTAGGAGAAGAGGTAAACCGCGCCGTTGCAGAGCACAGCTCTTCCCTCATACCCGACGACCGCCTTCACCGAAACCGCGCCGTCGACCGTAATTCCGGAGATAACGGTATAGTCGGTGTTTGAAACATAGTCGGGAATCATTATATCCGGGGCGGAAACATAGAATTTCTCGCCGTTTACGGTATACGCGGGGACGTAGTTTTCAAGGTCGTCAACCCCCGCAATCGGCGAACCGCGATAGTCGTCGTATGCGGTGACAAGGTAAACCGCGCCGTTTGAATAGTTCATGTCGATAAGCGTTCCGCTCTGGACCGTGTCGTTGGTGAGATATGCCTTGCCGTCAAGAATGTCGTATACGCACACCTCGACCTCGTTTTTCTTAACGCCGACCGCGCTCTCAGCTGGTCCGTAGAGGCTGTCGAGAAGCTCGCCCACAACTCCGTCGCGGGGTTCGTCCTGTGCGGGAGCGGTTCCCGCCGTCGTTTCAACGGTATAAACCGCAACGACCTTTGTGCCGTCCGCATAGAAGCCCGCAAGGGTCTTTGAAGAGAATCCGTCATAGGACGGGAAGATGTTGTCGGTATAGCTAAGCGCGCCGTTCACCGATGTGACGATTCTTAAAATATTGCCGTCGCGGCGAAGCAGGAAGCCGTTTCCGAAGGCGGCGTCGGAGTTATCGACGACCGCGGGGTTTTCGGGAAGGGGCAGGCTGTCGCTGATGACCGCCGGGTCGTCCCTCTCGTCAACCGTTTCGCCCGGGTCTGCGGCGGGAGTTTCCCTGTCGGGAGCGTCGGTCTGCGCGGGCTCCTCGGTTGTCGCGGGAGCAGTCTGCGTGGGAGTGGTCTGGGTCGGTGAAGGCTCTGTTCCGGCGGGTTCGGTCGTTTCGGCGGGAGGATTTACCGCCGTCGCGGCGTCGTTGTCGTTGTCGTTATAGGAATGCTCAATATCAGAAATAGCGTCGTCGAGAGTGCGCTTATCGCCGTCGTCGACATAGTATTTCGCGAAGGTCTTATGAACGTCGCCGTAGTCGTTCGCATACGCTCCGCCGGGGTTCTTAGGCTCCTCGGGGAGGGTTGCGGTGTCGGTTCTCGAATATGTGACAACGCCGAGGACGAGTGCCGCGCAGGCCGCTACGGAGGCAATGGAGCGGAAGGCGGCAGACGTCTTTCTTCCGGCAGGTACAGCTGATATATCTATACGGTTGGAGTCTGATTTAATCTTTTTTGCGGAAATGTCGGTATGGCGGGAACCGAGGGCGTTTTCGGCCATCTTCTCGTCGAGCATGGCTGCGATGCTGCGCGGCTCAAGTCTTTCGGGTATCGGAAGCTGGTCGAACAGCTCGTTATAGATGCTCTGTCCGCGCTTTGCCATCGGATTTCCTCCTTTCAGTCAATAACTTAAATAACTCAGGTTTCCTCAAGAAGCCGCCGCAGCTTGGTTTTTCCTCTTGCGAGATGGGTTCTTACGGTCGCGGCGTTGATTCCGGTTATCTTCGATATTTCGTCGCTCGTATAGCCGTAGATGGCGTTGAGCGAGAAGCAGATTTTTTCATTTTCGGAGAGGCTTTCTATATGCTCCAAAAGCTCGATTCCGCCGTACTTTGATTCTCGGTCGGGGATTTCGACCTCTCTGCCGTCGTCGGAAGCGTCGTCGCGGATTGCCTCGATATAGCTGAGGTTTTCGCGGGCGGAAACGTATTCCGCCTGCTTCCGTTTTATTTTGGCGGTGAGGATTCTTATCATCCAGCCCTTGAAGGCGTCTTCGTTTTTGATGTTCTTTATACCCACGAAGGCGTCCAGAACCGCGTCCTGCACCGCGTCGGCGGCGTCGTCGGGAGAATTGAGGTTGCACAGGGCATAATAGTAAAGCTCTTTATATATTGCCGAATAAAGCTCTGCAAAGGCGTTGCTGTCGCCCTTTGCGGCCTTTTTCACAAGCTCCGGGAAGCCGGATTTCAAGTATCTCACCTCGCTTTGCGGCTATACAGAGCCGCCCGCGGGGCTTCTGTATAGTAAGTGTCAAAAAAATGCGTTTTTGTTGCATCGCCGAAAAAATATTTTTTGTATAATACGCGGTAAATATTACCTTTTGTAATACGCAGGCGCATAATTCGCTACAATAGCTTATTATACACTATTCTCTCCGAGATTACAAGACAAAACGGGAAATTTTTTTGAAGCGCGGCCGACGGTTTTACCACGAAAACGCGAACGCCGCCGGCCGGAACCGACGGACGCCAAGACTTTCGCGGATACGGAAAAAGGGGGACGAGGCCCCTTTTTCCCGAGGTATATAAAAATGAAAAAAAGAATAAGGCTTAGCGAAGGGAGCGCGGGGAAGGAGCGGGGGGAGGAGGGAAGGGTGGGGTGGGCGGGCGGGTGGGCGCAGGAAAGGAGCTCCTTCCCCGCGCGGGGATTTAGCGGGAGCCCTTGTAGAGAGGAGCCTGCGAAGCCCGGGGCTTTGCGGCCCGTTGACCGGCGCGGGAGGCCTGCTCCCTTCGCGGCTTCCATGGGCTCCCGCGCCCCACCCTCCCACCCCTCCCCGCAGTCCTCCCGCGCCTCCCTACCTCGCCTTCCCCGCCGCGCCCCCGCACTTTCCGTGCAGAGCGCAGCTCTCGCAGCCGCACCCGCAACCGCCCTTGCCGGATTTTTTATCCCGGCGGAGCGAAACAACTATCCAGACGACCGCCGCGATTAAAAGCACGGCCGCCACAATCGTCCCGAGGTTCTGAATAAGCCAATCCATTTCGTTTCCTCCTTACTTCACCGCCGCCTTTGCCTTTTTGACGACGCCGCTGCTTTCCTTATAGGGTCTGAAGAGCATGTATACCCCGAACGCGATTATAACCGCCGAAACCGCGAGCCCCAAAATATTCGCCGAGCCGGCAAAGAGCATTCCGATTTGGTTCACGCAGAGCGCGACGGCGTAGGCGAAGAGGCACTGATACGCGATTGCGAACCATGTCCACTTCGCGCTGTTCATCTCCCTGCGAATCGCGCCGATAGCCGCGAAGCAGGGCGCGCAGAGCAGGTTGAACACCAAAAACGCAAGTCCTCCCGACTGTGTGAACGCCGCGGCCATCGCCGCATAGGCCGAGCCCTCGCCGCCGTAGAGAATCCCCATCGTCCCGACGATGTTTTCTTTTGCGACAAGCCCCGTGATGGAGGCGACGGCGGCCTGCCAGTTTCCCCAGCCGAGCGGCGCGAATATCCAAGCAATCGCCCCGCCGACCGTAGCGAGTATAGAACGGTCGACCTGCTCGTCGGTGAGCATTCCGAAACGCCCGTCTACGAAGCCGAAGTATGTCGTGAACCAGATAACGATGGTCGAAAGAAGAATAATCGTTCCCGCCTTCTTGATGAAGCTCCAGCCGCGCTCCCACATCGAGCGAAGGACGTTTGAAACGGTAGGCCAGTGGTATGCGGGAAGCTCCATTACAAACGGCGCAGGGTCGCCCGAGAACATCTTCGTCTTTTTAAGTATAATTCCCGAAACGATAATCGCGCATACGCCGAGGAGGTAGGCAAAGGGTGCCACCCACCATGCTCCGCCGAAGATCGCGCCCGCAATCATCGCGATAAAGGGAAGCTTCGCGCCGCAGGGGATAAACGTCGTCGTCATAACGGTCATTCGCCTGTCGCGCTCGTTTTCGATGGTTCTTGAAGCCATGATTCCCGGAACGCCGCAGCCCGAGCCGATGAGCATAGGAATAAAGGACTTGCCCGAGAGGCCGAATTTTCGGAAGATTCTGTCCATTACGAACGCGATTCTCGCCATATATCCGCAGCTCTCCAAGAACGCAAGGAAGATAAAGAGTATGAGCATCTGCGGGACGAACCCGAGCACCGCTCCGACGCCCGCGACGATTCCGTCGAGGATTACCCCCCTGAGCCAGTCGGCGCAGTTAATAGCGTCGAGCGCGGATTCGAAAAGCGGCGGAATACCGGGTATCCAGACGCCGTAGTCGGCGGGGTCGGGCTCCGAGAAGGAATATTTTTCAAGGGTGCTCCCCGCAAGCGCGAGGTCCTCTCCCGAATACACAACCTCGTCCTCGGCGAGGGTTTCCTCGTCGACAACGGTCAGAACCGCCGTATCTCCCGCCGAAAACCGCGCCGCAAATTCATCGACAGCGGCCCTGTCGGCGGTTTCAAGGTCGGGGGCTTCGACCCCGTACTGTCCCGAAAACGCGTCGATAGCGTTTACCGCCTCGCCGTATTCCTCGGCGGCTTCCTCGTAGGCACCCGTTCCGATTCCGAAGAGATGCCAGCCGTCGCCGAAAACGCCGTCGTTCGCCCAGTCGGTCGCAATTGTTCCGACCGTCGTCACCGACACATAGTAGACGATAATCATAACCGCCGCGAAAATCGGCAGCGCGAGCCAGCGGTTTGTTACGACCTTGTCGATTTTATCCGAAACCGAGAGGCTTCCCGCGCCCTTCTTGCGGCAGCAGCCCTTAATCAGCTCGGCTATGTATATATATCTTTCGTTCGTTATAATCGATTCCGCGTCGTCGTCAAGCTCGGCTTCGGCGGACTGAATATCCTCCTCGATGTGCTTTAAAACGCTGTCGGGAATGCTTAAGGCCTCCATCGCCTTTGAATCGCGCTCGAAAATCTTGATGGCGTACCATCTCTGCTGTTCGGCGGGGAGGTCGTGGACTGCCGCCTCCTCGATATGCGCGAGAGCGTGCTCCACAACGCCGGAGAAGGTGTGGTGCGGCACAGGCTTCTTTTCCTCGGCGGCTTCTATCGCGGCCTCGGCCGCCTCCATGATTCCGTCGCCCTTTAAGGCGGAGATTTCGACGATTTTACAGCCGAGCCGCTTTGCGAGCTCAGACGTGTTGATTTTATCGCCGTTCTTTCTCACAACATCCATCATGTTGACGGCCGCCACGACAGGGATACCAAGCTCAATCAGCTGTGTTGTCAGATAAAGGTTTCTCTCAAGGTTAGTCCCGTCGATGATGTTTAAAATCGCGTCGGGGCGTTCGTTGATTAAATAATTCCTCGCGACGACCTCTTCAAGCGTATAGGGCGAGAGGGAATAGATGCCGGGCAGGTCGGTGACGGTTACGCCGTCATGCTTTTTAAGCTTTCCCTCTTTTTTCTCGACGGTTACGCCCGGCCAGTTTCCGACAAACTGGTTAGAGCCCGTGAGCGCGTTGAAAAGCGTAGTCTTGCCGCTGTTGGGGTTGCCCGCGAGGGCTATCGTGATTGCCATTGTTTGACCTTCTTTCGTTCTTATTCTACTTCAATCATTTCGGCGTCGGCCTTTCTCAGGCTAAGCTCATATCCGCGCACATTCACCTCGAACGGGTCGCCGAGCGGGGCGACCTTGCGGACGTATACTTCGACGCCCTTTGTGATTCCCATGTCCATTATTCTTCGCTTTACGGCTCCCTCGCCGTGCAGCCGGACCACCCTTGCGGTTTCGCCGACCTTAACTTCGCTGAGTGTTTTCATTCAGCTTCCTCCTTTACGGTAAACTATATTCGCCGGAGGACAAAAACATCCTCCGAAAAAAGACAAACTCGGTTAGTGGCCGCTAACTTAGCGGCTTTTTTGCGGGAAGCCGCCGAAAACGGGCTTCCCGAAGAGCTTAAACCATAATTTTCTGCGCCATTTCCTTTGAAAGGGCGACGCGGGATTCCTTTACCTTTATAATCAAATTGCCGCTTATTTCGGAAATCGGCGTTACGCCGCCGCCCACGTTGAAGCCGAGGTCGGCGAGGTGTTTTTTGACGTCGGGCGAGCCGCCGATTTTCTTGATAATCTGTTCGCGGCCGACGTCGGCATATGTCAGAGGAATCATAAAACAAGCCTCCTTTTGGGGTTTTGGCGGGGCAGCGCGGGGAAGGAGCGGGGGGGAGAGAGAAAGGTGGGTGGGCGGGCGGGTGGGGGGGGGGGGGGGGGGGGCGCAGGAAAAGAGCTCCTTCCCCGCGCGGGGGCTTGCGCGGAAAATTTCGTTCCGGCAGCCTGCGAAAGCCCGGGGCTTTGCGGCACTTTGACCGGCGCGGGAGGCCTGCTCCTTTCGCGGCTGCCGTAGGCTCCCGCGTCCCACCCTCCCACCCCTCCCGCAGTCCTCCCGCGCCTTGTCTGTGCGCAGAAATCAGCGCGGCGGCGGAGCGTGGGGAAAGCGCGAAGCTTGGGCGGGCGGGTGGGTGGGCGCAGGGAGCAGCTCCTTCGCCGCGCGTCCTCGGCGCACCCTTCGCGGGCTTTCAGCTGAGCCCCCGCGCGGCGCGGGGAGCTCCTTTCGCGGCTTTCATCGGCGCCCGGGTCCCACCCGCCCGCCCCACCGCTCCCCGCGCCGCGCTTCTCCCCTGCCCCTTTTCTCCTCATACCTCTCTCCTCACACCCCACCCGGTTAGCCCCTGCTAACTACAATTCTATTTTATTCGATTTTATGCGTTTGTCAATAGCTTTTATTCGCATTCCGGCAAATTCGGAAGTGTGTACAAAAACAGTTAGCCGCAGCTAACTTCAATTGGGTAAAAAGACAATGTGAATCCGGCGGCACTGCATACATTGTTATAACTGTCATATTCTCGCCTTTTTTGGCAGTATCAAATTTTTGTATCAAAACGCCGGAGCACACCCGCATGCTCCGGCTAAATTTATCCGTCCCGCCAAAAAATTATTTTTCCTTTTCCCCGTCGTCATCGTCGCCGCCGTCCTCCTTCGGGTTGACGGTTATCCGAACGCGCTCGATGCGCTGCTCGTCGACGGAAACGACCTTGATGTGGAACCGCCCGCAGTCGACCTCCTCGTCGGGTTCGGGAATGTGGTCGAGGTTCTCCATGACAAGCCCGCCGATTGAGTTGCAGTCGGTTTCGATTTCATCGGGGTCAAGGCCGATATTGTCAAGAAAATCGCGGATTGAGAGGTCGGCGGAAACCTCGTATTCGTCCTCCGAAAGCTTTACGAAAGAGGTGTCCTCCTCGTCGGTTTCGTCGTAGATTTCGCCGACAAGCTCCTCAATTATGTCCTCCATCGTGACGATTCCCTGGGTGCCGCCGTACTGGTCGACGACGACCGCCATATGGGTCTTGGCGCGTTGCATCTGCTGCATAATATCCGAGATTGGCGTAAGCTCGAATATGTAGAGCGGCTTCTGGATTATTTCGTTGATGTCGCGGCGGCCGTTGAGATACATATCGAAGAAGTTTTTCTCATGGATTATCCCGACTATCGAGTCGATTGTTTTTTCATAAACGGGAAGCCGGGAGAAATGCGACGTAATAAACGCGTCCTTGATTTCCTCGGGGCTCTGGTCGATTTCCACCGCGGAGATATTCACGCGTGGAATTAAAATTTCGCTGATGGTTATGTCTGAAAACTCAAGCGCGGATTTGACGAGGTCGCTTTCGTTTTCGTCGAGGACACCCTCGTCCTCGATTTCGTCGATGATATATTTCAGCTCTTCTTCCGTCATCGTCGGGGAATCGTTCGAGCCCCCGCAGAGCTTTATAACGATGTTTTTAAGCCCGGTAAGCAGCCATACAAGCGGCGTTAAAAGCGTTTTGAGGCCGTAGAGCGGGTATGAAATCCACATTGTAACGGTTTCCGAAAATTCGTTCGCAATATTTTTCGGGATAATTTCGCCGAAGATGATTACCAAAACCGTCATAACCGCCGTGGATACGGGGACATAGCGCGCGCCCAAGCGCGATGAAATCATTACCGTCGCGACGGTAGTCGACGCGAGGTTTACGACGTTGTTGCCGATAAGAATCGTTGTGAGCGTTCTGTCGAAGCTGTCGGTGAGTTTAATAGCCATTCTTGCGCGTTTGCTTCCCTCGTCCGCGTAGCTCCGAAGGCGCACCTTGTTCACGGACGACAGAGCCGTTTCCGACGCGGAAAAGAGTGCGGAAAGTATCAGCAGTATGACTATTATGAAAACGTCCATTAAAGAGTATCAAACCTTTCTGTGTATAAGCGGAATTTCGCGCACACCCGTTTTTCGCCTGCGCACAATTATACACGATGACAGTATAGCACAAGAATAGAGGGATGTCAAGGGGTGGGGAGGGGGGCGGTGCGTCCATTCCGCCCGCAATATCCCAGTATTTAAATCTGCCACCAAAGTGACGCCTTGTAATTCTGATTTCCGACTTCTGACTTCTGCCCTCTTGATGTGGCCGCTTCGGCCACATCTTAATCCTCCCCTCCCCTTGACTATTCCCCTCCAAAATGGTACAATACTGTATATATCCAAAAAAGAAGGGCGAGTTATGTTATTCAAATACGAAACGCACATGCATACGTCGCAGGGGTCGGCTTGCTCCTCCTGCTCGGGGGCGAAGATGGTGGAGCGGCTTTATGAGCTCGGGTATTCGGGGTGCTTTATTACCGACCACTTCTTCGGGGGGAATACCGCCGTCGACCGGTCGCTTCCCTGGGAAACAAAGGTCCGGCTCTTCTGTCAGGGCTACGAGGACGCGAAGCGGCGGGGCGATGAGCTTGGGCTCGACGTTTTCTTCGGGCTCGAATACGGCTGGTTCTCCACAGAATTTCTGACATACGGAATTGACATGGAATTTTTGCTCGCGCATCCCGAAATCGACAACATGCCGCTCGACCGGTTTGCCGCGCTTGTTCATGAAAACGGCGGATTTTTGGTTCATGCGCACCCGTTCCGCGAGGCGGATTATATCTCCGTCATCAGGCTCTATCCCCATGCCGTCGACGCGGTTGAGGCCGTGAACGCGAGCCATGTGAATCCCGCCTTCGACGCACGCGCAAGGTTCTACGCCGAATCCTACGGACTGCCGGCGACAGGCGGCTCCGACGCGCATCATATCTGGAACCACCCCGGCGGAGGAATCGCCCTCGACGAAAAGCTGAGCTCCCCCGCCGACTATCTCGAAAGGCTGAAAAGCGGGCGGATAACGAAAATTCTCGAACGCGACGAGAGCGTCGCGCTCCCATGGCCCGCGGACATGTGGAAGGACGCCGTGCGCCCCGACATGAGCCTGCTGTAAAGGAGTAAGAATGATTTCTGTGATTATTCCCTCCTACAACGAGGAGGAAAACATCGCCGCAGCCGCTTCGGAGATTTCCGGGGTGATGGAAAAGACCGGCGAGGACTACGAAATCGTCTTTGTCGACGACGGTTCAAAGGATAAAACCTGGGAAAAAATTCTCGCCGTTTCGGGGGAGAAAATCCGCGGGCTTCGGTTTTCGCGGAATTTCGGCAAGGAGGCCGCCATCCGCGCGGGGCTCGATTCCGCGCTCGGCGACGCGGTCGTCGTAATCGACTGCGATTTGCAGCACCCGCCCGAAGCTATCCCCGAAATGCTCGAAAAATGGCGCGGCGGCGCGGACGTAGTCGAGGGAAAGAAGTCCTTTCGCGGGCGCGAGGCGAAAAGCTACGGCTTTTTGGCGAATATCTTCAATTCGATGATGAGCCGCGCGACGGGATTCGATATGTCCAACGCCTCCGATTTCATGCTCCTCGACCGCAAGGCGGTGGAGGCGGTGAGGCTCTACGGCGAGGGCGGAAGCTTTTTCCGCGCGCTCGCGCAGTTCGTCGGCTTTAATACCGAAACGGTGGAATACGAGGTGTCGGCCCGCGAACGCGGCAAGGGAAAGTTTACGTTCGGCAGCCTTTTTTCCTGCGCCGTGAAAACAATAGCCTCGTTCACCGATTTTCCGCTCTATATCGGGCTGTTCGCGGGGGCGGGGACATGTATAGCCGCCGCGGTGCTGTTTGTTTTGAAGCTTTTTAAGGTGCAGCTCGGGTCGTTCGACGGCGCAGAAATCGCGATTATCTTTCTCGGCGGGCTGATTCTCTGCGCGACGGGCGCGCTCGGCTTCTACCTTTCGAGAATTTATGAGGAAGTAAAAAAACGCCCGAAATATATTATTTTCGGGGATACCCGCGACAGGGAGGTTAAAAAGTGACAGAAAACGAATTCAATGAGATAAATCCCGCGCAGACGGCCGAGGCCGAAAACGCCGGGGAGGAAGCCGGCGAAGCCGTCGCCGAAAAAAAGTCCCTCGGGGAGCGGATTTCCGGCTTCTTCGGGGAAAACCCGGTCGGAAAATGGGTTTATAAGCACCGCGTCGGGCTTTCGGCGTTTTTCCTGCCGGTTCTGATAATGTATCTCGTATACGCCTGCTTCGGGGTTCACCCGTTCGGGGACATGTCCGTTCTTGTTCTCGACCTCAACGGACAGTACGTCAGCTACTACGAGGCGTTCCGCGACGCAATATGGGGCGACGGGAGCCTTACCTACAGCTGGTCGAGGAACCTCTCGGGCGAAACTATGGGAATGTTCGGCTACTATCTCGCGAGCCCGTTTATGTGGATAGTGGTGCTTCTGCCGCGCACAATGATTCTGGGCGCGCTTGAAATAATGGAGCTTGCAAAGGTCGGCTGCTGCGGGCTTTCGATGGCGTATTACCTAAGAAGAAGCAAGGGCGCGAAGCCGTCATCTCAGGTGATTTTCTCGGTTTCCTACGCGCTTATGACCTATATCGTCGTGGAGCTTATGAACCCGATGTGGATAGACGGTATGATTTGGCTGCCGATAATTCTTCTCGGGATTGAGCGGCTTGTAGACGAGGGCAAAATGCTCCCGTTCATACTTCCGCTTACCGTGATGTTCATCTCCCACTTCTACATCGGCTACATGATAGGCTTTTTCTGCGCGCTTTACTTTATCTACTATATCTTCTCCCGACCGGGACATATTATCGCCCCGCGCTGGCTTTCGGGAGGGGCTAAGTTTGCCGGCTCGGCGGTTATTTCGGTTCTCGCCTCGGCGATTGTGCTTATACCCGTCTACAACTCCCTGAGCCTCGGAAAGCTCGAATTTTCCACCCCCGACTTCACCCCGAAGCACCAGTTCGACATTTTCCAGTTCCTCTCAAAGCTCTATACAAACAGCTACGACAACGTCCGCCCCGAGGGGCTGCCGATGATTGCCTGCGGGACGATTGTGATGATGCTTCTGCCGCTGTTTTTCCTCAATTCAAAGATAAAGGCGAAGGAAAAGATTGCGAACGCGCTTTTGATGCTCGCCGTTTTCGGGAGCATGTACGTTTCCACCGTCGACATCGCGTGGCACGGCTTCCAGGTGCCGAACTGGCTTCCGTACAGGTATTCCTTCACGTTCTCGTTTATGATGATAATCTGCGCGTTCCGGGCATTTGAAAACCTCGACGGCGTTTCCGAAAAGGACGTCGGGCTTACGGCGTTCGGGTGGATTGCGCTTCTGGCGTTCATTAACCATCAGCAGTATCTTCACATGTATCTCTTTGAAACGGTGTGGTTCTGCGTTTTGGCGTTATGCGTATTCGCGGGGCTTCTTTGCGTCTGCAAAAAATATCCCCGCAGCGTTTCGGTTTTCGTAACGGGAGCGGCGGTTTGCGTTGAAATATTCATAAACAGCCTCTGGACGGTTTATTCAATCGACTACGACGTCGTATACAGCACCTATTCGTCCTATGTTCCCTACTTCAAGAACGGCCGTGAAATCGTCCGCCAGCTCGAAGAGCGCGACGACGGGCTCTACCGCGTCGAAAAGACCTTCCACCGGACCGTAAACGACCCCATCGGAATGGGCTACGCGGGGATTTCACACTCGAGCTCAACGATGAACACCCCGGTTCTTACGATGCTTAAATCCCTCGGCTACGGAATGCAGGGGCATTTCACGAAATATACCGGACAGACCCCGCTTACCGACATGCTATTCGGCATCAAGTACCTTATGTATAAGGAAAACCGCGCCGAAGCAAGCGACGAGGGCGTTCCCCCGAGCGAGGACGATATAAAGCGCATAAGCTATGAAAACGAGATAAAACGCCCGTGGGACGGCTACAGCCTTATTATGTCCCCCGAAACGACCGGGGTTGACGATATAGAGGTTTACGAAAACCCCTACGCCCTCGCAGTCGGATATATGGCCGACCCGGATATTTTAGACGTTAAGCTTGATTCCGTCGACCCGTTCCGGAATCAGGAAAACCTCCTCGGGGCGATTATCGGCGACAGGTCGGGGCGGATTTTCCGCCAGATTTATCCGCGCTTTACCGATACCACCAACTGCACCACTGCGACGACGGGCGACCATATCATGTATACCACCGCGGTGGAGGGGAAGGACAGCTACGTCGAATTTACCGTCGACGTTGAAACCGACCAGCCGGTGTTCGCGTTCTTCCCGACGATTTACCAGCGTCAGTGCAATATGTGGCTCAAGGCGGATTCATGGGACATCGACAACTACGCGTTCGTCGACTACTTCTTCAAGGGCGAAAACTACAGCATCTTAAACCTCGGCTCCTTCGAGCCGGGAGAGAGCTTCAAGCTCAGAATGACGCTCGCAAACGGCGAGGCGATTTTCTCCGACGTTCTGTTCTACTCCCTTAACGCGGACGCGCTCGAAGAGGCGTATAACAAAATCAAGGGCGGAAACTGGAACATCACAGAGCACACCGACACCCATCTTAAAGGAAACGTAACCGCCGCGAAGGACGGATACCTTATGACGACGATTCCCGAGGAGCCGGGCTGGACGGTTTGGGTCGACGGAGAAAAGGTTGAAACGGTAACTCTTCTGGATTCGCTGATAGGGATTCCCCTTGACGCCGGAGAGCACGAAATCGAGATGAAATTCCTTCCGGACTATCTTATTCTCGCGATAATCGTCGAGCTAATCGGGCTGTCGTTTATCGGCATTGTCGCCGTATTCGAGGTCAAAAACGGCGCGCTTTTAAAAAAGATTATCCGCAAAACTGCTTGACGGCGGCGAGGATTTGTGGTATCATTGTCTATGAAAAATTTTCCCGAAAAAAAGGAGATATTGCGTTATGAAATTCATCGTTGAAACATCCGCGAGGCACGTTCACGTTACCGAGGAGGATTTAAAGGTTCTCTTCGGCGAAAACGCAACGCTTACCAAGAAAAAAGACCTTTCCCAGCCCGGGCAGTTCGCCTGTGAGGAGCGCGTTACCGTCGTCGGCCCGAAGAAGGAGCTCGCCAACGTTTCTATCCTCGGCCCCTGCCGCAAGGCTACGCAGGTCGAGCTTTCCGCCACCGACGCGCGTTCCGTCGGAATTACCGCCCCCGTCCGCGAATCGGGCGACCTCGCCGGCTCGGGAGCCTGCAAGCTTGTCGGCCCCTGCGGCGAAATTGAGCTCAAAGAGGGCGTAATCATCGCAAAACGCCACATTCATCTCACCCCCGAGGACGCCGCCTCGCTCGGCGTTAAGGATAAGGACATCGTCTGGGTAAGATGCGACACCCCCGAGAGAAGCGCGATTCTGGGCGACGTAGTATGCCGCGTAAGCTCTTCCTACGCCACCGCGATGCACATCGACACCGACGAATCCAACGCCATCGGCTCCGCAAGAGAGCAGTGGGGCGAAATCGTCAGAATCTGATTGGAAAAATAAGGATAAATCAAAGGCCGCGCCGAAAAAGCACGGCCTTTTTGATTTTGCGAAAGCTTTATATGAGCATTTGTCAAATAAGCGGTAAGTTTACGCCATTGTTTTTTCGGGGGAATTGTTGTACAATGTACTCAGGTAAAAATTTACCCAATCAAAGTTTTTTGGAGGAATTAACAATGAAGAAAATTTTTGCAATCGCCCTCGCGGCAATGCTCGCAGTCGCGCTCTGCGTAAACGTATTCGCGGCTGAGGCTACCGTAAGCGGCTCATTCACCGTTACCTTCACCGATAACGATTTCGACAGCGCGATTACTCCCGGAACCTACACTTCCGACAAAA
This sequence comes from uncultured Clostridia bacterium, assembly GCA_947588775.1. GTDB lineage: Bacteria > Bacillota > Clostridia > Oscillospirales > Ruminococcaceae > Faeciplasma. The sequence continues at coordinate 56,381 of CANPZQ010000001.1, forward strand.
TCGCTTCCATCGACGGCTACGGCACCCAGTTCGCCGAGCTCGCTTCCATCATCGAAACCGTTGCTCCCATGGACAAGGTAACCCATGTAGACGTAACCGTTAAGGCCAGCAACACCGACCCCTGCTGGAACGGCGCGGGTCAGAAGGTTGAGCTTATCCAGAACGAGAGAACCGGCACCCAGCTCGCCGTTGCAGACTTCGCCGACGGCGTTGCCACCGTTTCCGCCGACATTCCCGCCGGCACCACCAAGCTTGTTCTCAACCCCTTCGCCTTCTCCTCCACCGCCGGTGAAATCACCTTCGACGTTGAGGTTAAGGTAACCGGCGACTTCGAGGCTGCCGCCGCTCCCGCCGAGGAAGCCCCCGCCGACACCACCGAGGAAGCCCCTGCCGACACCACTGCTGAGGCTCCCGCCACTACCGAAGCTCCCGCTGCCACCGAGGCTCCTAAGACCGGCCTCGCCTTTGCGGTTGTTCCCGCCGTCATGGCTCTCGCCGCCGTTGCGGTTGCCAAGAAGCACTGATTCGGGGAAGCTGTGGGAAAATGATAAAGAAAGGCACCTCCGTTTGGGGGTGCTTTTTTGTGGGGGTGGGCGATGGGGGTGTTTTGGGTGCGATTTGACCGCGCGGCGGAAAAAGCTGCTTTCTGCGCCCCACCCGCCCGCCCATGAAGATTTCGCGCTATTTCCCCGCTTTTTCCGCCGCGCTTCTCTCGTTACTGCCATCGCAGGCGCGGCAAATGGGGCGGGAGGTCAGCGGGAAACCTTAGCGGGCGGGCGGGTGGGCGCAGGCACCAGCCCCATTTGCCGCGCCGTCCTCACCCGCAAAGCCCCGCCCCTCCATCAACCACCCCCGCGCCCTGCCATACAAAAAATCCCCCCGCCGGCTCCGCTGCCGACGGGGGACGCTTTTGCGAATCCCTTAAATCTGCTTTGCAAGCACTCTCGTGCGGTAGTAGGGGACCGCGGCGAAGGTGCCGAGGATAATCAGGTCGATTATCATTACGGCGATTACGAGAATGCCGTTCAGGAACATCGACCAGAGCCATTCGTCGGAAATCGGGAGGCCAATCATCGCGGACATGCCGGAAAATTCTGCGGGCATGTACTCGCCCCAGAGGAGGCCGCCCGAGAGGGTGAGCGAAACCCATCTTCCGAACGAGCCGAGCATCGTTCCCCAGAGCCAGCCGAGCTTCTTTCCGGCCGCAAAGCCGCAGAGGAAGATGAGGGTGTAGGCGACGACGTAGTCAAGAAGCATTGACTGCCAGCTGATTGAGATGCCGCCGCCGAGGACATACTGCAAAACGCCGTTCACGAAGCAGCAGAGCAGGCTGTACTTCGGTCCCCAGCGCAGGCAGTAGATTAGAATCGGAACCAGCGCGAAGTCGATTGAGCCGCCGAGCGGGAAGCGGTAGAGGCGGATGTAGCCGAGGACGGTCGCAATCGCAATCATGATTGCGCCCTCGACGAGTGCCAGAAGCTTTTTGTTTTTCACGGAAATAACCGTCCTTTCTTAATTCGGGCATAAAAAACGCCCTGAAATGGTGTCATTCCTGAGCGAAATTAACGGTAATGAAGCAAAAACTCCCTACGTCGGTATTAACCGCATCAGGTCATAGGGTCAAAGAGAACATCTTTATCTCAACACGTCGCTGCGTGTCCCCCTGTTTTGACGAGGAATAATATAGCACAAAGGGGCGGGTTTGTCAAGTGCTTTTTTCGGAACGTGGCGCGGGTCGTTTGGAATTTTTGCGCGTATAACAGAAATCCGGCGGCGGTATTCTGGACTCTGTCCTCTGTTTTCTGTTATCTGATGGGGTCGGCGCG
>CANPZQ010000002.1 GCA_947588775.1 uncultured Clostridia bacterium
GCGAAATCTCCTGATCGTAAAATTCCCTGTAATCCTGCTTCGAGGCAAGCTCGATTATGTGGTGGTCGGGGACATAGGTCTGGATATACGCGACGCCCTTTTCCGCGCCTCTGCCTCCCCTGCCGACGACCTGCGTCAGGAGGGAAAACGTGCGCTCATAGCTTTTGTAGCTTCCCGCAAAGAGCGAGCTGTCAAGGGAAATAACCCCGACGAGCGTTACCTTCTCGAAATCAAGCCCCTTGGCTATCATCTGGGTGCCGACCATTATGTCGTACCTGCCCTCCTCGAAGTCGCGGAATTTTTCTTCGTAGTGCGCCCGCGAGGAGGTAGTGTCGGCGTCCATGCGAAGTATTCTCGCGCCCGGGAAAAGCTCCGAAAGCTGCTCCTCGATAAGCTGCGTTCCCGCGCCGGAGGTGCGAATGCTCCTTCCTCCGCAGACGGGACAGCTTCCGTCGAATTTCGAGGAATAGCCGCAGTAGTGGCACATAAGCCTGCCGTTGGATTTATGGTATGTCAGCGGCAGAAGGCAGTTCGGGCATTTAATCGCCCCGCGGCAGCCCGAGCATAGCGCAAAGGTATTATACCCGCGCCGGTTGAGTAAAAGTATCGACTGCCTGCCGTTTTTGATGTTTTCGTTGACTGCGCGAATCAAATCCTCGCAAAATTCCGAATAGTTGCCGTTTTCCGCCTCCAAAGACATATCCGCGACGACGACCTGCGGAAGAGAAGCGTTGTTGTATCGAGAATTCATCTCAAAAAGGCTGTAGCGGCCGGTTTTCGCGTAATAGTAGCTTTCAAGCGACGGGGTCGCCGACGCCATTAAAAGCACACAGCCGTGGTCGCCGCAGCGTTTTATCGCGACGTCGCGCGCATGGTAGCGAGGCGAGGATTCCGACTTATATGTCCCCTCGCCCTCCTCGTCCATGATGATGATTCCGATATTTTTAAGCGGCGCGAAAACCGCGCTGCGGGTGCCGATAACGATTTTCGCCTTTTGGGATTTTATCCTCTTGAACTCGTCGAGCCGTTGACCCAGCGAAAGCGCGGAATGCGTAACCGCGACGGTATCGCCGAACGCGGTGCGGAATTTTCCGACAAGCTGAGGCGTTAATGATATTTCCGGAACGAGCATCAAGGCGGTTTTTCCCTTTTTTAAAACCGAATCGATAAGCTTTATAAAAACAGCCGTCTTGCCGCTTCCGGTAACGCCGTGCAGGAGCGCGCCGGCGGGCTTTTCGGCGTCGACAAGCTTCATAATCCCCTCATAGGCGGCGTTCTGCTCGTCGGAAAGGACTATTTCGTCCGGACTTTGGAATTCCCGGGGGATGAAATCGGGCGTGCGGAAGGTTTCGTACTTATATTCCTCCAAAACGCCCTTGTCGAGCATGTTTCGGATAATCGTCTTTGTTACGCCGACGAAGTAGCAGGTTTCCTTGACGGAGGCGGATGTATTTTCCTCCAAAAATTCCGCGACTAAGCTCTGCTTAGCCGTTAAAGTATATGCCGACGAATCGGAAAGATAGCTGTCCGAAAGCCTGAGCATGGCGACGGTTTCGTCGCCGACGCGCCGCTTTATCTCGTCTGAACGCTCCAAAAGGCCCTTATCCGCCAGCGAGGAGAGAAGCTTCGGGTCGCTCATTCCGGCAATCATCGAAAAATCCTTCGCGGTTTCGGCGGCAAGAAGCTTTTCGTAAAGCTCCGCCTCCCTGCCTGTCAAGGGCTCGTCGGCGGTCGGGCGGTTCGGCGAAAGGGTATAGCTTTCGTCGACCGTAACGGAATACCCGGACGGTATAACCGTGCGAAACGCCTCATAGTAGGTGCAAAACGTTCGCTCCTTGAGCCATCTCACAAGCTCCATCAGCTCGGAGTCAATCAGCGGCTTTCGGTCTATAAGCGAAAGTATGGGCTTTATGCCCTCCTCGTCCTCGCGCTCGTAGACGCGCATCACAAGCCCGACGCGCTTTGAGTTAGCCCTGCCGAACGGGGCAAGAACCCGCATTCCAACGTCGAGAACGTCCTTTAAAACCACGGGAACGCGGTAGGTGTATTCGATGTCGAAGCCGTAGGCCGTGCCGGAGAGCGCGACCTTTGCAGCGGTTATCACTTCTTTTTAAGGGAGGGGTCTTCGCAGAGCCTGTATTCGCCCTTGGCAAACTGCTCGACGGCGGTTTTTACCGGCTTTTCGTCGATTACGGCCTTTTCCTCATACGCCTCGTCGATTATTTCCCTCGCGCGGCGCGCCACGGCGATAACCAAAGAATAGTTGCTCTCGCCGTTCTTTAAAATCTGTGAGCTTGACGGTCTTAACATTTTGACAGCACTCCTTCTATTGTATCTGAATTTAACTTTGTCATGCTTTTTGCGGCCTTCATTACCGCCTTTACCTCGGAAACGGCGGCTTCGAGGTCGTCGTTCACAACGACAAAATCGTAGTTTACCGATTTTTCGATTTCGCTTTTTGCCTCCGCGACCCTTCGGGCTATTACCTCTTCGGAATCGGTTCCGCGCTTTTCAAGCCTGCGTCGAAGCTCCTTAAGCGACGGCGGGAGAATAAATATTCCCACCGCTTCGGGACACGCGGCCTTGACCTTCATCGCACCGACCGTTTCTATTTCAAGTATAACGTCGCGGCCCTCACAAAGCCTGTCGAAAACTGGGCCGCGCGGGGTTCCGTAGAGATTTCCGCAAAATTCGGCGTACTCTAACATCCCGCCGCCCTCCATCAGCTTTTCAAACGCCGGGCGGTCGATGAAATAGTAGTTCACGCCGTCCGTTTCGCCCTCGCGCGGGGCTCTGGTGGTCGCCGAAACCGAAAAATGTATCGTCGGGTCGTCGGCAAGAATCCGCGAAACAACGGTTCCCTTTCCCGTTCCCGACGGCGCGGAAATTATAAAAAGCGTTCCTCTTTTCATTCGGGTTCATCCTTTGCTTTAAGTATATATTCCGGCTCCCTTGCCGAGAGAATAACGTGGTCTGAATCCATCACGATGACGGATTTTGTCTTTTTGCCGTATGTCGCGTCAATCAGAGTGCCGCTGTCGCGGGAATCCTGAATCAGCCTTTTAATAGGCGAGCTCGACGGCTCGACGACCGCGATTATCCTTCCCAACGGGACGAAGCAGGAATAGCCGATATTTACAACTTCCATAAAAAGCCTCCGCTATTCGATATTCTGGAGCTGCTCGCGGATTTTTTCCACGGCGGCTTTCATGTTCAGAACGAGCTTTGTGACGGCGATGTCGTTGCACTTCGAGCCCATCGTGTTTACCTCGCGGTTGAACTCCTGAATAAGAAAATCAAGCCTCTTTCCAATCGGTCCGTCCTCCTCAAGAAGCCCGCGGCACTGGCAGATATGGCTCTTTAAGCGAACCGTTTCCTCGTCGACGGCAATTTTGTCGGCAAAAATCGCGGCCTCGGTGAGAATCCGCTGCTCGTCGGCGTTTTTGTCCTCCAAAACCTCGGAAATCTTTTTATATAGCCGCTCGCGGTATGCGGCGACGGTTTCCGGGGAGCGGCGTTCGACCTCCGCGACGTCAGAGCTTATTTCGTCGAGCTTTGAAATTATGTCGGATTTAAGCTTTTCGCCCTCGGCCGCGCGCATCGCCAAAAAGCCGTCGAGGGCCTCGGAAGCGGTTTCGGAAACCTGCGCCCAAAGCTCCTCCTCGTCCTCCTCGGCTTTTTTAACGGTGAACGCGTCGGGAATCCGAAGAAGGTGGGAAAGCGCGAGGTCGTCGGGGATATTGAAGCTTTCGCCGGCCTCGCGGAGCGCGGCGACGTAGCGGCCGATGATTTCGCGGTTCGGCTCGACCGTTCCGGAGGGGTCGCCGGTATCGGTGACGGTAACGAACGCTTCGGTCTTGCCGCGGTTTATTTTTTCGGAGCATAGCTTTTTAAGGCGTTCCTCCATGAATGTATACTGCCGCGGCGTGCGCGCGGTGAATTCAAAAAAGCGGTGGTTTACGGCCTTTATCTCGACGGTGATTTCGCGGGTATCGAATACCTTCGCCGCCCTGCCGTAGCCGGTCATGCTTTTCGGCATTAAAAACAGTCCTTTCTGCACGGTTATCCATAATCAAAGTTCAGTATAGCACATTTTTGAAAATAAAGCAAGTTTTTTGACAAAAATTAAAGGTTACATTTTTGTAACACCGCGTCCACGCGCTCTACGCATCTATCCAATAAAAGCGCGGGTATTTACAAAGCCGAAAAAATATGATAAAATATTCCCAAACCGCGAGAGGAGATTTGCAATGGCGAACGAAACAAAGGAAAGATTCATTGAAATATACACGCGCGAAATTAAGCGCGACGGAGCGGACAGACTGCTTGATTTTTTGCAGCAAAAGTGCGATTTTTTCACCGCGCCCGCTTCCACCCGCTTTCACTGCTCCTATGAGGGCGGGCTCTGCGAGCACAGCCTCAACGTCTACGACTGTCTGAGGTCCTACCTCGACTCCGACCGGGCAAAAAACACCTTCGGGCTCGACTTTTCCGACGAATCGGTCGCGATTGTGTCGCTTTTGCATGACGTTTGCAAGATAAACACCTACCGCACGTCGATGCGAAACGTAAAGGACGACAAAACCGGGATTTGGTCGAGGGTCCCATACTACGAATACAACGACACCCTCCCCTACGGCCACGGCGAGAAGTCGGTTTACATAGTTTCCGGCTTTATGAGGCTCACGCGCGACGAGGCTATGGCGATAAGGTGGCACATGGGCTTTTCGGGAACCGAGGATCAAAAGCTCGTCGGAAACGCCCTGAGAATGTACCCCCTCGCGATGGCACTGATGATTGCGGACTGCGAGGCCTCGACATTTGTCGAGGAAAGAGCGGAGAAAAAGTAAATTGAAAAATTTAAACCCCGGGATAGCCCCGGGGTTAATTTTATCTGTCGGATTTTCTCAGGAAATATACTGCGGCCGCAAAGCTTATAACCGCGCAGACGGCGAGGGCGATTAAAACCCACGTCGATTCCGACTCCCCTACCATGTCGGTAAGGCCGATAAAAAGTCCGAGCGCAAGCTGTATTGCGGAAGAAACGAATATAAGAATCGATATAAGGCGGTAACGGTTCATTTTTTCGCTTCCTCAGAATTTAAGATTCTTGGGCGTTCTCGAATATGCCTGAACGTCGCGGATATTCGCGACCCCCGTGACGTACATAAGGAGCCTTTCAAGCCCGAGGCCGAAGCCGGAATGCACCACTCCGCCGTATCTTCTCAAATCGAGATACCAGTCGAGGGTTTCCTTTTCCATCTTAAGCTCGTCCATGCGCTTATCCAGAAGCTCGAAGCTCTCCTCGCGCTGAGAGCCGCCAATCAGCTCCCCTACCCCCGGAACCAGAAGGTCGCAGGCGGCGACGGTCTTTCCGTCGGGGTTGAGCTTCATGTAAAACGCCTTGATGTCCTTCGGGAAGTCAATCAGGAAAACGGGTCCCTTCGCTATCTGCTCGCAGATATATACCTCATGCTCCTTGTTGAAGTCCATTCCCCACGAAACCGGGTTTTCAAACTTAACGCCGCTTTTAATCAGCGCGTCGACGGCCTCGGTATAGGTGATTACCTTGAAATCGGAGGAAGCGACGGTTTTAAGCTTTTCGATTAAATCATGCTTCTCGGCGACGAAATTGTTGAGGAACTCCAGCTCGTCGGGGCAGCTTTTCAGCACGTCGTTGATGACGTATTTAAGCATCGCCTCCATCACGGCCATATCGCCCTTAAGGTCGCAAAACGCCATTTCCGGCTCAATCATCCAGAATTCGGAGGCATGGTAGGGCGTATTTGAGTTTTCGGCGCGGAACGTCGGGCCGAAGGTATAAACCTTACCGAAAGCGAGCGCGAACGGCTCGACATGCAGCTGTCCCGAAACGGTGAGGCAGGCGTGCTTGCCGAAAAAGTCCTCGGCGTAGTTTCCGTCCTCGCGGGTGGTAACGGTGAAGCATTCGCCCGCGCCCTCGGCGTCGTTTCCGGTTATAATCGGGGTGTGGATATAGGTGAAGCCGTTTTGGCGGAAGAATTCATGAAGGCTCTGCGAAACGACGGAGCGGATTCTGAACACCGCCATAAAGGTGTTGGTCTTTGGCCTTAAATGCGGGATTTCGCGCAAAAATTCGAGGCTGTGGCGTTTTTTCTGCATGGGATACGTAGCGTCGCAGTCGCCCAAAAGCTCGATTTCTGACGCGTTGATTTCAAAGGGCTGCTTTGCGCCCTCTGTTATAACGAGCCTTCCGGTTACGCGGACGGAGCAGCCGGTCAGAAGCTTTGAAACGTCGGCGTAGTTGGAAAGCTTATCCTCCTCGTAGACAATCTGGCAGTTATTGAACGACGAGCCGTCGTTTAGGGCGATAAAGCCGATTTTATTGGACGAGCGGTTGGTTCTTATCCAGCCCTCAAGGGTAATTTCGGCCCCCGATACAAGGCTGCCGTCCGGCTTTTCGCCGCGGACGCTTTTATAAATACTGTCAATCAGGTATTTCAAATCAATGACTCCTTTTTTCCGTAATTAAGGATATTATAGTATCGCCCGAAAAAATTGTCAAGTGCCGCCGCATATTTTTTTCGCAAATCCGGCTTCAATGCGCCGCGCCGCTCTTTGAAAGCTCCTCGCAGAGGGCGGCGAAGTCCTCGCCGCGAAGCTGTTCGGGGCGGGCGGTCGGGGAAATCCCCGCGCTTTTAAGAACCTCCGACGCCGCGGCCTTATCAATCCCCAAAGAGCCCGAAAGCGCGTTTAAAAGCGTTTTTCTGCGCATTGTGAAAACTCCCCTGACGATTTTAAAATACAGCTTTTCGTCGGCGACCTGCGGGAGGGTTTTTCGGATATTCAAGCGGATAACCTCGCTGTCGACGTTCGGCGAAGGCATGAAGCTTCCCCTGCCGACCGAAAAGAGCTTTTCCGGCTCGGAATAAAACCTCACCGCCGCTGTAACCGCTCCCGCCTCGCGGGTTCCCAACGGCGCGCAGAGCCTGTCCGCCGCCTCTCGCTGAACCATAGTCGTGACGGATTCCACCGGCAGGCGGTCCTCCAAAAGCTTCATTACTACGGGAGAAGTGATATAATACGGAAGGTTTGCGCAGACCGTCACCGGCATTCCGTCAAATTCCTCCGCCAAAAGCTTATTCAAATCGAGCTTTAAAACGTCGGCGTTTATGATTTTCAGGTTTTTGTGCTCCGAAAGCGTTTCGGAAAGTATCGGCAAAAGGCGGCCGTCGAGCTCGACTGCGACGACTTTTTTCGCGTTTTTGCAAAGCTCGTTCGTCAGAACCCCTATCCCGGGGCCGATTTCCAAAACGCCGCCGTCGGGACGCGCTCCGCCGAGCTCGGCAATCCTCGGGCAAACCGACGGGTTTATCAGAAAATTCTGGCCGAGGCGTTTTGAAAACGTAAAGCCGTGCCGCGAAAGTATCTTTTTTATAACGGCGGGGTCGTATAAATTGTCCATAGCGCGCTCCTTTTCGGGTTTGGGATATTATAGCACAGAGTTTTGTCGCAGTCAAGTTGACATAGCGGCGGCGTTGTGTTAAAATGGCTTAAACGGAGGGATTTTCATGAATTATCAGGACATAAACGCCGAAACAATCGACCGCTGGATTGACGAGGGCTGGGAATGGGGAGTTCCGGTCGCTCACGAAGTCTGCGAGGACGCGCGGCGCGGAAAATGGGACGTTTTGCTCACGCCGACAAAGTCGGTTCCCCACAAATGGTTCGGCGAATTAAAGGGAAAGAAGCTTTTGGGGCTTGCCTCGGGCGGAGGCCAGCAGATTCCGATTTTTTCGATTTTAGGAGCCGACTGCACCGTTCTCGACTACTCCCCGAAGCAGCTTGAAGCGGAAAAGACGGTTTCTGAGCGCGAGGGCTACAACGTGAAAATTGTCCGCGCCGACATGACGAAGCCCCTGCCCTTTTCGGACGGCGAGTTTGACATAATCTTTCACCCGGTTTCAAACTGCTACGTCGAGGAGGTAAAGCCGATTTTCAGGGAATGCTTTCGGGTGCTGAAAAGCGGCGGAGTGCTCCTTTCGGGGCTCGACAACGGCGTGAATTTTCTCGTCAACGGCGACGAATCGAGGATTGTGAACACGCTCCCGTTTAACCCGCTTAAAAATCCCGAGCAGATGAAGTCGCTGTCGGACGACGACTGCGGCGTTCAGTTTTCGCACACGCTTGAGGAGCAAATCGGCGGGCAGCTCGAGGCGGGATTTATTCTCACCGACATCTACGAGGACACTAACGGCTATGGGTACCTTCACGAGCACAATATCCCCTGCTTTTTAGCGACAAGAGCCGTAAAGCCCTGAATTTCGCATAAACCGCCCGTCGGCGCAGATAATAGCACCGAAGGGCGGTGAATTTTTATGCCGGATAAACAAAAGCTTGCGCGGCTTCAAAAGGCGACCGCCGCCGAAGCGGCAAAGTACCTTGACCCGAAGGAGCTTCGGGACTTTCTCGAGGAGCGGCACCCGCTTTTTCCCGAAAATGCGGAAAAAAGGAGCTCTTCCGACTACGAAGGGCCGATATAAACGCCATGAAAAAAGCCCCCGGGGTATCCGGAGGCTTTTTCCGAAAGCTAAAAAGGAGAACGGAAAATTACTTAATCATCGAGGCAACCTCGTCGGCGAAGTTGTCCTCGCGCTTCGCGATGCCCTCGCCGCGCTCGTAGCGGACGTACTCGGCAACCTTAATCGAGCCGCCGAGCTCCTTCGCGCACTTGTCGACATACTTGCCGACGGTGAGGTCGCCGTCCTTGATGAATTCCTGGTCGACTAGGCAGTTTTCGCTGTAGTACTTGCCGATTTTGCCGTCGACAATCTTCGCGAGAACCTGCTCGGGCTTGTTCTTCATCTTCGGGTCCTCGGCCATCTGCGCGAGCATAATCTTCTTCTCGCCCTCTAATACGTCGGCGGGAACATGCTCTCTGTCGAGGTAGGAAGCGTTCATCGACGCGACCTGAAGCGCGACGTCCTTGCCGCAGACAAGTGCCTTGTCGCCGAGGTCGGTATCGAGCTTTACGAGAACGCCGATTCTGCCGCCGCCGTGTACATAGGAAACAAGGGTTCCCTCGAGGCGGGCAAATCTGCGAATCTGAATGTTCTCGCGAATCTTAAGGAACAGCTCCTGGAGCTCCTCCTCGACGGTTCTCTCGGAACCTACGGCCTTGGCGGCCTTTAAAGCGTCAACGTCGGCGGGATTCGCGGCGATAACGGTCTTGACGACGGTGTTGACAAAGTTCTTGAAGTCGTCGGTGTTGGCAACGAAGTCGGTTTCGGAGTTTACCTCTACGATTGCGCCTACATTGCCCTCTACGGCGGCGATAACAAGGCCCTCGGCGGCAACTCTGCCGGCCTTCTTGGCCTGAGTTGCGAGGCCCTTCTCGCGGAGTATGATTATAGCCTTCTCGAAGTCGCCTTCGGCCTCGACAAGTGCCTTTTTGCAGTCCATCATTCCGACGCCCGTTCTCTCTCTGAGGGCGGAAACGTCCTTGGCGGTAATATTTGCCATATTTTATCCTCCTAAATCATGCGGAAGCTCCCGAAAGCCGGATTTTCAGCTCACGGGTCCGCGTTTAATATATCCTTGTATAAAATCCGGAAATTATTCCTCTTCGGAAACGGTCGGGGCTTCCTCGCCTTCGGCGGCGGTTTCGCCCTGACGGCCCTCGATTACGGCGTCGGCGATTGCGCCCGAAATGAGCTTGATGGCGCGGATAGCGTCGTCGTTGCCGGGGATAACGTAGTCGACCTCATCGGGGTCGCAGTTTGTATCGACAATCGCGACAACGGGAATGCCGAGCTTTCTCGCCTCGGAAACGGCAATCTTCTCCCTCTTGGGGTCGACGATAAAGAGAGCCGACGGGAGCTTCTGCATGTTCTTGATGCCGCCGAGGTACTTTTCGAGCTTCTCGATCTCAAGCTGGAGCTTTACGACTTCCTTCTTGGGAAGAAGGTTGAAGGTGCCGTCGGTTTCCATCTTGTGAAGCTGCTCAAGCCTCTTGATTCTGGTCTGAATGGTCTTGAAGTTGGTCATCATTCCGCCGAGCCAGCGGGCGTTTACATAGTGAGCGTTCGCGCGAAGGGCTTCCTCGCGGATAGAGTCGCTCGCCTGCTTCTTGGTGCCTACAAAGATAATCTCGCCGCCCTCCGCGGAAAGGTCGCGGACGAACATATAAGCCTCTTCGAGCTTACGAACGGTCTTTTGCAGGTCGATGATGTAGATTCCGTTTCTTTCGGTGAAGATGTACGGAGCCATCTTCGGGTTCCATCTTCTCGAGGGGTGGCCGAAATGGACGCCCGCTTCAAGAAGCTGCTTCATTGATACTACTGCCATGGTAGTAACCTCCTGTTTGGTTTAAAATTTTTTAACCCTCCGCCGGCATGGCTGAAAAGCAAAAACCGGAAATTATTGCAACATGCTTAAAAGGTACGGCTTTTAGGCTTCTCCCTGCGTATCAACCCGAGGATTTTCGGGCACCTCCGCAGACAGCCGGCGTGCGAATTACAAGCAATTGTAGCACAGTTTTTTGAAAAATGCAAGGGGTTTTCAGAAATTTTTTGAATTTATCGGGTCATTGCCGGGCTTTTCGGGCTTTTTGTCGGGCGAGGGAAGGTATTCCGCCGCCGTGACGAGCACGGCGTCCTTGCCGATAAGACTTATATCCTCAAATCTGACCGCAAGGTCGCAGTCGCGCCCCAAAAGCCCGAAAAGCTTCGGTCTGCCGTATATAATCACCGTTTTTACGTCCGACGTTTCGGTATCGAACCTTATGTCGTCGGCGCGGCCCAAAATTTCCCCGGTCTTTGTGTCGACTATCTCCTTGCGCCTCAGCTCGCTCAGGCTGCACAGCATAAAAAATCACCTCTGTCAAATATATGACAGAGGCGGACGAAATATTAGCCGTTTGTCTGCGAACAGCCGCAGCCGCCCGAGGCTTCCTCAAGGCCCTTGGGGAAGAACTCGCTTGTCGGGAAGCTTATCTTGTCGAAAAGCTCGCAGGGGCTTTCGGTCGCCGAGGTGCATTCCTTAGAGGGAACCTCGTAGTCGAACGCCGGAAGCATAACCGGGACGCTTCTTGAAAGCGAAACGACCGAGAACATTCCGAGGGTAACGCATATCATTTTTCTTGCGGGAACGGTGACGGCCGTTTCGCAGGTCGCGTCGGTGCATGCGCTGTAAGCCGGGATAGTCGCGAGGCGGAGCCCCAAAACTATCGGGTCGGCGACGGCGACCGTCGCGCGCGGCGGGTTGTTGTAGCAGCAGCCGTTTTGAGAAACAGCTCCGTTTACGTCGGAGCTGAAGAGCTTTGTGCCGCCCTCGCTGCCGTAGAGAATGACTTTTTTCGTAAATGCCGCCGTGCCGTTTACAAGGCTTGTCGCAGCGTTCGGCTGGGTCGACGTCGAAAGCTCTACCCCGATATTGAAGGTATAAGTAATGTCGACCGAATAGAAGCCCTTATTGAACTGTATAGGCTCTATCGAAAAGTACGCGCTTGTCACCTCGACGCAGCGCGCCTTGGCGTATACGGCGTCGTTCACGAGAGCCGCCGAGGCGGCGTCGGAAAATACGACTTCCAAATCCTCGAGGCAGTCGCGGTCCGAGCAGCTGTCAAATACCCGCTCTGCCTGAACCGTTACGGCTTCCTTGAAGCCGTATGGGTTATTAGCAAATTCTGCCATATGAATCCTCCTGTATTAAGTATTAAAGTGCTATGACTTCGTTACATAATATTCGGAGGGTTGCGGTTTAGTTACCGAAGATTCGGGGGTTAGGAGGTGGAGGCGCGTAGGGCGGAGCGGGGAGGTAGCGGGGAGGAGGGAGGGGCGGGCGGGTGGGCGCAGCCAAAGGAGCTCCGCCCTTCGCGCCGGGCGGCTTCGCGCGAAATTTTCAGAAGAGCGTCATCTGCGCGGTGGCGGGCATATCCCCGAACGCGCCGAGCTCGGTGAGCTGGTCGATTACGGAGTTGCTGACTCCCGCCGCGAGGGCGAACTCCTCAATCGAGATGAAATCGTCCTTCTGCGACGCGGCATAGAGGGCCTTCGCGGCCTTTTCGCCTACGCCCGCAAGGGCTATGAACGGGAGCCTGAGCTTTCCGTCCTCTATTTTATAAACGGTCGCGTGGGATTTGTGAATATCCACCGGCAGGAACTCATATCCGCGGCAAAGCATCTCGTTTATAATAAGCAGAGTTTCCATAACGCCTGTGTCCTTGGCGGTGCGTTCCTTGCCCTTTTGCTGATATTCCTCGATTTTGTACTTTGTCGCGAGCTTTCCGCGAATCGCACTTTCCGCGTCGAAGTCCTCGCCGCGTACCGTGAAGATTGCGGCGTAAAATTCGAGCGGATGGTAAACCTTGAACCATGCGAGCCTTATCGCGGCGGTGACGTAGGCCGCGGCATGCGCCTTCGGGAACATGTACTTAATCTTCATGCAGCTGTCGATGTACCACTCCGGAACGCCGTGGTCGCGCATTGTCTGCTTCATCTCGTCGGTGAGCTTGTCGGGGGCCTTCCCCTTTCGGACTATCTCCATTATATGGAACGAAAGGCTCTGGTCGACCCCGTGATATATGAGATATGTCATAATCGAGTCGCGCGTTCCGATAACCTCTTTAATGGTGCAGGTGCCGTTTCGGATAAGCTCCTGAGCGTTGCCCGCCCATACGTCGGTGCCGTGGGAAAGCCCGGAAATCTGAAGCAAATCCGCAAAAGTCCTCGGCTTTGTTTCCCTGAGCATGTCGCGGGTGTTCGGGGTACCCATCTCGGGTATCGCGAGGGTTCCGTTCGACCACCCGAGCTCCTCCTCGGTAACGCCGAGGGCCTCCGGCGACGTAAACAGCGAATAAACCTTCTGGTCGCTCATCGGTGTGTCGGTGATTTTAAGCCCCGTCATGTCCTCGAGGTATTTATATATCGTCGGGACGTCGTGGCCGAGCTCGTCGAGCTTTAAGATGGTATCGTGAAGCGAGTTGAAGTCAAAGTGGGTGGTAATAACGTCGGAATCCGTCTTTTCGGCGGGGTGCTGAACCGGCGTGAAGTCGTATACCTCATAGTCCGAGGGAATAACTACCATTCCGCCCGGGTGCTGGCCGGTCGTGCGCTTGATTCCGGTACAGCCCTTTGTCAGGCGGGAAATTTCGGCGTTGCTGACGGTTTTTCCGCGCTCCTCAAGATATTTCATGACGTAGCCGTAGGCGGTCTTGTCGGCGACGGTGGAGATTGTCCCAGCCTTGAAAACGTTTTCCGCGCCGAAGAGAACCTCGGTGAACTTGTGCGCCGACGACTGGTAGTCGCCCGAGAAGTTGAGGTCAATATCCGGCGACTTGTCGCCCTCGAATCCCAAAAACGTTTCAAACGGAATGTCGTGGCCGTCGCGCTTCATTTCCGCACCGCACTTCGGACATTTTTTCGGCGGAAGGTCGAAGCCCGAGCCGTATTCGCCCTTGGTGAAGAACTCGCTCTCATGGCATTCGGGGCATACATAGTGCGGCACAAGCGGGTTTACCTCGGAAATTCCGCACATCGACGCGACAAAGCTCGAACCTACCGACCCACGCGAGCCGACCTGATAGCCGTGCTCGACGGAATCGGCGACAAGACGCTTCGCGATAACGTACAAAACGGCGAAGCCGTGCTTTATAATGGAGCTAAGCTCGCGGTCGAGCCTGTCGTAAACGATTTCGGGGAGCGGGTCGCCGTAGATTTCCTTCGCCCTTCTCCAACAAATTTCGGTAAGCTCGTCGTCCGCGCCGTCGATATGCGGCGTGAACGTTCCCTTCGGAAACGCCCGAAGCTCGGGGTCGGTCATGTCGGCAATCAGGTTTGAATTCGTGACGACGACCTCATACGCCTTCTCCTCGCCGAGATATGCAAATTCCTTAAGCATTTCGTCGGTTGTTTTAAGATAAAGCGGAGCCTGCGTGTCGGAATCGGTGTACATTACCGAAGTCAGAATGCTGCGGAAAATCCCGTCGCGCTCGTTGAGAAAATGAACGTCGCCCGTCGCGACAACCGGGATATTGAGCTCCTCGCCGAGCTTTACAATCGTTCGGTTGAAGTCCCGAAGCTGCTCCTCCGACGCGACGCTTCCGTTTCGGAGCATGAACATGTTGTTTCCGATTGGCTGGATTTCGAGGTAGTCGTAGAAGCGGGCGATTTCCAGAAGCTCGTTCCACGGTTTCCCCTGAAAAACGGCGCGGAAAAGCTCCCCCGCCTCGCACGCCGAGCCGACGATAAGCCCCTCGCGGTGCTTTATAAGCTCGGATTTCGGGATTCGCGGATATTTGTAATAATACTTTAAATTCGAGTAGGAAACAAGCTTGTAGAGGTTCTTCAGCCCGACCTTATCCTTAGCGATAATAATCTGGTGGAAGGTCGGCAGGTGGTTTATATCGGTGTTCGCCAAAAGCGCGTTGAGGTTTCCGACGTTCGCGCTCTCGTCGCGCTCCAAAAGGCGGCGTGAAAGCACTATGAATATATTCGCGTTCATCTCCGCGTCGTCGCAGGCTCGGTGGTGGTTGAATTCGCCGAGGTTCAGGGCCTTCGCGACGGCGTCGAGAGTGTGCTTCGAGTTCTGCGGGAGCATCGACCGCGCGAAAGGCACTGTGTCGATATATGTAAAGTCAAACTCCTTGCCGCACCTCTCGGCGGCGGCGCGGATAAACGATGTGTCAAAGGAGGCGTTGTGCGCGATGAGAACAGGGTTTTCGCCGCAGAATTCCTTGAATTTGTCGATGGCTTCCGGCTCCTTGGGCGCGCCCCTTACCATGTCGTCGCGGATTCCGGTGAGCTCGATTATCCTCCCCGGAATCGGCCGCTCGGGGTCGACGAAGATATTCATCTTATCGACAGCTGACAAGTCTTTTACCTTTACAGCACCGATTTCGATTATTTTTTCATTTGTTGCGGAAAGCCCTGTTGTTTCAAGGTCGAAAACGACAAACTCCCCCGTCAGCGGTCGGGAATCATGCCCGACAACGACGACGTTTTCATCGTTTACCTGATACGCCTCGATTCCGTAGACGATTTTGAACTCGCCGCCCTCCTTGCGGATTTTGTCGACCTCGTACATCGCGTCCGGGAAGCTCTGGACGACGCCGTGATCGGTAACGGCGATGGCGGGCATTCCCCATTCGTAGGCGCGGCGCACTATGTCGGCGACGGGGGAAATTCCGTCCATCATCGACATATTGGTGTGGCAGTGGAGCTCGACGCGCTTTGCCTTGGCTTCGTCCTTTTTCTTAATGCGGTGAACTATGCTTATGTCGCGGGGCTTTATGTTTACCTCGTTGTCAAAGGAATCAAAGGTCGCGTCGCCGTTAATCGCGAGGGTGATGTTTTCCTTGAGATTGCCCAAAAGTGCCTGCCCGCGGGCGGTCATCTCTATAATTTTAACGATAATCGAGCCGTTGTAGTCGGTGACGGAAAGGGTGATTATAAGCCGCTTGCCGTCGCGGGTTTCCTTGCTTTCTATCCCGAAAACGTCGCCGACGATAAACACGCTGCCGCTTTTTTCGGTGATGCCCGAGATGTCCGCGGGCGAGCCCTCGGGGTGGATTTCCCTGCCCATAATCGCGGTCGCGCACGGCTCCAAATCTATGCCCACGACGGAGGTGTTATAGTTGAAAACCTCGTAGGGTTCCTCGTTTCGGCGGGAGTTATAGGAGCGGTATCCGCCGCCCGAATAGCCTCCGCCGGAATATCCCCCGCCCCCGCTTGATGACGGCGGCGCGCTTTCGCGCTGGGGAGCGGGCGGCGGTGGCGGCGGCGTCAGCTTTTCAAGAAGCTCGTCCTGAAGCTTTTCGCGCTCGCCGGCGTCGAGGGAGCGGTTTCCGGTAAACGAAACAGTTAAACTGCGGCCGAAGCGGCTGTTTATGAGCTTTGAAAGCTGCTCGTCCGCGCCGGAGCTCTTTAAAATGGCCTCGCCGCCGTTTTTGAGGTCGATAATCAAGGAATCGCCCTCAAAGGTGAAGCCCGCGTTGTCAAGAAAGCCGTTCACCGGAACGCGGTGCTTGAGCTCGGAAATTATGTCCGGCATCGCCTCCGCCGAAAGGAGCGCAGAGGGGTATTTCGGAATCACGAAAACTTCCTTTAAATTAAGATACCTCTTTAACACAGCGGCGAACGCGCGAAGGTCCTCAAAAGGCACGAGAGCCGAAAAATCGGCCTCGATTACAAGCATTGTCCTGTCGCGCGAAAACACCATTTTCCGGAACTCGCCCTCCCCGACGCTCGCAGGAAGCTCGGAGGCGTATGCCCCGAAGAAAACCGAAAGCTTTTTCTCCATTTTCAAGTCCTCAAAGTTTGTCAATCTCTTTAAGAAGCGCAGTCAGCGCGTCTTTTTCCGAAAATTTGCCTATTATCTCGTCTTTTTTGAAAATTACCGCGCAGCCGTCGCCGCCCGCAAGCCCTATATCCGCCTCGCGCGCCTCGCCGGGGCCGTTCACCACGCATCCCATAACCGCGACGGTTATGTCCTTGTCAATCCCTTTGACGGCCTCCTCGACCCTATGCGCAAGGCCGATTAAATCAATCTTCGTGCGCCCGCAGGTCGGGCAGGAAACAAGCTTCACGCCGCCGGTTTTTCCAAGCGCGCGCAGAATATCGAACCCGGCCTCAACTTCCTTAACCGGGTCGTCGGTTAGCGAAACGCGAATCGTTTCGCCGATGCCGTCCGCAAGAAGCGAGCCTATGCCGATTGCCGACTTAATCAGCCCCATTTTATATGTACCAGCCTCGGTGACGCCGAGATGAAGCGGGTGGGCGGTTTTTTCGGAAATAAGCCGGTACGCCGAAATCATCGTCGGTACATCGGAGGATTTGAGCGAGATTACAATGTCCTCAAAGCCGAATTTTTCAAGCATCGCGGCCTCGTTCAGCGCACTCTCACAGAGTGCCTCGGCGGTCGGCGAGCCGTATTTTTCCAGAAGCCTCTTTTCAAGGGAGCCGGAATTAACGCCGATTCTTATCGGGATATGCCGGCGACGGCATTCGTCGGCGACAGCCTTCACCCTGTCCTCGGAGCCGATGTTTCCGGGGTTGATTCTGATTTTGTCGATTCCCCTCTCGGCCGCCGCGAGCGCAAGGCGGTAGTCGAAGTGAATATCCGCGACGAGCGGAATGCTGATTTCGCGCTTTATGGCTTCAATCAGCGAAAGCGCGTTTTCGTCTGGAATCGAAACCCGGATAATCTCGCAGCCCGCCGCCTCGAGGGCTTTGGCCTGCGCGACGTTCCCCGAAACGTCAGTCGAGATTATGTTCAGCATCGACTGGACGTAGATATGCCGTCCGTCGAGTGTAAGGTTATTAAGCTTTACAGGTGAAATTTTACGCATGGCTGCCTCGCTCAGAATAATTTCAATATGTCAAAAACGGTTACGACGATCATCAGCCCGAAAAGAAGCATCAGCCCGACGAAATGAACCGTTCCCTCGACCTCAGGCTTCATCGGTTTGCGGCGAACGAGCTCGATTAACAGGAAGAACGCTCGCGCGCCGTCGAGTGCGGGAATCGGCAAAAGGTTGAATATTCCGACGTTTATCGTGATGAACACGACGAACGACATCAGGTTAAGGAGCATTTCGCCGACCGAAACGCCCTGCGCCGTCGAGCCGACGACGCTGCCGATTTCGTTGACGATTCCGACGGGACCGGAGAGGTCGTTGATGGTGTACCGACCTCGCAATAAGTCAAAGAGCGAGAGCCAGATTATCCTTGCGACGGAAACAAATTTCCGCACGGAGTAGCTTACAACTGTAAAGGGCGATACCTTTTCACCTAAAACGTAGAAGTCGATGACAAGGCTCTGCGCGCCTTCCTCGTCGGTTCTGCCGTCGAACGTCACGGCAGGGAGAGTAAGCTTTTCGCCGTTGCGTATTACCGTCATCTCAAAGACGCGGTCGGAGTCGAGCTGGAACTGGTAGGAGATGTCGGTGTCGCAGAAAACCCGCATTCCGTTTACGCGGATAATTTCGTCGCCGACCTCGAGCCCGCTGACATGCGACGGCGAATCGTCGGCATAAAAGCCGGCGACCTTGGTCGTCGTAACGCCGTCCTCGAAGGAAGTCGCGATTATAAGTATCACGAAGCCCAGAATCAGGTTCATAAGCGCGCCCGCGCAGACAATTATAAGCCGCTGCCAAACCGGTTTTTGGCCGAAAGCGCGCGGGTCGACGCTCTCCGAGTCCTCCCCTTCCATCGAAACGTAGCCGCCGATGGGCAGGAGGCGGACGGAATATTTCGTTTCGCCCCTGCCGAAGCCGAAGAGCCTCGGACCCATTCCGAGAGAAAATTCATTGACTTTTACTCCGCAGAGCTTTGCCGCCGTAAAGTGGCCGGCCTCGTGGATAATGATTATTACGCCGAACACCAAAACGGCGATGACAATGTATAGTGCCGTCAAGCTTACACCTCATTCAAAAGCTTTATTTAAGCCGGTTTTCGTATGTTTTGATAACGTAGTCGCGCGCCTCGGACACAGCCTCGTAGACGTCCCCGGGGGTTCTTAACGGCCTCGGGGAAATTGCTTTCAGCGCGCCCGAAACAAGCTCGCCTATCTGCAAAAAATTGATTTTTTCTGATAAAAACAGCGCGACCGCTTCTTCGTCGGCTCCGCTGACTATCGCTGGCGCGGTGCCGCCCTCTGCCGCCGCCGAAAGCGCGGATTTTATGCAGTCGAACGCCTCGAAGTCGGGCTTATAAAAGCTCAGCGAGCCGTAGTCCGTAAGGCTCAACGCCTTTACAGGGCTTTCAAGCCGCTCGGGGCAGGTCAGGGCGTACTGAATCGGCACCCGCATGTCGGGGACGCCGAGCTGCGCGATTACCGCGCCGTCGCGGAACTCCACCGCCGAATGAACGACGCTTTCGCGGTGAATAACTATCTCGATTTCGTCGGCCGAAACGCCGAAAAGCCGCATGGCTTCGATAAATTCAAGACCCTTGTTCATCAGCGTCGCCGAGTCTACGGTTATTTTTTTGCCCATTTTCCATGTCGGGTGGGCAAGTGCCTGCGAAACGGTGACGTTTTCAAGCTCCTTGCGGCGTTTTCCGAAAAACGGCCCGCCCGAGGCTGTTAAAATTATTTTTCTCAGGTCGCGGCGGCGCGAGCCCTGCAAACACTGGAAAATCGCGGAATGCTCGCTGTCGACCGGGTAAAGGTTTATGCCTTTACGCCTGACCGCCTCCATGACAATGTCCCCGCCGGCAACGAGGGCTTCCTTATTCGCAAGGGCGACGTCCTTTCCGGCCTCTATTGCCGCCAAAGTCGGCTTCAGGCCGATGGTTCCGACAACGCCGTTCAGGACAAGCTCCGCGCTGTCAAGCGTTGTGGCTTTACAGAGGCCGTCCATGCCGGTGACGATTTCCGCGCCGGTTTCCTTGGTCAAATCATAAAGCTTATCGGCAAAAGCCTCGTCGTAAACGCAAATCAGCTTCGGGCGGAACTCCTCCGCCTGTTTTGCGAGCAGCTCGACGTTTGAATGCGCGGCGAGGGCGGCGACCCGGATTCCGTGCATTCGGGCGACGTCGAGGGCCTGAACGCCGATTGCGCCGGTCGAGCCGAGAATTGAAACGGTTTTCATAGCTATCCCACCAATACGAGAACTGCATACATGAACGGCGCGACGTAGATAACGCTGTCGAAGCGGTCCATCGCTCCGCCGTGGCCCGGCATTATGTTGCCGTAGTCTTTTATTTCGCATTCGCGCTTAATCAGCGAAGCAATCAGGTCGCCCAAAAGTCCCAGAAGGCAGCAGACAACCCCGACGGCCGCGCAGAGAAGTATGTCAAGTACTTTTTCTTTACAGATATGATTCGCAGCCGCCGCGAAGATTGCGAAAGCCGCGGCGTTTGTCACCGCTCCGCCGATTAAACCCTCCACCGTTTTTTTCGGGGAAATCGAGGGACAGAGCTTATGCTTGCCGCATAGCGTTCCCGCAAAATATGCTCCGCTGTCGGCGACCCACGAGCCCATGAAGGTCAGCGCGAGGTATGCGACCGACATCTTCCCGAAGCGCGAGGCTATCTCGCAGATTGAGCCCATGCAAAGGGAAATCAGAGCCGTGCAGGCGGCGCAGAGGTAAAACGCGCCGCCCGAAACCGTCCTGTGGCGGACAAGTAAAACCGTTGTAACGGTAACAATATATGCAAAAGCGGCAAAAATATACAGAACCGCCGCAAACACCAGCCACAGCGCGGGCGAGGCGTTTGTTTCGGAACCGATAAAAGAGTAAACCCGCCCGGGGTCGGGGAGAAAGCGAAGTATTACCGGCCAGAAAAGGGCGAACGCCGCGCTCGGGATAAGCAGGGTGAACTCCTTTTCAAGCTTTTCGGCGCGAAAAAGCTCGCATACCATCAGCGCGCCGATAAGCCCGAAGGCGATGTTGAAAACCACAGTGTTGTGCAGCGCGATTACCGCCGCCAAAAGAACCAGCGCGACCGCGCCGGAAATTATTCTTGTTTTCATTTTGCGTCACCAAACCTGCGGCTGCGCCGTGAAAATTCGGCGAGCGCAGCTTCCAGATCTTTCTTTGAAAAGTCACACCAGAGCGTGTCGGTGAAGTAAAGCTCGGCGTAGGAGTTTTCCCAGATTAAAAAGTTGGAAAGCCTGAGCTCCCCGCCCGTGCGAATCATCAAATCGACGTCGGGAACGCCGTCGGCTCTTAGCTCCCTGCCGAAAAGCTCCTCGGTTATGTCCTCGGGGGCGATTTTGCCGTCAAGGGCGAGCCGCGCGGTCTTTTGCGCCGTGCGGACGATTTCGTCGCGGCCGCCGTAGTTGATTGCGAGAGTTACGGTCATTCCGGTGTGGCCGACGGAATTTTTCTCGCCGTTTTCCATTTTTTTGACGAGGTTTTCGGACAGCCGCTCACGGCCGCCGATGAACCGAAGGCGGATATTTTCGTCCTTATAGTTCACGAGGTCGTCGAGGTTATCCTCCAAAAGCTTCATCAGCGAGGATACCTCCTCCTCGGAGCGGGACCAGTTTTCGGTCGAAAAGCAATAAAATGTGGCGTATTTAACGCCGAAGGAATCGAGGTCGCGGATTATTCTGCGAAGGGTTTTAGCACCCTCGCGGTGTCCCGCTGTTCGCGGCAGACCGCGCTTTTTGGCCCATCTGCCGTTGCCGTCCATTATTATCGCGACGTGCTCGGGAACCGACGCGGGTGCGGCTTCCTTTTTAATAAAGGGCAAGCTCTTAGCCCCCTTTCGGAAAATTCGGGGCGCAGAAGCGGGAAAGCCCCGCCCTGCGCGCCGGGATATATCTGTATCAGACGGTCATTATTTCCTTTTCCTTGACTGCGACCGCTTCGTCGATATTTTCGATGTACTTGTCGGTGAGCTTCTGGATGTCCTTGTCGAAGAGCTTTACGTCGTCCTCGGTGAGCTCGCCGTTCTTTTTCATGGTTTTAACCTTGTCGTTTGCGTCGCGGCGGATGGCGCGGATTGCAACCTTTGAGTCCTCGCCGAGCTTTTTAATGTTCTTGGAAAGCTCCTTGCGGCGTTCCTCGGTCAGCTGGGGGAAGGTGAGGCGGATTACCGAGCCGTCGTTTGCGGGGTTGATGCCGAGGTCGCTCGCCTGAATCGCCTTTTCGATAGCTTTGAGCGACGACTTGTCCCACGGCTGGATTACGAGAACCCTCGCGTCGGAAACGGATATTGCCGCCATCTGCTGAATCGGGGTCGCGGTGCCGTAATAGTCGACGGTGATGCGGTCCAAAACCGCGGGATTTGCGCGTCCGGCGCGGATTGCCGCAAAGTCGGAGGCGAGAACCTTCATCGTCTTTTCCATTTTCTCCTTGGAAACGTTCAGAACTTCTTTCATTTTAGTTGCTCCTTTCAGATTGGTTTAATATATTTTACGGAATTTATCATTTCACGAGCGTTCCGACGTTTTCGCCCATGCAGGCGCGGTAGATGTTGTCTGGGTCCTCAATCGAGAAAACTATAATCGGGATATTGTTGTCGGAGCACATCGCGGCGGCGGTGGAATCCATCACCCCGAGGTGCTGCGTTAAAACGTCGTCGAGCTTCAGGGTGTCGTATTTTACGGCGTTGTCGAACTTATGCGGGTCCTTGTCGTATACGCCGTCTACCATGGTTGCTTTAAGCATCACGTCGGCCTCGATTTCGGCGGCGCGAAGGCTCGAGGCGGTATCCGTCGAGAAGAAGGGACTTCCGGTTCCGCAGCCGAAGATTACGACCCTCCCCTTTTCAAGATGGCGAATGGCGCGGTTTCGGATATAGGGTTCGGCAATCTGCTGCATAAAAATCGAGGTCTGAACCCTTACGTCAACGCCCATCGATTCCAGAACGTCGGCCACTGCAAGTGCGTTCATCGCGGTCGCGAGCATACCGATATGGTCGGCGCGGGTGCGGTCCATTGTTCCCGAAGAGCGGCCGCGCCAGAAATTCCCTCCGCCGACGACGATACCGATTTGAACGCCGGCGTCGTAGGCTTTTTTGATTCCGGAGCAGATTTTTTCAATCACCCCGAAGTCGAGGCCGTTGTGTTTTTCCCCGGAAAGGGACTCGCCGCTGAGCTTTAAAAGGACTCTTTTGTATGCAGGTGCCATAATATCACATTCCTCATTTAATTTTTATATATCTATTTTACACTAAAACTTGGTGAATGTAAAGACGTTTCGGGAAAAATTTTCGCCCGCACCTAATTTTTGGCGCGGGCGGGACTTTGAAGGGATTGTGCGGGAGGAGGGGCGAAGCCCCCGCCGGCCGAAGGCCGGCGCGCCGCCGCAGGCGGCGGTGCGCGAAGCGCACGGGGCTTCGCCCCGGTAAGAGGCAGAAAACTCCGGCAGGATAAAAGGCGGGTGAGAGAGCCTCCCCGGGTCTACTCGCTCCCCGTCGGGCGGCTCATAAGGTCGATAATCCCCTGCCGGACGGGCTGGCCTTTAAAGAGGATTTCGTTTATCTCCTCGGTTATCGGCATAGAAACGCCGAGCTTTCCCGCAAGCTCCAGCGTCGCCTTCGCGCAGGCGTAGCCCTCGACCGTTCCGGTTCTGCGGACGGCCTCCTCGGGCTCGATTCCCTGCCCGATAAGAACTCCGGCACGGTAGTTTCGCGAATGAATGCTCGTACAGGTTACGACGAGGTCGCCGAGCCCCGCAAGCCCCGAAAACGTCCTTGGCTTGCCGCCGAGAGCCTCGCCGAGGCGGGAAAGCTCCGAAAGCCCGCGGGTTATAAGCGCGGCCTTGGTATTGTCGCCGAGCCCGAGGCCGTCGGTTACGCCGCAGCAGAGCGCGATTACGTTTTTAACCGCGCCTCCGATTTCGCAGCCGATAACGTCGTCATTGACATAGAGCCGCAGGGTGTTGTCGGAAAACGCCTGCTGAATCATCACTGCGGCGTCGCGGTTTTCGGAGGCGACCGCAACCGCGGTCGGGATTCCCCTGCCGAGCTCCTCGGCGTGGGAGGGGCCGCTCATCACGACAATCGTGTTTTCCGGGAATATTTCGGAAATTATCTCGCTCATTCGCTTAAGCGTTCCGCCCTCGAGGCCCTTCGCCGTGCTGACAAGGATGCTTTCCCGGGAAATATGCGGCTTCGCCTGCTCGCAGACGGAGCGCACAAACGCCGTCGGTATGCCGATTAAAACGATGTCCGCGCCCGTCGCGCAGCTAATATCGGTGGTGAGGGCGACGGATTTCGGTATCTGAACCCCGGGGAGCTTCGCCTTAAGCTCGCCGGTCCGCTTTATCGCGTCGATTTCGTCTTTAAACGCGCTCCAGACGGTGACGGAGTGTCCGAGGCGGTCGCAGGTGCATGCAAGCGCGAGCCCCCAGCCGCCGGAGCCGAGAATTGTAATCCTTTTTTTGTCCACGTTCACTCGTCCTCCCCCTTTTTATGGAAGTAAAATTTTTTCTCGGTGCCTTCCCAAAGATGGCGGATATTCGGAAAATGCCTTGTATAGCATATGACGAATACCGGCAGGATTATAAGAAGGTGCAGGCCGATATTCTCGTAGCTTCCGCCGAAATACGCGTTTGAAAGGTTCTGCCACAAAAGCGTGAATACCGGATACCCAACGCATGCGGCGAGAGAGCCTACCGAAATATACTTCGTCGACGCTACCAAAACTATAAAAACTATCGCTTCGAGCAAAAATACCGCCGGGTCGGTTAGAAGCATACATACCGCCCCGAGCAAAATCCCCTTGCCGCCGTGAAATTTATAGAACACGGGATAGCAATGCCCGACTATAACGCAGAGCATGGAAATCATCGTCACCGACAGAACGTCGAGCCCGAAGTCCTCAAAAACGGGGAGCCTCATCACAAGGCGCGTTCCGAATACGACGATTACGCACTTCATCAAATCCATCGCGACCGTCGCGGCGGCGGCGACGGGGCCGAAGCAGCGGTAGACGTTTGTAAGCCCGGCGTTGAAGCTTCCGTATTCGCGGATGTCCTTACGCTTGATTAAATATGTGCATATAATCGCGGAATTGAGGCTGCCGATTATATATGACAGGATAAATACCGCTGCAAGAATTATCGCTTTCATTTTTGCTCTCCCCTATTTTGTGTCTGACGAATCGCGTTCGCGGACTATAATCCTCACCGGGGTTCCGATAAGTCCACCGTAAACCTCGCGAATCTGGTTTTCGATATACCGCTGATAGCTGAAATGGAAGAGCTCGGCGGAGTTTACGAACATTACAAAGGTCGGCGGGTTCGACGAAGGCTGGGTCATATAGTAAATCTTTAGCCTTCTTCCCTTGTCCGACGGCGGCTGCACGCGCTCGGTGGCGTAGGCAAGAATGTCGTTGAGCCTTCCCGTAGAAATTCTAAGAGAATTGTTCTCACGGACGGTGTTTATAAGCTCAAAGAGCTTGTTGAGCCGCTGGCCGGTCTTTGCGGAGATAAACACAAACGGCACATAGTCCATAAAGCCTAAGTTTGCCTTGAGTTTTTTTGTGAACTCGTCCATCGTGTTGGTTTCTTTTTCGATTAAATCCCACTTGTTGACCGCGACGATACAGCCCTTGCCCTGCTCGTGGGCGTAGCCCGCAACCTTAGAATCCTGCTCGGTGAAGCCGACGGACGCGTCTATTACGATAACCGCAACGTCGGCCCTGTCGACCGCCATATAGGAGCGCAGAACGCTGTAATGCTCGATATTTTCAAAAATTTTGGATTTTCGGCGTATTCCCGCGGTATCTATAAAAGTATATTTCCCGAAGGAATTTTCGACGTATGCGTCGGTGGCGTCGCGGGTTGTTCCAGCGATGTCGGTGACAATCGCCCGCTCCTCGCCGCATACCGCGTTTATAATCGAGGACTTGCCGACGTTCGGCTTTCCGATTACGGCAACCTTAACGGTATCGTCGCCGCTCTCATCGCCCTCGTTTTCGGGAAGGCTTTTTACCACCTCGTCCAGAAGGTCGCCGGTGCCGGTTCCGTGGACGGAGCTTACGGCTATCGGGTCGCCGAGGCCGAGGTTGTAAAATTCATAGAATTCCGGCGGAGCCTCGCCGGGGCGGTCGCACTTGTTCACGCAAAGAACTATCGGCTTTCCGCACTTTTGAAGCATCGACGCGACGTCGTAGTCGTTCGCGGTTACGCCGCAGCGAACGTCGGTTACAAGTATTATCACCGAGGCGGAGTCTATCGCGACCTGCGCCTGACGGCGCATCTGGGAAAGTATTCTGTCGTCGGACTTCGGCTCGATTCCGCCTGTGTCGACAAGCATAAACTCCCGCCCCGCCCAATCGCACTTCGAGTAGATTCTGTCGCGGGTGACGCCGGGGGTATCGTCGACAATTGAAAGCCGCTGTCCTATGAGGCGGTTAAAGAGCGTCGATTTGCCGACATTCGGCCTTCCGACAACCGCTACAACGGGTAAAGCCACAGCATTTCCTCCCTCTGAATTAAAAATATCCGAACGCGGCGAACGGGACGTTTAACCGTTTTCGCCGACACAAAAAACAGAGAAGAGGCGCGCCCCTTCTCTGAATTCTGAAGAAAATCAGGCTTCTTTCTTGATTACCTCTACGCCCTTATAGTAGCCGCAGTTGGAGCATACCTTGTGAGGGGGGGTCAGTGCGCCGCAGTTGGAGCATCTCGAAAGCGCGGGAGCGTCGAGCTTCCACACGGCGGAACGCCTTTTATCTCTTCTTGCTTTGGAGACTTTTCTCTTCGGTACTGCCATTTTTCAGCACCTCCTTAATATTTTCTGTTGATTAGGTTCGTTCAGACGGCTGCCGCGCAGCCGCATTCGCCGCGGTTAAGATTCGCGCCGCACTCCGGACAGAGCCCCTTACAGCCGTCGCGGCAAAGGTTCCTTGTCGGAAGCTCGGCGAGCATATCCGAAACGGCCAAAGCTGTAATATCAAGCTCGCCGCTGGGGCAGACAGCCTCATCCCCGCTTAGGACGTCATCCTCGCGAAGGACCAGAACATGCTCGAATTCACGGCAAAAATCGCGAACGTATTCGTCAAGACATCTGTCGCAGGTAAGGCGCAGCGAATAATCGGCGGTATAGCTGAGTGAAACCATTCCGGCACGGTTTATTATTACGCCTTTGAGCGATACGGGTGCGTTAAACGACGGCGAGTATCCGTCGGCATTCGCGTTCCCCAATTCCTCCAAAGGAACAACGATGTCGAGCTCCTTGCGGTCCCCGATTCTCTCGAAGAGCCTCTTTAACTGGAAAATCACGTCAACACCTCAGAATATCAACCTATATTATAACCGCATTTTTGCAGGTTGTCAACACCTATTTTCGATTATTTTGCTTATTTTGCGTATTTCAGCACGCTCTGGGGAAGATTTTCGGTGTCCTCGGAAACCGTAAAGACGATTTCAATCTCGGAGGTTATCTTTTCAATCATGTCGAAGAACTGGCCGAGCTCCTCATAGTTGCGGCCGCCGATTTTAAGAATTCCGTCGACAAAAATTTCCGAGATGTCGTAGTTGCCGGCTATCATTCCGCTGACGAAACCGTAGAGCTTATCGTAGCTGTCGATTGTGTAGCTGTCAACGTCGACAAGACGGACGCTGTAGGGTATATCGTAGGTGAGCTGCATGGCTTTCTCGATGCAGACAACGTTGCCGCGCGTGTTGGCGGCGGCTTCCTTGATGAGGTCTACCAGAATCTTGGTCTTTCCCGAGCCTCTTTTGCCTGTAATCAATTTAATCATGGTGTTACTCCGTTTCCGCCCTTTCGGGCTGCTTTTTTTATATTAGAGCCTCCCCCGCGGAGGGGATTCCGCGGGCGGGGGCGTTCTATCACTTACTTCGAGAGCTTCGCCTCAAGCTCGGCCTTCTGGCTTTCATAGCCGGGCTTGCCCAAAAGCGCGAACATGTTCTTCTTATAGCTCTCAACGCCGGGCTGGTTGAACGGGTTTACCCCGAGCATGTAGCCGGAAAGCGCGCAGGCCTTCTCGAAGAAGTATACCATCTCGCCGAAGTTGTACTCGTCGAGCTTGTCTACCCTGACGATGAGGTTCGGCACTCCGCCCTCGGTATGGGCGAGTATAGTGCCTTCCATAGCCTTGCGGTTTACGACGGACATGTTCTGGTTGGTGAGGAAGTTGAGGCCGTCGAGGTTTTCGGGGTCGGCTTCAAGGAAAACGTCCTGCTTGGGATTTTTTACGTCGACGACGGTTTCAAACATGATTCTCGAGCCGTCCTGAACGAACTGGCCGAGGGAGTGAAGGTCGGTCGAGAAGGTCGCGCTGGAGGGGTAGATTCCCTTATGGTCCTTGCCCTCGGATTCGCCGAAGAGTTGCTTGAACCATTCCGCCATCATGCCGAAGCAGGGCTCGTAGGAAACGAGCATTTCGACGGATTTGCCCTTTCTGTAGAGAATATTTCTCATCGCCGCGTATTTCTCGCAGTCGTTGAGGTCGTCGTTTTTGTATGCCTCTCTCGCGGCCTGCGCGCCAGCCATAATCGCGTCGACATCGCAGCCTGCTGCGGCAATCGGCAGAAGGCCTACCGCGGTGAGAACGCTGTAGCGGCCGCCCACGTCGTCGGGAACGACGAAGGTTTCATACCCTTCGGCGTCGGAAAGCTCTTTAAGGGTTCCGCGGGCCTTGTCGGTGGTCGCGAAGATGCGCTTTTTGGCCTCTTCTTTGCCGTACTTGTCCTCGACGAGCTTCTTGAAGATTCTGAACGCGAGCGCGGGCTCGGTGGTGGTGCCGGACTTGGAGATAACGTTTACACAGATGTCCCTGCCCTCGCAAATCGAGAGGATTTCGCTTAAGTAGGTCGGGCTGATGGTGTTTCCGACAAAGTAGATGTCGGGGGTATCCTTTTTAAGGGCGTTGTAGTTCTGGCTCTTAATCAGCTCGATGGCGGCGCGGGCTCCGAGATAGGAGCCGCCGATTCCGATAACGATAAGAACGTCGCACATGCCCTGAATGCGCTTGGCGGCGGACTTAATCCGGGCGTACTCCTCTTTGTCGTAGTTTACGGGAAGGTCGACCCATCCTAAAAAATCGTTGCCGGGGCCGGAACGCTTTTCGAGCGTTTCATAGGCGGCGGTCAGCTGCGCGCGGCAGGCTTCGAGCTCGTGGGGAGCGACAAACCTGTCGGCATACTTTGTAATAAGTTCTATTGACATGACAATCCCTCTTTTCAAAGTTGTTGTATATATTTTAACACGTTCGGCTCGGGATTGCAAGGAATTTTTATGAAAAAATTGTGAAACATTAAAATTTTTTTACATCGACGCTATGCTTTCAAGAATTCGCTTTACCGCGATAAATATATTTATCCTCCGAACAGGCTCTTTTGCGACTATCGGGCAGGAGTAAATCTCCTCGCCGCCGACCGAATAAACCGCCCTGCCGACGGGTTGGCCGCACTCGACAGGAGCCTCTACCGAATCGGAGTATTGCGCCGAAACCTCGGCCTTTCCGGCCTGAGATTTCCTTATAACAAAGGCTCTTAGCCCCGAAAGCTCGGTTTCAACCTCTGCGCGCTCCCCCTTTTTCACCTTGACCGGCTCGGTGAAAATGTCGGATTCGCGGGGCTTGAACATCTGATAGGCGTTGAAGCCGGCGTTCAGCTTTTCCTTTGCCGTTTTAAAGCGGGCGAGGTCATCGGCTTCCCCGAAAATCACGCAAACCATAATCAGCCCGTCCCTCTCGGCGGAGGCAATCACGCAGTTTCCGACGGCTTCCGAAAAATACGCCTTGGTGCCGATTATTCCGTCGTATGTCAGAATCAGTCGGTTTGTCGAGGCGAGCTGAGTTTTTCCGCCCCTTACGGTGCAAAGCCATGTCGTAAGGTATTCGCGGAGCCATTCAAATTCCGTAAGGCGCGACGCCAGAATCGCGCAGTCGCAGGCCGTCGTCACCGTTTCGGGGGAAATCCCGGTGCAGTCGGCATAGCTCGTTCCCATCATTCCGAGGGCTTTTGCGCGGGAATTCATCAACTCGACAAACTTTTCCTCGCTTCCGGCAACGGCTTCCGCCAAAACAACGCTCGCGTCGTTGGCGTTGCCGACGGTTATCGCAGAAATAAGCTCCGAAACCGGGATTTCCTCGCCGACGGAAAGCCAGATTTGCGCGCCCTGCATCGAATTCGCGTGCGGGGAGGCTTTCAGCACGGTATCGCGCGAAAGCTCGCCGCGCTCAATCGCCTCGCAGGTCAGAAGAATGGTCATCAGCTTCGCGGAATGGTGCGCCGGGACGACAGCTTCGCCGTTTTCGGAGTATAAAAGGGTCGAGGTCCGGCCCTCCATCAGGACGTAGGAGTAGGCAGGGGCGGCGCAGACATGCGGCGCGAGGGTCAGCGAAAAAAGAAGAGCCAGAAGCAGTGAGAAAAAATTTTTCATCGGGCAACGCCTTTCGTTTTTTTAATGGTATGCGCGCGCGGGGACAAAAATAACCCCCTTCGGGCGAAGGGGGTAAGCTTTCAGGAGAGGCCGGCGAGAATTTTTTGCATCGCCACGCCGTCGGAAACGTCAACCACGCCGTTGCCGTCGAGGTCGGCGGCGGAGGTAATCGGCTCAAGCCCGGCGAGCATTTTCTGCATAATTACGCCGTCGGAAACATCGGGCTTGCCGCCGGAGTTGTTGAGGTCGCCGGGGCGGGTTGGCCGTGTGCTGTAACCACACCAGATACATGCGTCGTCAAGCATTGTATGCGCGCCTTCGGCGAAGGTATCGCCGCAAACATCGCATATTGCATAATGTGCATTTTCGTCTTTTACCCATCTTACAGAGCATTCTTCCCAATCGCTTTGCTGTTCTCCGCAGATTGAGCAGCATTTATAGTGTACTCCTACGAGTGCGTTTAAAACTTCTATATTTCTATAAGCGTCGGAATTGCATTCGTGCTCGGGATAAGTATACCCGCACTCCGTGCAGCTATTGCCGACAAAATCATGCACTCTTACCCAATAAGCACCGCAATCTGCACATATTCCGCTGTGGCTTATGAAATCGATTGATTGCAGGTTAATCAGGTTATGGCTTTCGGTCTTTTTATAACCGCAAATAACACAGGTAGCATTATGCTTATAATCTTCTTCAATATCCTGAACATAATTATCATACACATGTTCATGCGAAGCATAAGCAGGATTTATATATTCACAGCCGCCGCAAGTGCCGTCGGAATAGAAATAATGCTCTTTGGGTTCTGTATCATAATCGCAGCCGAAGTAAGGCGAATCGCATTGAGAGCAGGTATAATAATGCATCGTTTCGTTATAGTCCCTTGAATTACGATTATGAGTATGCTTTTTCTGATTTAACCCTTTGAGAGCACCGCAAACCCTGCAAACGCTGTTGACAAATTCATGCGCCTCGTAATCAATGTCTTGTCCGCAGAAGCATTCGCGCCAGTGATACTGAGTAGTCCAGTTGTACCATCTCGGATCACGTCCGTCGCGTGAATCAATTCCCGAACTAAATGAGGCATTACTGCAATCACCGCAAGTATGAGTACATATAACCGCAATAGCAGTGTCCGGAATATCTCCCCTATAGTATTCATAGTTAAATGAAATTTCCCAAGTGCCGTCAGATAGAAGAATAGAATATTCGTCCGACCATTCAGGGTCTTGCGAAAGTTTGACATACCCGTAATTATATTTTCTTGCTACACTTTTAATCTCATCTTCGGACATTTCTTCGGAAATGCCTTCCATCGGGGATTTAATATAATCGCTTACAACGACTGTATGCCCGTAATTTCTTGAACCGTCAAACATAACTACGTTTGAAAGATAATTATTTAAGTCAATATATTCACCATATTCAGGGTAAATTGATGTCTGACCGGCCAGAATATAATTTTCAAGGTCATTGGGCGCGTATATATAAAAAAGTAAAGATACATACCCACCGTCGCCGCCAAGAGGTGCTTCAATAAGGGTTTGCGGGGTAATTATGCCGTTTACGCCGGAATTGGGTCTTGTATCTGCAAACGTTATACCGTAAAAACTTGCACGATAATAAAATCCTGCGGCGGTGACAGACTGTTCCAGCTCGGGAAGTCGCTTGCCGATACTGTCAGCGGCATTTAACGTGGGTGTTGCCTGCGGAGCGACAAAGCCCCATGCGTTCACACCGACTGTTATTACCGCAACAGTCACAAGAGCTGTTAATAATGCCAAAATTCTTTTCATAATTTTTCCTCCTATACAAGATTATTTACATTATACCCCCCCCCGAGCATTTTTGTCAACCCCATTTCCCCCTTTTCTCAAATTATTTCAACAAAATCTCTTGACAAACACTATATATGGTGGTATACTTTTATCAATCTTTAACATGCGGTACAGTGATGCCGATAAGACGGGATATTGCTTTTGGCCTTACCGCACTGTGGCGCGATAGGGCTTTTTTGGAGGGGTTGAAACGGACAGGCTGATTGAAAAAGCCGTGCTGATGGACGAGGGAGCCGTTAAACGCGCCCTTACTCGCATCTCGCACGAGATTCTTGAAAAAAACAGGGGCGCGGAAAATATCTGTCTTGTGGGGATTCTGCGGCGCGGCGCAGCCCTCGCAAGGGTCATCGCCGACAATATCCGCGCTTTCGAGGGCGTTGAGGTGCCATGCGGCGACATAGACATAAGCCACTACCGCGACGATATTCATGCCGGCGCGCCGGTGCTTAAAAAGGCGGAGTTGCCGTTCTCGGTTTCCGGGAAAAAGGTTATCCTTGCCGACGACGTTCTCTATACCGGAAGGACCGCCCGCGCGGCCATCGAGGCTGTTTTCTCGCTCGGACGGCCCGACGCGATTCAGCTTGCAATCTTAATTGACCGCGGCCATCGGGAGCTTCCGATTCGCGCGGACTATGTCGGAAAAAATATCCCGACTTCGCACAGCGAGGTTATAAACGTGCTGATTCCGCCGTATGACGGAGAAACGGCCGTTAAGCTGATGGAAAACGGGTAACACCGTTATTTAAAATATTGGAGGAATGCAAAATGAAATTAGTCTACGGTATCAAAGACAGGCCAAAGTTCGGGCAGATTATTGTATTTGCGATTCAGCAGCTGCTCGCAATCATGGCGGCGACGCTCGTCGTTCCGGTAATCACCAACGGCGTAACCCTCGCCGACGGCTCCCACCCGACGATGGACCCCGCGGCCGCTCTCTTCGGCGCGGGTATCGGCACCCTCGTTTACGTCTTCTTCACGAAGGCTTCGTCCCCTGTTTTTCTCGGGTCGTCCTTCGCCTTCCTCGGCTCGATGGCCGCTGCCTTCGCGGGCGGCGTTTCGATGCAGCTCGGCTACCTCGGCCTTATTATCGGCGCGATTTTAGCGGGACTTGTTTACGTCGTTATCGCGCTTTTGGTCAAGGCTGTCGGCGTCGGCTGGCTAAATAAGCTCATGCCCTCCGTCGTAATCGGCCCGACCGTCGCGATTATCGGGCTCGGGCTTGCAGGAAACGCAATCGGCGACCTGCAAAAGGGCGGAGTTGCCGACGCGGAGGGAAATCCCGTCGCGGCGACGCTTCTCTGCGTGCTTGTTGGGCTTATAACCCTCATCGTCACCACCATCGCTTCCACTTACGGCAAGAAGATGGCGAAGCTGATACCTTTTATTATAGGAATTCTTGCGGGATATGCCGTTGCAACCGTTTTCACGGTTATCGGAAACGCCGCGGGCATCGATTCCCTTAAAATCGTCAACTTCGGCTCCTTCTCTGCTCTTGTTGAGGGCGGCGTTGGGCTCGGAACCTTCATTCATCTCCCCTCGTTTACATTCTTAACGGCGTTCGGCGCGTTCGGGGAGCTCAGCGCGTCCTACTTCGGTGCGATTGCGCTTGCGTACATACCGGTCGCGTTTGTTGTGTTCGCGGAGCACGTCGCCGACCACAAGAACATCTCCTCGATTATCAATAAGGACCTCCTCGAAGAGCCGGGTCTTGCGAGAACGCTCCTCGGCGACGGCGTCGGCTCGATGGCGGGCGCGTTCTTCGGCGGCTGCCCGAACACCACTTACGGCGAATCCATCGCCTGCGTGGCCATCAC
>CANPZQ010000003.1 GCA_947588775.1 uncultured Clostridia bacterium
GCCTGCGCCAAGGCCCGGGCGAAGCCCTGTCGGGCGCATTCGCGCCCGACCGCCCCGCGCCTGCGGCGCGGGGCGCGCCGCCCTCCGGGCGGCGAGGGCTTCGCCCTGATTCCGCGCGCGCCCGCGGCTCACGCACCCGTCCCCCACAAAAAAGAGGTGAAACTATGCCATACTCCTTTAACCCGGAAAAAGCCACCCGCGAATGCATAAGCTGGATTCGCGCCTGGTTCGGGGAAAACGGCAAGGGCTGCAACGCCGTCGTCGGTATCTCCGGCGGAAAGGATAGCTCCGTCGTCGCGGCTCTTCTTGCAAAGGCCCTCGGCCGCGAACGCGTAATCGGCGTAATGATGCCGTCGGGCGAACAGGCCGACATCGCTTACGCGATTGAGCTCTGCGAAATTCTGGGAATAAATACCCTCACCGTCAACGTCGGCGAGGCGGTCGCGGCGGTAAAACGCTCCCTCGGCTTCGAGCCTTCGGCGCAGACGGTTACAAATATCCCGCCGCGCGTGAGAATGACGGTTCTATACGCCGTCGCGCAGTCCAAAAACGGCCGCGTCGCGAATACCTGCAACCTCTCGGAGGACTGGGTAGGCTACTCAACCCGCTACGGCGACGCCGCCGGCGACTTTTCGCCGATTTCCTGCTTCACGGTTCAGGAGGTAAAGGCAATCGGCCGCCATCTCGGCCTCCCGGAAAAATTTGTCGAAAAACCGCCGCTCGACGGCCTCTGCGGGAAAACCGACGAAGACAACCTCGGCTTTACCTATGCGGTTTTGGACGCATATATCCGCGAGGGAATCGAACCGGAGCCGCAAATCAAGGCGAAAATCGACAGGCTGCATAAGCTTAACCTGTTTAAGCTAAAGTATATGGAGTGCTTTGAATATGAGCCTTAATTTTCTTGAGACCGCACTTCGGCAGTCGGCGGTTGACGTTGGCTGCAAGCCTGAGGATTTCCTTAAATCTGAAAATACGTTCAATGTTTCGGTACACCGCGATGGCGCAAAGGCATTTTACCCCGAACAGGTAGATTTTCTCGCTGTAAGCTACGGCTCCGGAAACGCCATTTCTGTTCGCGGGGACAAATTTGAAGAGATTTCAGACGCGCTGAAGGATTCAAATATAATATTTGCAGAGGAAATTATATCCCTCGGCTTCAGACCGACCTTTGAGAATATATACTTTCTTCCGGCGGGCGACGATATCAACCCTCTCACCTGCCGTTATGAAATCCGTCTGCTGCGGCCAGATGAATTTAAAAGCCTGTATCTTCCCGAATGGTCGAACGCGCTTTGCTCAAAAAGGCCGCAACTTGACAAAATAGCCATCGGAGCATATGACGGAGAAAAGCTGATAGGTTTGGCAGGAGCCTCTCAGGACGCGGAAAATATGCTTCAAATAGGAATCGACGTTTTGCCGGAATACCGCAGGAACGGAATCGCCTCTGCGCTTACCTCGTCTCTCGCACATGAGATAATTAAAACCGGTCAGACGCCGTTTTACAGCTGCCATTGGAACAATATCCCGTCGTTTAAAAACGCTTTACGGGCCGGTTTCCTGCCGGCTTGGACAGAAATACAGGCAAAAACCGACGAATAAGGAGGAACATTATATGGCTGAGGAAATGCACTTGGTCGACCTTATGTACCCCTCGGAGGAGAAAAAACGCGAACACCTCGAAAGAGGCTCCGCGCTCGCAAAGCTTCCGCAGGACTATGTGACAAATTTGGAGCTCGAACAGCTCGCGCGGCTTATCTGCCCCGAATACTCGACGAAGGCGTTGGAGTACTTCAAACAGCTCTCCACCGACCCCGAAACCCTCAATTACCGCCTCGACATTCTGGAGGATTTTCTCAACGTCCCGGCTCTTGAAGCGGTTTTGTATGAAAACGTCCACAGGCTCTATATAAACGAACATGTGAACGTCCAGAAGCTCGGCCTCGCGGACAGCTTCTACGCGCTTAACCAGCGGCTTGAAAGCTTAAAGACGTTTATCGAATGTATAACGAAGTGCCATGAGTTCTGCGACAAAAATAAGGATAAATTCCACTCCGCCGCCCTTCGGGGGCTTACCGATTACTTCTCGTCGGTGTATAATTCGGAATATTTCGACGAGGTAAAGCGTGAAACCGACGAATGCCTGAGAATCCTCGCTAAGGGCGTTAAGAGCGTTACCGTCGGAATCAACTTCGACGACATGATGAGGCCGGTCGAGGCGATGCTGATGTCCGTTTCCACCGACCCGATTAAGAAAAAAGGCCGCTTCGACTGGCTATTTAACCGCGTCGGCGAAACCGGCAGGGCTATCGGAAAGACGCATTCGCTTTATAACGAAAACGGCGGAACAAACGACCTCGAAGCCCCGCTCTTCCGCGAGCTTAAGGAGGTCAATTCCGAGTATATAAGCCATCTCGATACCGCGATTCGGGCGTATTTCAAGAAATCGACCGAGGACATCCTGACCTTCGAGAGCCAGATGAGCTTCTACATCGGCGCGAAGAAAATCGTCGAAGCAGTCCGCGCTCGCGGGCTCGAAATGTGCCGCCCGAAGTACCTCCCGATGGAGGAACGCAAAATGAACGCAAAGGGCATTTTCGACCTCTCCTTCTATATCCAGATGGTCGGCTCCGACCCGATGGGAA
This sequence comes from uncultured Clostridia bacterium, assembly GCA_947588775.1. Classification (GTDB taxonomy): domain Bacteria; phylum Bacillota; class Clostridia; order Oscillospirales; family Ruminococcaceae; genus Faeciplasma. Next base: position 2,646 of record CANPZQ010000003.1, read on the forward strand.
GCCTCAAGGACAAGATTATAACAAACGACTGCCGCTTCGACGACGACGGGCGGTTCTTCGTCCTCACCGGCGCGAACAACGGCGGAAAAACCACCTATACCCGCGCCGTCGGAATCGTCCAGGTGTTCGCCCAGGCGGGAATCTATGTCCCCTGCTCCGAATGCGAAATATCACCTGTCGACTTTATCTACACCCACTTCCCGAAGGAAGAGGAGGTCGGCCTTAACACCTCCCGCTTCACCCAGGAGTGCAAGCAGTTCAAGGAAACCGTCGACACCGCCACGCGCTGCAGCATGCTTCTTTTAAACGAATCCATTCAGTCGACCACCCCGACCGAGTGCGTTTATATCGCCACCGAGCTTACGAAGATTTTCCGCTGCGTAGGCGTTCGGGGAATCTACGCAACGCACCTTTTGGAGCTCGCAAAGAGCCTTGACAGGCTTAACGAGGAGGTCGAGGGCGATACAAAGCTCGTCAGCATAGTCACCACCGTCGACCGCACCGCCGACAACAAGCGGCTCTACAGAATCGAGCGGGCCGCACCGCAGGAATTCGGCTACGCGAGGACGATTTATGAGAAATTCGGCGTCAGCTTCGAGGAAGTAAAGCGCAGACAGGCGGCGGCAAAATAGTCCCGCAGAAAATTTATTCGCGGCAATCCGAAAAACCGGGCTGCCGCGATTTTTTTGAAAATTTTTCGTTTTGTCCCAACCTTTTTTTCGCGCCATGCGTCTTATCTGTGACGTCGCAAGAAAGGAGGCGGACGAAAATGCAGATAATTACTTCAATTAAAGACGAGCGGGTGCGGCTCGCGCGGGAGCTTGCCCTGCCGAGGGTGAGGAGCGAAACCGGGCGGACGGTTCTCTACGGCGCGGAGGCACTTATGTGGGCAAGGGAATACGGCTGCGAGCCGGAATTTATCCTCTGCACCCGCCCATTGGATTTTAACCCGGGCGCGGAGTGCTTTTTGATTTCGGAGGGGATTTCAAAGAAGGTTTCGGGAACGTCGCAGGCCGCCGACGTTATCGCGGTGGCGCGGCTCGGGAATACAAGGCCCGATACCTCCCTCCCGGCGGTCGTCCTCGACGACGTAAGGGACCACGGGAACATCGGGACCGTTATCAGGACGGCGGCGGCGTTCGGCTTTCACAACGTTATTCTCACGAATACCGCTAACGACATTTACTATAAAAATATCGTCAACGCCTCGCGTGGAACCGCTCTCGGTGCGGGATACGCGAATATTCCCGCCGAAAGGCTGATTAACTTTCTTAGAGGCGCGGGATACGCGATTGCGGCGACCTCGCCATACGGGAGCTGCACGCTCGCGGAAGCGGCGCGGAGATTTTCCCGAAAAAAGACTGCTGTAATCTTCGGAAACGAGGCGAACGGGGTTTCGGAACTGCTTCTTAAGGCCGCCGACGCGGCGGTTAGAATCGATTTGGAGCCGTCGGTTGAATCCCTCAACGTCGGCGTCGCGGCGGGGATTATTCTTTCAAATTTAAGGGAGAGGTGACGGCCTCTCCTTTTTTTGATAAAAATTTTCACGAAACCCCTTGACATCGTGATACTATTGTGATAGTATAGAAGTACAAACTATTGCAATAGTTTCAAAAAAAGGAGTGTGAATATATGAGTATCAAGCTGTTTGATTCCGAGCTTAAGGTGATGGACGTTCTCTGGCGCGAGGGCGACCGCACCGCGAAGCAGATTTCCGAAGCCCTCGGAAAAAGCGTCGGCTGGAACGTGAACACGACCTATACGGTCATCAAAAAATGCGTCGCCAAGGGCGCGGTCGAGCGAAGGGAGCCGAATTTTGTCTGCCACGCGCTCATCGCGAAGGAGGAGGTCCAGAAAAACGAGGCCGAGGAGCTCGTCAACCGTATTTTCGACGGCTCCGCCGACAAGCTCTTTGCCGCGCTGATTGGCCGCCGCAGCCTCTCGAAGGAGGAAATTGCGAGGCTCAAAAAGCTCGTTGAGGATTTGGAATGACTGCCGCCGTTTTTTGGAAATTTCTCGCCTCCGGCTCGGCGTTGATTGCGGGGATAGCCCTATTTCGCGCGCTCTTTCTGCGAAGGCTCCCGAAGCGCGTTTTCGTAGCCGCGTGGGAGCTTGCGATTTTAAGGCTTCTTATTCCCGTAAACATCGCCCTGCCGATTCTTCCCGCAGAAGGATATGCGCCGCCGCGGGAAGGCGTTGCAACGGCGGAGGAATTTGTTCCCGAAAACGCCGATTTGCCCTATGATTACCCCGACTACTCCCCTGCCGGAACATCGGCGGAGGCGGGCGAAGCTTACGAAAATTCCGGGAATGCTCCCGGCTCCCCTGCTTCCGAAAAAAGCGTGAAAAGGAGCTTTCCGTGGGTCGCGGTATGGGCGTTCGGCGCGGCGGCGATGGGGATTTACTACGTTGTTTCCTACGTTTATACCCTGAAAAAGCTGAGGACGGCCCTGCCCGTCGAAAACAGCTACGTCAAGGACTGGCTGTTCGTCTACAGGCTTGAGAGGCGGGTTTCGGTGAAATATTCCGACCGCGTGAACTCGCCGCTCACATACGGGGTATTTAACCCGGTTATCGTTTTGCCGAAGGATTTGTCGATGTGCGACGAAAACGCGCTCGGGTATATTTTGGAGCACGAATTTGCGCATGTAAAACACCTCGACGCGCTTAAAAAGCCTGTCGCGGCGGCGGTTTTATGCCTAAACTGGTTCAACCCGCTCGTCTGGGCTCTCTACTCGATGTACAACCGCGATATTGAGCTTTGGTGCGACGAGTGCGTTCTTAAACGCTGCGGCGGCCAAAAGGCGCGTTCGGCATACGCGATGACAATCATCTCGATGGAGGAGCTGCGGGGGCATTCCGCCCTTGTCAGCGCATTCCGGAAAAATTCCGTAGAAGAAAGGATTGTATCAATAATGAAATTCAAGAAGTTGACGTTTATTACAGCAATTGCGGCGGCGTTGATTATCGCCGCGGTATCAATCAGCGTTTTTGCGGCCTCGGTGGAGCCTGTTCCGAAAAAGCCGGACGGGGATTCGCTGCCGGTTTCCGACGATGGAGCGGCCGAACCCGAAACTCTTCCCGAAAACGGAACTCATCTCACCGACGCTAAGGCATACGGCGAAAGCGGCGAAAAAACCGACGGGGACAGCTTTGCCGAATTTACGATTTCCGGCAACGCTTCGCTTCAGCAGATTCACAATGTCTACGAAAACGGCGAGAAGGGTTGGGACTATCTCAACCTTGAGGAGGGCGAGCGCGCGGCGGTTATCTGCGATTTCAAAAGAACCCCGACCGATGATGAGGTCGCTTCTTTGAGCGCGAACGGGCTGTACAACGGCGAGAGCTTTTATAAAACCGAAAAGAGCGTTGCCGTAGGAACGCGGGTCGTCTGCCTGTTTGTCGCCCCGAAGGCGGGAAATTATTCCTTCTCAATCAACTATAACGGCGGCGGAAGCGTTAATTTCACGGCGGGAGCATATGCCGAAAACAGCGGCGAGCCCTATAAATTCGGCGAAATTGAGCTTTCGGAAAGCGATTTTGACGGAGCGACAGTCACAAAAATCGACCCGATGAGAACCGAGACCGACGGCGAAAACAGCGCGGCTGTGCGCGTTTACACAAACTCTCAGGGCGAATCGTACTATGAGATTATAACTTCAAACGGCTGCACCGAACGCTGCGCTGCCCTTAAAGCAGAAACTGCGGCGAAGCTCGGGCTCGACGGAATCGCGCTTCAGGACACGGTTATAATCTCCGGCGATGAGTTCGATAAATGGCTCACCGGCGACGCTGAAAGCCTCAAAGAGGGCGCAAAGTGCTACGACGTGAACCTCGGCTATATCACCCTCAGCGACGCGGTTGAGGAATACAATCCCGAAAAGGAATACATGTCGGAGGAGGAATATTACGCCTCGGTCGAATCCTCTAAAGGAAGCCTTTACAGGTCGCTCATAGAAACGGCTGACAAAATGCCGCAGGGCGATATTACGCTTAAAATCACGCGATATTCAATCCCCGACCCCGGAAAGTTCGCGCCGGGCGACATGATTAAAATCAGCGACATAAGAAACGTCGAGGGCTCGGGCGCGGTGATAAATCCCGACGGAAGCTGCCATCTCGAAAAGGGAATCTGCGACATTCAGTGGGCGTTCGACGGCCTTGACAAGAGCCTTGACTACCGCGTTCCGGTCGAGGTCGGATACATCAAAGACGGCCGCGAAACCGTCCTCACCGTAAACGAGGAAATCCGCAGCTCCGCGTTCAGCTACGTCCCCGGCCCGTTTTCCCTCATCGTCCGCGTCGCCGAGGAGGGGGACTATACGTTCTATATTAAGAATGCCGGCGATACCGAGCTTAAGGTGATTAACGAGCGGGTCGTTTGCTACGGAAGGGATAGTGAGGGGGAGGGGGAGATGTTGGAGGTTAGGTAGGGATAGCGCGGCGGAGAAAGCGGGGGGGATATTGCGAAACTGCGGGGGGCGGGCGGGTGGGACCGATGCAACAGCTTTCTCCGCCGCGCGGGGGGGGTGCGCGGGAAGCTTCGGCGAGCCGCGCGCCCACCCCGGCCTGAGCCGAATCCCGCCCCCCGGAGCCGGAGGCGGAGCGGGGGTGGGTGAGGTTCAGGCATCAGCAGGAGGTAGGTTTTTGCCGAAGCCGGATACTTGTGCTCCCTATCCTTTAACTCACACAGAGCTGCGGCTCCAACGTTCTGTTTTCTGACTTCCGACATCTGCGCCTCTGACCGGATTCGTTCCTCACCCACCCCCGCTCCGCCCTGCGGGCTCCGGGGGGCGGGTTCGTCGCGAATGGGGGCGCGGGGACTGCGCTGGTTTGGTTGGCCCCACCCGCCCGCCCACCCGGCTTTGGCAGTTCCTCCCGCTCCGTCCCCGCGCCCCCCCTCTCTTTCCCACCCCCTCTGACACCCCTCAATACACCCCCTCCACCCCTTCCTTCGTCACCGCCCACGGGCTCCGGTAAACCTTCCTGAGATACTCAAAGCTCGTGTTGCTCTCGTTCAGCACGAACCCGTGCGACCACGTCATAAAGTAGCTCCAGCCGAGGGCGAGGCGGTGGATTTCGTCGACGTCGGGGAGCGCGCCGATTTCGCCTATCGCGGCGATTTTTTTGGCCTTCGTAATCTTTAACAGCTCGAAATATTTATCCTCCTGCGCGGTGTGGCAGTGCGGCTCGGGGTACATATCCCGCGAGATTATATCCGTTACGTCGTCGCCGGGATAGCACTCGGGAGCCTGCGAATTCCATACCCAGATTAAATTATTAAGTTCATGAACATTCGTGAACCGCTCGTACATCATTCTGTAAAGCTTTTTGACGGTTTCGGGGCCTTTTGCTCCCCACCAGAACCACCTGCCGTCGCCCTCATGGAAGGGCCGCCAGAGTATCGGCACGCCCTTGTCGCAAAACGGCCGCAAAATCCCCGCCATGCAGTCCATGTCAGAAATCAGCGCGCGGTTTTCGGGGGTGCCGCCGATTACGGCCTTCGACGCGTCAAAGTCGGTGTTGTAGGAGAAAAACGACTTCGAGCGGCCGCCGAGCGGCGAGAACCAGTGCCATGTGAAGGTAATAAGCCCCTTTTTCTCCGCCCACTCCCACGCGCGCCTGAGCGTTCCGTAGTTGGCCCCGACCTCCTCCATGCATTCCGGGTCGGTGTCCGAATAGTTGATGTTGGGCGAATATGACAGCAGCTCGAACCCCAAAAGCGCGGGCTGCTTTCCGGTTATCTCCTCAATTTTGTGAAGCTCCTCCTGAGCCATCGACTGCGTATGCTGCCCGGTGACGATTTTGTCCCCCGAAATATCGCTCAAAAATTCAAGCACGTTTTTAACGCACTGCTGCGCGTTCGGATTCACCGGTGTAAAAAGCTTATCGCTCATAAAAATTTCCTCCTTTCGGTTATACCTCTATATTGCACCCCGGCGCAGTATATGTCAAGCGGTTTTCCGAAAAAGTCAAAATATTGTGGGAAATGTCAATAATGCAGGATACAAAAAACGGTATGCCCCTCCGCATACCGCTTTTTTATCTTATCAAAACTCCGGCAGCTCGTCGCGGGTGATAATCACTTCGCTGTCGTAGACCTTTTTCATCATGTCGAAGTCGGTGAACGCGTCGGAAAGCTCGGTCGTTCCGTCCTTTACGATATAGTCCCAGTTCCAGACCGCGAACCAGAGCCAGTAGGCGTTGTCGCGGACAATCAAATCGGGGTCGGGCATCGTCGCGCACTCGCTCATCGTTACCATCTTGTCCCCGCCGGACCATTCGCGCATATCCGCAAGCGTCGCCGGGGATACCCCGTAGTCGTGCGCCGCGCCGTATATGTCAATCGCCGCGATGTCGCAGCAGTCGTCGCCGGGGTACCAGCCTTCGTCCTGCGCGTTCCATACCCAAATAAGGTTGTCGAGCTCGTGGTAGTCGGTCATTCGCTCATACATAAGCCTCCAGAGCCACTTATATGCCTCCGGGCCCGACGCTCCCCACCAGAACCAGCCGCCCGACGCCTCATGAAGCGGCCGCCAGAGAACGGTGACGTTGTTATCCTCAAGCTTCTGCAAATACCCCGATATTACGTCGATGTCGCTGACAAGCTTATAGGCCTCCTCGCTTATTTCGCCGCCGTCGTAAAGCTTCTTTATATCTTTCAAATCCATATGCGCCAAATCCTCGTCGGTTACGGCGTTCGAGAGCCTGAAGGACGTCTTTTCGGAGTAAAAATCGGGCTCGCGGCAGGGCGCGTGCCAGTGCCAGTCGTATACGACAAGCCCGCCGTCCTTGCTCCACTCAATCGCGAGGTCATAATCCTTCGCGGGGCGGTCGTTCGGGTATGGATAGCTCGGGCTGTCGAAGATAAAGTCGAACGCCCTTACCGCCGGATACTTCCCGAGCCCCTTATAGAGCGCGTCGGTTTCGGTGTTGTTGCCGTAGTCGGTGCATTGCCCCGCGAGGGTCCTCTTACCGTAAATCGCCCGCAGATACTGATAGATATTCTGCGTCTTTAAGTTGGCGTATTCGTTTGAAAGCGTTTCGGACATTCCGCCGTAAACGCCGTCGTCAATCGACGAACCGTCCTCGATGTCTATGGAATCGATTGAAAACCAGCTCCACCCGCTCCCGAGGGTGATGGTATTTTCACCCTTGCTGAGGAATACCCCGTCGGTGACGGTATCGACCCAATCCCCCGCTTCGGAGTAGATGTCGAAAACCTTCTTGCCGTTGAATCTGAGCTCGTTTTCCTTATGTCCGCCGGCGCAGTGCCGCACGGTTATCTTATAGAACTGGTCGGAGGGAATGTCAACCGTGAGCCTGAATCCCGAGTTGTCAGAGATGTCCGCATAGCTCCCTCCCGAGCAGTCCGCCTTGTCGGATTTAACGCTTACGCCGGTTCCGGGTGCCGAATCCTCGGCCTCAAGGTGAACGTAAAAATCCTGCTCCTCGATTCCGTCATAGCCGAGCTTTTCAAAGCTGTAGCTTTCGGCGGGTATAACCTCGCCGGGGTCGACCGTTTTTCTCGCGGAATCAAATCCGCAGCCTCCGAGCAGCAGCGCGGCCGCCGCAATAATTGCCGCCGTATTGATAATTCGCATGGGTGCGCCTCCTTAAAATATAATTCTTAATCCTATAGCTTCCTTATGATTATCCCCCGCCGTGGATTTTTCTGTATTCCGCGGGGGTTACGCCCTCGTGCTTTCTGAAAACGGTGCCGAAATATCCCGAATCCGAGAAGCCGGAGCGGGCGGCAACCTCGGCTATCGGCAGGTCGCTCGTCCTCAGGAGCCTCCGGGATTCCCGAAGCCTCTTTTTTGTGAGATACTCCCCCGGCCGCATGTTCATGGCCTCCCTGAACACCCGGCAAAGGTGCTGGGGGCTTATCCCGGCGATTTCCGCAAGAACGGTGAGCGAAAAATCGCGGCTGTAATTTTCGTCGATATAGTTCAGCACCGGGATAATCATGCTGCTGCGGTCGCTTCGCATCTTCGTTTCGCGGTCGTTCATGTGGCGGTTGAACCCGATTATGTATTCATAGACGAGCCCCGAGCAGATAAAATCGCAGTGCAGCTTGTCGGATTTCTGTACCGCGAGCATTCTCGCGAAAAGGCTCCGGAACTCGTCCGCGTCAAAGGGCTTTATAACCGTCGGCTTCGTCATGTTCAGAAGGCTGAGAATGTGGTTTGCGGCGTAGCCGTCGAAGGTTATCCACTTTACGTCCCATTTTTCGCCGCTCGAGCGGTATTCGTGCGGATAGCCCGCCGGGAGGAAGAATAATTCGCCCTCCCCGATTTTGACGGCGGAGTTGTCGTATTTTAAAACGCCGCTTCCCTCGTCGCTCAAAAGAATCTGGTGCCAATGGTAGCCGTCCGGCTTTACGATATGCTCCTGCCACTCGGTGCCGCCTATTCCCGTGAGGTGGACCGGGAGCTTTCTCGCCTCGATGTTGTAGGGATATATGGATTCGTTTATTTTCAAATGGCTTCGCCTCCTTCGGCTTCCGTTAAATATAAGTATAGTCCGTTTTTTTGGCGTTGTCAACGGATATTTTGCAATATTAGCACGTTTAGAATTGAAAATTCGCGCATTATTCGCATTTTTAAGCCAATTCTTTAAAATTTGAACATAGAGTATGTTAAAAAATCCAATAAGTATTCAAAATTTCCGATTGAATATTATGACGAATAATGTTATCATTGTTTTAGAAAAGACGTCAAATCCGCCAAAAGGCCATCCGGCGCGCCGGCACAAACCGGGCGGCCGATTGAGCGGCGAAAAAAGCTTGCGCATCCGTTTTTTCTTTCATAAGCCCTCCAAAGGCAATGCGCATATCCGGCGTATGCGCATTGCGGAACAGGCGGGCGAAAATCCGGAATTTTGGCGCGCCCGCGCCGGAATATAAAAAAATTAACAGGAGGAACACTTATGAAAAAAATTCTTTCAATCGCCTTGGCCGCCGTTATGGTTATGGCTCTCACGCTCACCGTTTTTGCCGATACCGTCTGGGAATATTCAAGCCCCACCACCGTCACTATCGGCTGGACCACACTCTTTGAGAAGGGAAGCGACGAGGCAAACGCGTTCTTTGAAGCTATTAAGACCGAAGGCGCGGTTATCGAGATGATTGGAACCGACCTCACCGAAGCCGACAAGACCGACGAAGAAGCGTGGTTCCAGATTTGCACTCAGGACGCCGCGAACTGGACTTCCGACGGCGACAGCAAAACCGAAGGAATCGGCGAAACCTACGCTTTCACCGACGAAGGCTATATGATTTCCATTCCCGCCGACGCTTATAACGCAATGCTTTCCGCCTGCGCCGTCCCGACCTCCGATATGCAGCTCGTTCTCAATGCCGGCGGTTCATGGACCAAGGCCGCTACTAAGATAGTTATAAGGGTCGTAACCGGCGACGAGGCTGCCGCCGCTCCCGCCGAGGAGGCTCCCGCCGATACCACCGCCGAAGCCCCCGCCGAAACCGAGGCTCCCGCGGCTTCCGAAGCCCCTAAGACCGGGCTCGCGCTCGCTGTAGTTCCCGCCGTAATGGCTCTTGCCGCCGCTGCGGTATCAAAGAAGAGATAATTCTACGCCTCTGTCAGAACCCGGAGCGGACGTCCCGGTAGGGGACGGCCGCTTCGGGGATATTCCGTTTTCGGGAAGGAGAAAAATATGACAAAGAAAATCATCGCTGTCCTGCTTTCACTGATAATGATTGCGGCTCTTGTGGGCTGCGGCTCGAAAAAGCGCGAGGTCGTCCAACTCACACTCTCGACGGAGGATTCCGAGGCAATTCTGAGCGCGGCGGGAATCGCGCTGCCCGACGCGGAGGTCGCGGCGGGAGCCGGCACCACGGTTAAGTGGTTCGCCCACTACGACGCGTTCCAGAACTACGACGAGGGGGAAATCGTCGCCCTCGGCGCGTGGACGTTTCAGGAAAAATACAACGGCAAGCTTGAATGGGTAGAAACGACCTGGGGATCAAGGTGGGACGACCTCGCTCTTAATATAATGGGCGACACCCCGGCGGATTTGTTCCCGGGTGAAACCGCAATCTTCCCGGGGAACGTAATCAAGGGAATGTTCCAGCCGGTAAACGATTACATAGACTACGACGACCCGCTTTGGAGCGATATGAGGGAGTACGCCGAAACATATTTCAACCTCGGCGGGAAAATCTACGCGGCGGTTATCGATACCGACTTCGGCACGGTTTGCCCCTATAACCGCAGGGTGATGGAGGAATGGGGCTTTAACGACCCGGCGGAGATGTTCTATAACAACGAATGGACGTGGGACGAGTTCTACGATATGTGCGCAAGCTTCAGCGAGCCCGACGAGGACCGCTATGCCGTCGACGGCTGGTTCTGGAGCGCGGCTCTGATTTACTCTGCAGGAAAGACGGTTATCGAGCTCGACCCCGAGGCCTGTCAGTTCTATTCAAGCGCGGACGACCCCGCTCTTGAAAGAGCAGCGGACATAGTATATGAGCTTAACCGCAACGAGTGCGTCTATCCGAGATGGAACAACGACGGCTGGTCCACAAGAAACGGCGGAGCCGAGGGCGCGGGAATTAAGGACGCCTCCTGCCTCTTCTGGCCGGTCGGGCTCTATGTCCTGAACGGCGCGGGAACTACCCTTGAAACAATAGGCGAAACATGGGGAGATATGGCCGCCGGGGAGATAATGTTCGTGCCTATGCCCCGCGACCCGAACGGGGACGGAAACTACTATATCCAGGCGTCGCCCTTCGCGTTTGTAATCATCAACGGCGCGAAGAACCCCGACGGAGCCGCGCTTATGTGCCAATGCACCCGCTTCAAGACTATCGACCCCGTCGTAAGGCAAATCGACCGCAAGCAGCTTAAGGAAAAGCTCCTCTGGACCGACGAAATGCTCGATATGCGCGACGCGTGCATGAACATAGCGAACGGCGAACACCCGATTGTCGACTACGGCGACGGAATGGGAACCGAGCTCGCGAGCATAAACGGCACCTTTATGGGCCTCGGCACCATGCGCGACGCGCAGTCGTGGGCGCAGCTCAAGGAAGCGAACTCCGAACGGCTTCAGTATTACATCGACGAGCTTAATAAGGATATAAACGATTTTATTGAGCGCGGCGGAACGTTTGAGGGATAAAAAAGGAGAGAATTTTCAGGTGATTTCGCCCTGCGGGCCGGACGGCTTGCGGGGCGAAGCTTTAGGATTCCGGGGAAAACCGGATTTTGCAGAAAATATTGATTGACTTATCGCACGATTGGTGATAACATATAATTATCAAAAACCTATACGGAGGGCTTAAAAAATGATGAAAAAAATTATTTCTCTGGCGTTGGGGGCTTCTTTGTGCTTCGGGTGCTGCGGGTGCGGCGGGGGATTGCAGGAGGCCGGGATTTCCGGGGCGGAGGCGAGGCCGTCGGACGGTTGGAGCTGCATTTTTACGGCTGCCATGCAGCCTTCGCAGACGGATATGCTGCCGAAAAACCCGCATCTTTCCGATTCGACGGTCAGACACCAATTTCAGGCTTCTATGAGCGGCAGCAAGATTCGGCTTACGTTTTCAAATGAATACTCGGACAGCCTTGACGCGCCGGGCGAGCCGCTTGAAATAAAATCCGTGCATGTCGCGAAGCTCGTAAAGGCCGGGGAACCGAATATCATCGCCGAAACGGACGCGGCCGTCACATTCGGCGGAGAGGCGGGCGTAAGCATTCCCTCGGGCGAAACGGCCACGTCGGACGGGATTGATTTTGAATTTTCGGCACTCGAATTTATCGCAGTGACGGCGGAATTCGGCTCGGTTCCGTCATGTCCCGCGGTCCATCAGGAGGGCGATTGCGGAAGCTGGGTCGTCGCGGGCGAGCACGCCTCCGAGAACTTCAATCCTACGGAATGGATGTGGAGCTATTTCTCGTTCTGCCGCGCGGACGGATACCGTGAGGGTTCGGAAACGCTTGTCTGCTTCGGGGATTCGATTACCGACGGCTCGATTTCCACATGGAACGGCTTTGACGCGTGGCCGGATATTCTGATGAACGAGCTGCAAAGCAATCCCGAAACAAAAAATATTTCGGTCGTCAATACCGGCATCGGCGGCAACGCCATCTGGGGAGGCTCCGGGCTTGCCGCTAAAGACAGAATAATCCGCGACGCCGTAGAGATACCGGGTGTCCGGAACGTCATCATTTTAATCGGTACAAACGACATTCCCGGCGCGCAGACCGACACCTCGAAGGACATGATAAAAGAGTACGAAGCGATGATTGAAAAATGCCACGAAAAAGGGATAAAAATCTACGCCGGAACGGTAACGCCTTTTGGCGGAAACGAGTGGTGGAGTTCGGACCTTCACGAGAAAATCCGCTCGGAGATAAACGAATGGATGATGAGCGGCAAGAGCGGCTTTGACGGCTATATTGACTTCGCGGCAGCCGTGCGCGACCCCGACGACCCGACGAAGCTGAAAGCTGAATTCGACTCCGGCGACGGCCTCCACCCGAGCGTCGAGGGTCATAAGGCGATGGGCAAAGCGGCGGCGGAGGCGATGGAGGGGTATTTGGCGGGGTGAAATGGGGGGGAATTTAGGTGGGGATTTCGGCTTTTCGAGATTGCGGAATTTCGCGGTGAGGTTCCGCAGGAATCGGAGGGCTGAAATTTTTCAGGGGGGATTTCTTTAGACTTTCGCCGTCTTTGGCGCAATGCCCTCTGCGAAAACTGCTTTTTTACTGTCACTTTGACTTTGCTTGCCAACTCGACTTGTCTGATACGCAGTGATTCTTTTTTAGTTTCAGTCTTTTTTAAAATTATAGTACATTATATTTTCATATTAACAGGATTCGGGAAAAGTTCCTCGCGCTAAATTTCTGCAAAAGATAAAATGAGCAATTTGTTCCCGCGGAAAATTCCTTTACCTCCCCTCCCCCGCCATTTCACCCAAAATTCATCACTCCCCCCTCCCATTATTCTTATCCCCGAATATAATAAATCCTAACCAAACCCCAATAATCCCCTGCTATAATAACCTCGGAGGCTGTCGTATGAACAAAAAAATACTTATAATCGAGGACGAGCCGGCGATTCGGCAAATACTCTCGGAGCCGCTTAAATTCGAGGGGTATGAGGTCGCGTGCGCGGCGGACGGGGTCGAGGGGCTCAACGCGTTTCGGGAGCAGGCGGTTGACCTTGTAATTTTGGACATCATGCTGCCGAAGCTCGACGGGTACAGGGTCTGCGAGATGATACGGCGGGAATCGCAGGTCCCGGTGATTCTTCTCACCGCGCTCGATTCGGAGGACGCGCAGATTAAGGGATTTGATAAATTGGCTGATGATTATATCACTAAGCCGTTTTCCGTGAAGCTTGTGCTGAAGCGGGTGGAGGCGTTGCTGCGAAGGACCTCGCGCGGCGACGAAAACATAACGCTCCGATATAAGGATTTATCAATCAACGAGGCGGAGCGGCGGGTATGCGTCGCCGGCAGGGAGGTTTCGCTGACGCGGCTCGAGTTTGAAATACTTTTGCTGCTTATGAAAAATATCGGGCGGGTATTTTCGCGCGACGATTTGCTGAACCTCGCGTGGGGATACGACTTCGCCGGCGGCGAAAAGGGCGTGAATTTCCACATAATGAACCTGCGGCGCAAGCTGAATGTCGGCTACATCGAAACGGTCAGAGGGGTGGGATACAAAATTGCGAAGGATTAGGAACAGCCTCAGCGCGAAGGCATTTTTGTGGGTTTTCGGCGCGCTTGCGGTTTGCAGCACGGCCATTTACGCGATTTTGCTGACGGTTTTGCCGAAGCAGTATCAAATCGCGTCGGACAGGCAGACGGAGCAAAACGCCGACATGCTCGTTAGCGAGCTTAACGGAATGAGCCGCCGCAACGGCGTCGAAAAAATTTATTCTTTTTGCATTCAGAACAACGCCGCCGCGACGCTTACGGACGGCGAGAGCACCCTCTATTTCGGGGAAATTCAATCAAACGAACAAACCGTCGCGACGTCGAACATCACCGCGGACATCGAATTTTCGGACGGCGCGCAATTGCTTATCCTAACGTCTTTAACGAACGCGGCGGAGCGGATTTCAAGGCTTATGCTCCGGTTTTTGCCGGTGATTTTTTGCATAATTCTGCTGCTTTCCGCCCTAAGCGCGTTTATTTGCAGCAGGGTTATAGCCGCGCCCGTCGCCGAAATCAGCGGGATTTCCGAGAGCATGGCCGCACTCGACATGACCCGCCGATGCGGCATAAAGAGCGGCGACGAAATCGGCGTTCTCGCCCGGAGCCTAAACACAATGGCGGACCGGTTGCAGGCGGCGATGCTGCAGCTTGAAAACGCCAACGCGCGGCTCAGGGAGGATGTAACAAAGTTTCAGGCGTTGGAGGAGCAGCGCAAAAGCTTCTTCGCGGCGGTGTCGCACGAGCTGAAAACGCCGCTCACCGTTTTAAAAGGACAGCTTGAAAACATGATTTTGGGGTACGGCGACTACAAAAACCGCGAAAAATACCTCCCCGAAGCCCTTAAGTCCGCAGATGATATAGAAAACCTTGTTAAGGAAATTATTGCAATATCAAAGGCGGAAAATATGGACCTGCGGGACAGCTCGGAGGAAATTTCGCTTCTTTCGTCGGTCGGTGAAACGGTTGAGGCCCTGCTGCCGCTCGCGAAGGGCAAAGATATAAGAATACATCAAAATATCGATGATGATATTATTATATCAGTAAACCGAAATCTTTGGCAGAAGGCACTTTCAAATATAATCGGCAACGCCGTCCGGCATTCGCCCGAAGGCGCGGAGGTTTTTATTTCAATGGAGCGCGAAAACGTCCTTGCCGTCGAAAACACGGGCGTTTTCATTCCCGAGGACGACATAAAAAACGTATTCGCGCCGTTTTACCGTGCGGACAAGTCGCGGAGCAAGGCCACCGGCGGCAGCGGCTTGGGGCTTTATATCGTCAAGACGGTTCTCGACCTCCACGGAATGGGCTATTCGCTTCAAAACACGCCGAGGGGCGTGATGTTTTTAATCCATCTCAAATGAAAGTCCGAAGCTGTCGGCAGTTCGCCGGCGGCTTTTTTCTAATCAAAGCCATATAAAACCCGAATCAAACCCTTACCGAAACGCGGTATAATAAATTTCGGAAAGGAGTTGATAAATTAAATGAATTTTGCAAAAATGGCGTTTTTGCATGTTTCGCGAAAAAAGGGCAAGACGCTCGGCGTTTTTCTTCTGAATTTTTTTGCCGCGGTTTCGCTGATTTCGGGCTTCGGCGTTCTTAACGCCTCGAAAATGCTGTCAAGGGACATTCGTACCTCTTTGGGCGCGGCGTTCTGCATACGCGCCAAAACCGGGGTATCGGTAAACGAAGCCGGCGAAACCGAAATCATGAAAAACAGCGTAAATATCTCGCAAAAAACGGTAAATGAGATTATGGAAATCGGCGGAATAAGCTGCTGCAACCCGATAAATTACGGCTTCGCAAAGAGCGGCGGCGTCAGCTTTATCCCGGGCGACGGACATTCCGCCGAAAGCGACATGGGCAGCGTAACCGCGCTTCGGTTTTCCTCCCTCGCGCCGGATTTTGCGGACAAAACGGCCGAGCTTACCGCGGGGAATCACATCACGGAATCCGACCGCGGAAAAATCCTCATCAGCGAACGGCTGGCCGACTATAATCATCTCTCTGTCGGGGACTTTGTAACGTTGACCCACGCGAAATTGGGGGAGCTTGACGGCGGATATGTCGACGAAATCCCCGTAAAAACCGCGTTTGCGCGGGTAGAGGTTGCGGGGATTTACAGGCTGAACGCCGAAGATGCCGTCCCGAAGCCGACCGCCGGACTTGCAGAAAACGTTATTTACGCGAGCCTCGATGTACTTAATGAGCTAAACGAAAGCAAGCCGGGAATCTATACCGGAGAGGTCGATTTTTACATCAACGACCCGGCCGGGCTTGAAAACGCCGTCCGAAAGGTGAGAGCACTGCCCTCGATTGACTGGGCGACGCATTTTATCCGCACGAACGACTTTCGGTATTCGCAAATCGCCGACGGGCTCGCGAATCTCGGCGGCATGACGAAAATCCTGCTCGTCTGCGTATCGGCGGCAGGCGCGGCGGTCCTCGTTCTGATACTGACGTTATGCGTTCGCGGGCGGATGCGGGAGGCGGGAATCCTGCTTGCGGCGGGGATTTCCAAAGGGGAAATTTTGGCGCAGTTTTTGCTTGAGGTGCTGTCCGTAACCGCGCTCGCGATGATTTTTGCCCTCGCCGTTTCTTTGAGCGTTTCGGGAATTTTGGAGCGCAGATTATTCGGCGGGCTGCCCGAAATTCTGAATGAAAAAACGATGACAAAGGAAGCGGAATGCGGCGGATATATGAAGCTCGGCGGCGGGAAAATATTTCTTATTTTTCTCTGTCAGATATTTGCGGCCGCGGCTTCGACCATTGCGTCGTCCGCCGCAATCATGCGGCTTGAACCGAAGGAAATTCTGTCGAAGATCGGTTAGGAGGATAATAAATGAGCTTTATAAAAAGAGCGGCCCTGTACTGTATAAGACAGCGGCTCGGGACCGCAGTTTTGTTTTTGACGTTGACGGTAATCGCGGTGTTTTTGCTCACTGCCGTCGCAATCCGTGACGCGGCAAAAAGTGCGGCGGCAGGCGTTCGGACGGCCGTCGGGGGTAAAATTTTGCTTGAACCCGATACCGAGGGCCGCATGGGCGGCGGCGTGCAGAATCAGTGGGGAACGGTCTACGGCTACAACGGCGATTTGATTACGCAGGAAATCGTAAACGCGATTTCGGATGTAGACGGGGTTGTCGATTACAATTCCGAGGACGCGGCGGCATATTACGGAGCGGGCGTTGATTTTAAATATCTCCCCGCCGCCTTCGATTTGAGCTATACGCCATACGGCGAGGCCTCGGCCTATACCGCGACGCTGTCGAGCGAAAAATGCGCCGCGTTCCAAAGCGGAAAATATAAGCTGACGGCCGGCAGGCACATCGTCCCCGGCGACAGACACGTCTGCCTTATTTCAAAGGAGCTCGCCGACTACAACGGGCTTTCGGTCGGCGACAGTGTGAAAATGTATTCGCTTGATTCGGATTCCGTCGCGGAATTTGAAATCGCGGGAATTTTCGACGGCACCGAAGGGGCCTCCGGAAACGCCCTGACCGTCGACGAAATCCCCGCAAACTGCGGATATATCGACTATGCGACGATGTTCGAGCTGTTCAAAGAGGAGCTCAGCGGCTACCAGCAGCTGACGATTTATGTTCGGAATCCGGACGGCGTTCAAAACGTCTGCGACCGGATTGCCGCCCTTCCGGAGCTTAAGGGAAAAACCCTGAAGCTGAGCGTCGATACCGAGGAGTACGACGTTGTTTCCGCGCCGCTTGAATCCCTGCAAAAATCGGTGAAAATAACGATTGCGATTATTTTTGCAGTCAGCGCGGCGATACTGACACTGCTCCTGACGATTCGCGTAAGAGGCAGAAAGAGGGAAATCGGAATTTTGCTTTCCGTCGGTATGAGCAAGGCGGACATAGTTTTGCAGCTCTTTGCCGAAGCCGCGCTTACGGCCGTTATTTCCTTTGCGGCAGCCGTTCCGCTGAGCATTTTTGCGGCAAAAAAAGCGGGAGATTATCTGACGGCGGCAAATCTGAATGTGCAAATCAACGCTTCGTACCTGCTCCCGCTGTACATAATCGGGCTTTTGCTGATTGCGGCGGCGGTAATCGCGTCGTCATGGGCGGTCGTTTGCTCGACGCCGAAAGACATTCTCGAAAAAATGAGTTAAGGAGGAATTAAAATGAGTATTCTGGAAGCACGAAACGTCGCCTATTCCTACGACGGCAGGAGGGCGGTTCTGAAAAACGTTTCCGCCGCGTTCGAGGCGGGCAGAATATATGCGATCACGGGTCCGAGCGGCTGCGGAAAAACGACCCTGCTCTCCCTTCTCGGCGGCCTTGACAGCCCGACCGGCGGGCAGATTTTGTTTGAGGGAGAAGATATTTCAAAGAAGGGCCTCGCCTTTCACCGAAAAAACAATGTCGCGTTTATCTTTCAAAGTTATAATTTAATTGATTACATGACGCCCGCGGAGAATGTTGCTCTGACGTCAAAGCGGCCGCCGCTGCCGATTCTTGAGCGTTTGGGGCTCACGAGGGAGGAATCGAAGCGAAACGTTATGCGCCTTTCCGGCGGCCAGCAGCAGCGAACGGCGATTGCCCGCGCACTTGCGAGCGACGCGGGCGTTATCCTCGCGGACGAGCCGACGGGAAACCTTGACGGGGACACGGCCGCTGAAATCGCAGCTGTTTTAAAGGAATGCGCCCGCCGGTCGAATAAGTGCGTGATAATTGTTACGCATTCGGAGGAGGTCGCCGGGATAGCGGACGAGGTGTTTTGGCTGAGGGGAGGGGAGATTTATGGGGGTGAGGGGTAGATAAAAAGTGAAAAAGCACGAAGAGCGGGCTTCGTGCTTTTTTATGTATATAAATGTGCAGCAATAATCTGCGAACGATAAATCATCAACAAAATGGCGGTTTATTTCTTAACGGAGCCGTTCAATATCAGGCTTACCCGAATTTTTTGCGCGACAGTTGCGATAAACATCGCGTTTGTAGGCTTGCCGGTTTCGGGGCTTATGACGTTGCCGAAATATTCGTCAAATACGCCGTAGCGAGCCCGCGCGCAGGCGGTTTCGATGGCATTGCGGATTGAACGCTCGACGCGCGATGGAGTTGACCCGAACTTTTTCGCAACCTCGGGATAGATGTACTTCATAATCCCGTGAACGCGGCTCGGCTCCATGACAGTCATCTCGATAGCCTCCGCGAGATACGAAAATCCGTCCATATGGGCGGGAACCGACAGCATAAAAAGCGTTTCGCTCACCGCCCGATAAAGTATCGGGTCAAAATCTTCCATTTTTATTCCTCCGTTTGTTTTTTAAAATTATATCACGAATTTTCGGGGGTGATGTCGAAAAATGTATAAATTGGGGTGATTTTCGGAAAATTTGTTGGAAGTGATAATTTTGGGGGGGTTGGTGGGGATTTTTTGTGCAGGGTTTTAGGCAAAATTAGGTAATTTTTGGGGGCATTATGTTTTGAGGAGTGTTGAGGCTTGCTGCTGAACCGCGCGGCGGACGGAATGATGACATTATTATTGTATCGATAAAATGGAGCATGTATCTTAAACTGCCGCTCAACTACGCAATGTATTAAAACCTGCCTCCATCCATATGACCAAATCAGGTTTTATATCCCGCTAATCACCCCGACAAACTCTGTCCTTGTGCTGACGATTTCTTCTGCAAAACTTCCACAATATTGCCCTCACCCTCACAATATTGACTTTTTTCTCCCGCCTCCCATCTTTACCCTTTATTTTTATTGACACCTCCCCGCAAAAAGTGTAAAATTAACTGCAGAGGAGGGTCGGTTATGGACCAAAACTACGAAACTTACCCGCATGGGACGAGGTTCTTCCCGCTGGGGCTTCACAAAACCGTTGTGCCGCCGAATTTTTCGCTCGGAGAAAACGCGCGGTACAGCATTCTTTATTCGCACTGGCACCCCGAGTTTGAGCTGTTTTACCTGTCGCGGGGCGACTGCGTTTTTGTCGTCGGAGGCGAGGAATATCCGCTCCGGGCGGGGGAGGTCGTCTTTGTGCCTTCGGGGACGCTGCATTCGGCTTACCGCACAAAAAGCGGGAGCGAAACGGTGTTTTACGCCGCCGTTTTTTCAAGGCTGATGCTCGCGGACGCGGGCGACGCCATCAGCGAAAAATATGTGACGCCGATGATGACGGGCGAGTGGAAGCCCGCGGCCGTCCTTAGCCGGAAAACCCCGTGGCAGGCCGAAATAATTGATTTGCTGATTGAAATAATGTCGCTCTACGACTATGCCCCATACGACCGCGACCCGCTTTCAGGGAAGTATCCCGAGCTGTTTTTGAAGGAAGATGAATTCGGCGCGGAGCTGACGGTTAAATCGAACATTCTGAAAATCTGGCGGCTGTTGACATCTCATGCCGAGCGGCTGAAAAGAATAAATCCCGCCGACCGCGTAAACCGCGAGCGGGTCCATCTTGCAATCGACTTTATCCACAAGCACTACGCGGAGCCGCTCACTCTCGAGCGAATCGCCTCGGAGGCGTACCTGAGCCGGGAATATTTTTCCCGCGTTTTCAAGGCGGAAACCCTTAAAACGCCCTTCGAGTACCTAACTCACTACCGGATTTCGCGGGCGATGGAGCTTTTGGAGCAGACGAACCTCAGCGTCGCCGACATCGCGGGAAAATGCGGCTTTGCGAGCACGGGGTATTTCAACGTCAAGTTTCTGGAAATCGCCGGCTGCACGCCCCGGGAATACCGAAAAGGGCGGATTGCCGATTCGCAGAAGGAATAAAATTTACCGCCCCGAACGTCTGCCGTCCGGGGCGGTGCAGTTTAATGGAGGACCTTATCTGCGCTTTGTAATCGCAGCGACAGCCATCGCGGCCGCCGCGGGAAGAGCCGCGAAAGCAAGCCCGGTTTTCGGGGAATCCGGCTCCGCAGGAGCTTCGGTTTCGGCGGGAGCGGTTTCGGCCTCGGCCTCGGTTTCGGCGGGAGCAGGCTCCGGCTCGGGAACCTTCGAGATGATTATATACGCCATATTAAGCGTAGGCATGTCGGTTTTTCCCTCTACGGTGATAAATCCGTCGACCGGGGAAGCCGTCGCCGTCGCAACGCCGCATTCGTCCGAAGTCGCCATGATTCCCTCCGCGGCAAGCTCGCCGTTGAGATACAAATCAGCCGGGACGGAGTTGCCCCAAGGCGAAGCGAAGCCGACCTCAACGGTGTATTTGCCGTCCTCGGGAAGCTCGAACTTGTAGGTGATTACGCGGTCGAGCCCGTTTTCCGTCATATTGTGGCAGTAGCGGTTCGACTGCTCCTTCGGAACGTCGGTTCCGGCGTCGTTATACTCATACGCCCATGTCCACTTTGTGACTACTCTTGAATCTCCGTAGGTCGCCGCAGCCGCCTCGTCGAGCGATTCGTCGGCAACGCCCCACTGCATACCCGTCGCGGGGTCCTTGCCGAAGAACTGGTCCGTCACAGAGTTGAGGGTACCCATCGCGTCGTCCTCCGAAACTGTGTCGACAAGATAGTCGCCGCAGTCGACAAAGTAGTAAACTACCGGCTCGTCGTCGGCAAAAGCCGTCAGCTGACAGGAAATAGCCATCGCCGCGGCCATTATAAGCGAAACGGCAAGCTTAACTGTTTTCTTCATAAAATTGCCTCCTTAAATTGAGCTTTTGCAAAGTTTTTTTGCATTTTTATTATAAAACAGTCAGGGTTGCCATTCAATGCGGATTATATCCTTAATTTTAACGATTATCGGTTTTCAGAGCCCTACGAGGGTTCTCCTTTTTCTCCGGTATTCGGTCTCTGCCGTCGCGCACCAAAACCGCCTTTGTCTTTATAAACATAAAAATATAGCACCCGCCGCCGGCGTCGTATCTCTCCTGATGGCCGTCGTGCCAGCGGTTTATTTCGAGCTGTTTTATCGTTATCATCGTATCACCGCCAAACCGTTAAAGTTAATAATAGTATACATCAATTTCCGGCGATTTTCAATACAAATAATAAGCCGGATTTGATTTATTCAAGGATAACGGATAAAAAAGCCGCCGCCCCCTGCTTGGCCGGAAGGCGGCGATTTTATAATGAAGGTCAACCCGGTTTGGCGTATTCGGATTATTCGGCGGGATTTTCAAGCTCGCTAATCTGCCTGTTCAGGTCGTCGAGGTAGTATTGCAGCCGTTCGCCGTACTGCTCCTTTCTTTTCGCCCATGAGGTGTCGCCGCCCTGCCTTGTATAGTTAAAGAGGCTGTCTACTACGGGAGCCGCGTCGCCGAGGCCGTTTTCAAACATTATGAGCGTGTTGTGAGAGTGCGCGATTTCGTACATTGTGTCCCACATATCGAGCATCTCGTCGGTCCAGCCCTTCTTTTCCTTGAGCTGCCGCCTATCGATGTTGACGACCGTCGGGTCGACGGTTTTGAAGCGGTCGCATGCCGCTAAAAGCGCGACTCCTTCGGGGTGGGGCGCGCCCTTGATGAGGTTATACCCCTTGATTTTTGAATCGATATAATATTCGCCGTCGCCGTTCGGGTCGCGGGGTACAGGCACTATCATCAGCTCGTTGTTTCTTATGTCGCCGAAGATTCTTTCATATTCCTCCGCGCTCCTGCATTCGTCGAAAACGTACCACGGGTCCATCGCGAAGAGGGTTTTGCCCTCCTTCATTCCGCCGCCCTCGGCGCCGTAGTTCATCGCCCAGCCGATCGTCCACATCGGGAAGGAGAGGTCGTTTTTCATGACTTCGTAAAGCCAATTGGCCGCGCGTTCGATTCTCGGGTCGTCGAGGTTCTGCTTGAAGATTCCCTCGGCGGGGTCGTATTCCACCAAAAACGTTCCGGTGGAGGTGAAAAGTGCCTCCTCGGTGTGCCATGCGTTAAAGGCGTAACGGCCGTCCTCGGGGTCGGAGAAGGTCATCGACATATCCATCATCTCGTCCCACGTCCACTCGTTATTATAAACAGCTCGGCGGGGTCTAAGAAGCCGTATTCGTCCATAATTCTGCGGTTGTAGACGACCACGCAGTTCGCGATTACGTCGGTTATGAAGATGTAGTGCTTTCCGGCGATGGAGAAGTAGTTGTCCGCCATGTATTTCATATCCGCCCAGAGCGGGTCGTTGCAGCTCATGTAATCGTCAATCGGCTGGAACATTCCCTGAAGGCAGCAGCAGGGGAAGTCCGTCGCCCACGCGGCATAGAAATCGGGCGTGTTGTCCGAAAGCATCAGGTTCGCGAGGGTCGTCCAGCGGTCCGCGAAAACGCACTCGACATAATCAATGTCGCTTCCGCAGCGGTTTTTAAAGGTCCGGCAGCCGGTCTGAACCATCTCCTCGTCGGAGTAGTTCTGTAAATCGTTCCGGCAGCCGTAGAGCTGAATCACGGTGTTCGCGCCGGCGGCCTCTTCCGCGTCGGGAAGATAAATCCCCGCGGCGGCGAGAATCGTTTCCGCGTCCTCGGTCGAAAGCGTGAGCTCGACGACCTCGCGCCCTTTTGAGCCGCAGCCGACGAGCGCAATTATTATCAAAGCCGCTAAAATGACCGAAATTATCCGTTTAAGCATAATTTTACCTCCTAAATTAAACTTTAAGTTTATTTTAGGAGGTTTTGGGTTGCGCTTCAATACAAATAATACGAAATTTTTGATATTTTGTACGGTGGGAGCCGAGGGGGATGATTTTACCGGGCGAGTGGTTAAATATTGAGGTCTTCAGAATATGACCTGTACTTGGGATTCTCGAGACAAATACCGCCGCGATTGCAACCCTGCAAAAAGGAACTTGCGGATTGACGCAGGAGGCTTATCACGATATTTATACCTACCAAAGGAAGCCTAAGTTCGATGAGGCGAAGATGGAGAGGATTAGGGGGATTTTGGGGAGGGAGGAGGGGATTGAACAGGCAGATGGGTAACGCTCTCCGCGATGTCTAAATATGCAGCAAGGCAAAATTATGTGATTTTGGGCATTTGCAACGGTAAATTGACTTATAAAATCGGTTCTTGTCCGGTTTTAACGGTAAGAGTGAAGCGATTTGCTGATATTTTAGGTGTGTAAGCGGGGGAGGGAATTTTAGTATGGGGAACCTCTTTTCAAATCCTCCCCCTCATCTCCTCCACTGCTCTTTTCCCCATCCTCCTATGCCCTTCCGCGCTGGGGTGGAGGCCGTCTCCGCAGTCGCAGGCGGGGCTGAAGCAGTCGGGGCGGGAGGGGTCGAAGGTCGCGGCGGAGAAGTCGACCGTGCCGTCGAAGCCGCTTTCGCCGCTGAGCATCCACGCGTTGATTTTTTGGCGGATTTGTTCGTGCAGGTCGGACCGCCACCACTCGTTCCCGCCGAAGGGCGTTACGGTGCCGGCGTAGATTTTGATTCCGCGCGCGTGGCAGCGGTCGATGAATTTTTTATATTCGGCAATCATCACGTCCGAAGTGTCGGTCTGCGCGCCGGGAATGTCGTTCGTGCCGATTAAGATGATTACATGTTTTACGCCGGGAATATCGAGAACATCGCGCTCGAAGCGGGTCGGCGCGGTCGGCCCCCAGCCGTAGAAAATCGCGTTTCCGGCGATTGCGGTATTGACGACCGAAACATGCTTTGTTTCGGGATTTTTTTGGACTGCCTCCGAAAGAATGCATGGCCACGCGTCGAAGCCGTTGAATGTCGAAACCGCGCCGTCGGTGATGGAATCGCCGAAACAGACGAGGGTTTCATCGGCGTCGTCGGTGAAAACATCTGCCCGATAAAGGGAAAAATAGCTGCTGAGATGCTCGTCGGGCGTGAAGTTTTCCGAAACGCGGTTCCCCGAAACGAGCCAGCTCGAGCAGTCCGCCTCGCGGTGGCAGGTGGGGTATGCGGGAATCTCCCCGAAACAAACCGTTACGGCGACAAGCTCAAGGCTCTCGGTCGGAAAGTCGGCCGCGTCGGATATTACGGTCATGCCGGGGGCAATCGAAACCGATTCCGCGCCGCCGAATGTCACGGCGGTATCGGTCGCGGGGTCAATGTCGGGCTGCCCGGGGGCGATGAGCCTCGCCACGCGTACCGAGCGGATTTCAAGCGGCCGGTCGGGCGGGCTGACGGTTTCGGAATACTCGTTCGAGAAGCTCAGGCGGAGCTTTTTGCCGCCCGCGGAGAGCTTGAGCTGCTGTCTTAGGGTGTTGCCCGACAGCGAGAGCTTTTTTGGCAGGACGGCCTCTTCGGCGTTAAGCTGCGCCGCCGCCCATGTGCAAATCCAGTTGGTCATTTTGACGCTCCTTTCGGGGAGGTTATTTTTTGGGAGGTGTGGGGTTTATTCTATGTGCCGCGCGAACAGAGGACAGATGTCGGAAAGCGGAAAACAGATTTTTGGGGCCGAAATCGGGTGCGATTAGGGGAAAGTTGGCGGCTGATTTCCGGCTTTTTTGCTGTGTGCCATGTGCCGGCGCGGCGAATGGGGCTGGTTTCCTGCGCCCCACCCGCCCGCCCCCGCCGTTTCCCTCTCCCGTCCGCCCCCTTCGCCGCGCCTCCAATTGCAATACAATCGGAAATCAGAATCACATACAAAGCCTTAACCCACCGCTTTGCATGAAATATAAAAAATCCGACTATCCGTTTTCTTTCGGCTCCGCGCCCTTAATTTTTTCAATCAAAACGTTTACGTCCACCGGCTTCTCGATGAACCCGTCCATGCCGCTGGCGGCGGCCTTTGCGCGGTCGTCGTCGGTGGAGTTCGCGGAACAGGCGAAAATTTTCACCGTTTTCGCGTCGGCTCTGTCAAGGAGCCGAATCGCCCGCGCCGCCTCGAAGCCGTCCATCACCGGCATCAGCAAATCCATAAGTATAACTCCGAAATGCCCCGGCTTTGAGGCTTCAAACGCCTTCAACGCCTGTTCGCCGTCCGGCACAAGCTCCGCCGCGAAGCCGTATTCGCGCAGCATCTCCATAATTATTTCGCCGTTCAGCTCGTTGTCCTCGGCGACAAGGATTCTCGGCCCGCCGTCGGGGAATGCCTTCGCGGCCCCGGTTTTTGAATCCTCCTTCGGAAGCACCGACGGCTCCGCCGTGAACGTAAACCTGAATATGCTTCCCTCGCCGCGGCGGCTTGTAAAGGTGATGTCGCCGCCCATCAGCCTCGCGAGGCGGCGGCTTATTGAAAGCCCGAGGCCCGCGCCCTGATTTCCCTTTGAAACCGCGCCGCGTTCCTTTACAAATGTGTCGAAAATCCGCTTTTTAAGCTCTTCGCTCATTCCGCTGCCGTTGTCCTCTACCTCTGCGGCGGTCAGAACAAGCCCCTCCGGCGTTTTTTCCTGAGAGATTCTTACTTCGACCCTTCCGCCGCTCGGGGTGAATTTATTTGCATTATCTATAAGGTTCAGAAGAACCTGCTGGATTCGCGACTGGTCGGCGATTACGCAGGGGTATGAAAGCTCATGGCGGACCGTGAACGAGATGTCCTTTTCGTCCATCGAGGGCTTTGAAACCGACGTAACGGCGGCGATTACCGGCTCAAGCTCTACGGGTCGCTTTTCAAGCTCGATATTGTCGGTTTCAAGCCCCGACATGTCGAGCATATCCTTAACGAGAGTAAGCAAATATCCCGCCGTGATGTCAGACTGTCTGAGATATTCGCCGAGGCGGGCGGGATCGTCGGTTTTTTGGGACATAAGATGATTCAGCCCGACGATGCCGTTGAGGGGGGTCCTGAGCTCATGGCTCATCATCGAGAGAAAACGGCTTTTTACGCGCGCGTCCGCCTTATTTTCTGCAATTCTCACCCGCAGCTGGGTGATTGAAATCCCGAGCACGAAAATTATCACCGCCGCGACCGCGAAAATACTTGCCGCGAAGCGGTAGCGATAAAGAAAGTCCCCGAGGGTATAGCGGTACTGGTTCTCCATAATCGCGCGGATTGTATAGCTTCCGACCTCGTCCTCCGTCATTTCGGCGACGGCCTTGTTGATTATTCCGATTAACGTTTCCCCGTATTTCTGGGAAGCCCCGCTTTCGTCCGTAAAGTCCACGACCGCCGAGAAGCAGAGCCTGTCGTCAAGCCCGATTACCGGGATTACGTTGAGCTTTTCGTTTACCGGCTTTGAAATAAGGTATTCGACGACAAACTGGTTCTGAATCATCAAATCCGATTCGCCTCTTCTCACTGCCGCGAAGCAGTCGTCAATCGAAGGGTAGTCGACAATCGTGAAGTTCGGGTATGTCGCCGCGAGAACCTTTTTAAGCGTTTGGGAGCCCGTAACGACGGCTATCGACAAATTCGCGTCATAGCGAAAATCGAGGCCGTTCCGCGCAACGACGACCTTTCGGCTTGAAAGATAGGGGTCGGAAACGAGAATCCCGCGGGCATGCTGGTTTTCGCTGTTGTACTCGACGCTCGAAACGAGGTCGAATTTTCCGTCCATCAGAAAATCGTATGTGATTTCGCCGTCCGGCAGGGGGGCGTATTCAAATTGAAGCCCGCTCAGTTCCGCCACGCGGTCGAAGATAAACCGTGAAATTCCCGCAAGCTCGCCGTCCGAGCCCTTAAACGATACCGGAATCCTGTCCTGAACGTATCCGACCTTAAAAACGCGCCCGCTTTCGCGGCATTCCGAAAGAAACCTCTGCTCCTCGTCGGAAAGCGGCAAAACGCCGGCGTTTTCCTCCGCGCAAAGCGGCAAAGCGCAGCAAATTATCATCATCGCCGCCAAAGCGGCGGAAAAAATCCGAGCGACTGCGCGAAGCATGTCTGCACCCCCAAGGAAATTATTTTTACCATTATAACGCTATTTTGCGAAAATGTCAATTTTTTACGGCAAATTCGGGGAAAATTTGTGGAAGGGGGGAGCGGCGGGGAAAGCGGGGGGATGGCAGGAAGGTGCGGGGGCGGGTGGGTGGGACTGACGCAGGAGCTTTCCCCGCCGCGCGGGGTTGCGCGCGAAACTGCGGAAAGCACCCCCACGCCCGAGCCGAATCCCGTCCCCCGAGCCTCGCAGAGGCGAGCGGGGATGGGTGAGGCTCGGGCCTTAGCAGTAAACCGCGGCGTTTACCGGGAACTGTGTCCCCGAGCCTATTATCCGCCCGCGCGGCGGGAAAAGCTGCTCTCTGCGTCCCACCCGCCCACCCCACATCATTTCGCGCTATCCCCCGCTTTTCCCGCCGCGCGGGGTTGCGCGCGAAGCCACAGCTCTGTTTTTTGTCAACGCGCCGGCTCGATACGGTTTTGCGATACCTCCCTCTGCCTCCTCGAATTATGCCTTCATATCTGTCAGCACTTCATCTGCAATCACATTATTCGATTTAAGAGTGCGGAGAAATGCCTCGTTGAATTCGGAATTTATCGGAAGATGAAGCTTTCCGATTTTTGATTCTTTAAAATATCTCGAATAGCCCCAAGTATTCGGATACCAAAGTTCTCTGATTGTGCTGTGTATAAAGGCTCCGCGTCCAAGTATTTTTAATCCTGCGGGTATACGTACTTCCGGAAGCGCGCACCTGATGAATGCTCCGCTGCTTGTTCCGAGAATTTTAAGAGATTGCGGCAGCTCAAAACGCACGCGCACGGTGTATCCTTCAAATGCGTCGCCAAGAAGCACTGTTACTCCCTCAGGTATGCACAGGTTATATAAATCCTTTGTCACTTCCGGCGGGCATTCGGAAGCATTGTTTTCCGGGGCGCACACAAATCGCATAAGCGTTCCGAAATCGTCTGTGAAAAAGCTTCCGCATTCATTTTTCAGCTCCATCGTCTTATGCGCCGGCGGAGGCAGTTTGCAAATCTTTTCATGCGGGTATTTAAGATAACAATATGAGGTGTGGTTTTTAAACTGCCGGACGCACTCGTTCATTATATGTGCGTCCATACCGTCCGCAAAGCAGACTGAGGAGATGTCACTGAAGAGAAAAGAGCCGTTCGCCAAATAGTTGAGATTTTGCGGCAGGTCTATGGTTCTGAATGAACCGAAACGGAAAGCTCCGCCGTTCTCATCGCCGATTTTACGAAGGCTGTCAGGAAAAGTGAGGCATGTAAAAACGCGGTATCCGTCAAACGCTCCGGCCGGAATGGCCGTTACGCCCTCCGGGATAACAAGCTTCTCCAAAAATTTCTCATCTTTTACATATGACGCAGCCATGAACGGCAGCGGCTTGTAAATATTATCCTCTTTGCACTTGAAATCCTTTAACACGCCAAAAAAATTCACAAAAAAGCTTCCGCATTCATTTACTATCTCTTTCATATTTTCCTCCTCCAAATAATGTAAAGTGATTATTGCAGCGCGCTGATAATTTTTTGAACCCGTAAATATTCTCATACAGCCGAGAAATGCGCTTTCAAGCCCATCGTTATTTTGTCTTTGAGCTTTTTAGACAGTATACAACTTATTATTATAATAGTCAATATTGCATCGAGCAGCCCAATAAGTCAAACGGCATATTTTTAAAAAAATTCCCCGCCCCCTCTTGACAAACCCGATACTTCGTGATATGATGTATACCATGAAAGTCCTATGGTAAAAAGTCAATCGTCAAAAGTGACAAAGTATGAAGAAAAAGTTCGGCAAAGCAGTTAAAAGAG
>CANPZQ010000004.1 GCA_947588775.1 uncultured Clostridia bacterium
GTGTTCGCCGGAATGAGCGCGATCACCGAGCAGCCCGACCCGCGCGACGTCGCCGGCTTCGACGGCTACATGCAAAGCTACAAAAAAATGCTTGACGCCGAAAAAGCGGCGGTTGAGAGTTATTGACGGAAGATGCTGAATAGATTGGCGGCGCACCGGGGGTGGGGTGCGCCGCTGATTGATTTGTAGATAAATTTGGCGGGGGGGTTGTGTGGGAGAGCGCAAGTAGTGAGAAACGGGTTTGAAGAACCCTCACTCCCCCTCCTCCCCTTGTTCATCTCTCCACGGGCGTTCCGCGTTGATTTTTGCGATGTCGGGCAGCGATTGGACGATGTATTCCTGCGCGAGGCGGCCGTAGGTGACGATTGTGTAGGAGCCGGTCGCGTCGCTGAGGACTTCGGTCTTGATTCCGAGCTCGTCGCCGAGCATCGTAGGGCGGAAAACCGTCTGGCCGAGTATATTTTCCATCGGCTGCATGATGTTTTCCTGCTTCAAAAAATACAGAATCGCCTTTATCGTCAGCTTTTTCGCGCCTTCGTCCGCCGAAAGCCCGTTGAGCCGCTTTGCGATTTCAGAGGCGGTTATCGGCTTGTCGGAAAACCTGAACCGCGAAAGCTCCTCCTCGCCGAGGGAAAATTCCGGCCGCTTCTGCCTGCTTTTGGGAATCGGCGCACGCTCCGGAACCGATATTCGCGGTGCCTCTTCGGAGGCGTATTTTTTAATTATCTCAATAAACTCTTCGCCGTATCTTTCAAGCTTTCTTGCGCCCACTCCCGCGACGTTCAGAAACGCCTGCGGGGTAGTCGGGAGCTTTGCGCACATATCCGCAAGCGACGCGTCCGCAAAAATTATATACGCGGGAACATGTTCCTCGGCGGCCTTTTCCGAGCGCAGTGCTTTAAGCTCGCGAAGGAGCTCGGGGTTTATTTCCGCGTCCCCCGCGCCCGAAAACGCCGAAGACGCGCGCGCTTCGGCGGGACGCTTCTTTAAAACGCGCATCGAGAGCCGCTCATTGCCCCTAAGCACCGGGAGGCATTTTTTTGTCAGCTTTAAAATCGGATATTCGAGCCCCTCGCGGAGAACATAGCCGTTAAGTTCAAGATAGTTGATGATTTCCCTGATTTTTTCGTCCGTCCAGCCCCGCATTATCCCGAAGGTCGAAAGCCGGTTGAGGCCCGCGGAGCGGATTTTCCCGGTGTCCGCGCCCCTTAAAACCGCGCAGATTACCTTTTCGCCGTAGCGTTGGTTTGTTCTTATGATGCATGAAAGAATTTTCTGCGCGTCAACGGTTATATCCCGCTCCTCGTATTCCGAGCGGCAGTTAGAGCAATGGCCGCAGCTTTCCGGCGGGTTTTCACCGAAGTATCTCAGTATATGCGCCCGCAGGCAGCCGCTCGTGCGGCAGTAAAAGGTCATCTGCCTTAGCCGCTTCTCGTCCAGAAGCCTGAGCTCCGCAAGCTGTTCGGGGCTCAGCTCGGGGTTCGGCTCGCCGTTGTTTATAAGATACTGCGCGGTTCTTACGTCCTGGGCCGAGTAGAGAAGTATACAGTCGGACGGCAGTCCGTCCCGCCCCGCGCGGCCCGCTTCCTGATAGTAGTTTTCGAGGTTTTTGGGCATGTTGTAGTGGATAACGAACCGAACGTTCGACTTGTCGATTCCCATTCCGAAGGCGTTTGTCGCGACGATTATAAGCGAGCGTTCATAGACAAAATCCTCCTGATTCCGCTTTCGCTCCTCGTCGCCGAGGCCGGCATGGTACTTTGTCGCTGAAAAGCCCTCCGATTGCAAAAGCGAGCAGATTTCGTCGACGGCTTTTCTTGTTGAGCAATATACGATTCCCGACTGTTCGGGGCGTTCCCGCAAAAGGGCCAAAAGCGTCTGAGGCTTCGACGCGGGAGCCATCACCGAAAACCAAAGATTCGGCCTGTCGAAGCCGGTTATAATCATCTCGGGCCGCCTGAGCTCGAGATAGTTCACAATGTCCTCCCGAACGCCCTTGGTCGCCGTCGCGGTAAACGCCCCGACCGGCGGCCGGCTCTCCAAAGAGGCGATAAACGACGCGATTTTAAGATAGCTCGGGCGAAAATCCTGTCCCCACTGCGAAACGCAGTGCGCCTCGTCGACAGCTACGAGCGAAACCCTGAGCTTTCGGATAACCTCCCGAAAATCCGCCGCCTCAAGGCGTTCCGGGGCGATGTAAAGTATCTTTATCTGCCCCGAGGAAAGCTCCCGGAGCGTTCGGGTATATTCGTCGTATGACAGCGAGGAGTTTAAAAACGCCGCGTTTATCCCGGACTTAATCAGCGCGCTGACCTGGTCCTTCATAAGGGAAATGAGCGGCGAAATAACGACTGCGGTGCCGTCAAGAACCATCGCGGGAACCTGATAGCAAATCGACTTCCCCGCGCCCGTGGACATGATGCAGACAGCGTCATGCCCCGAAATAAGAGCGTCCACGGCGGCCTCCTGTCCTTCGCGGAAGCCGTCGTGGCCGAAATATTGTTTAAGAACCTCAAATTTATCCGAGGGCATAATTTCACCTGCCGTCATATTTTATGAATCAAGCGGGGATTATCCCCGCTTTTTTCTTATATATCTTTCCTCCTCCGAGAAAACGCAGCCGCAGTATTTCTGCATGTAAAGCCCGAGCTCCCGCGCGCGCTGCTGTCCCTCGCGAAAACGCGGTCTGAAATCGCGGTATAAAAGCTTTACGCCGTATTCCGCGGCAATTTTTTCGCCGGTTTCCCGCAGGAGCTCATGATTCTGGTAGGGGCTGACAAAAAGCGTCGTGCAAAAGCTCTCGAAGCCGTTGTCGCGGGCAAATTCCGCCGCTTTTCTGAGGCGCATGTCGTAGCATACCCCGCAGCGGCTTTCAAGCCCGGGGTAAACCGCCCTTATAAATTCCCGAAGCCCGTAATTGTCGATTACGTTAAGCTCAAGTCCGACGTCTTTGGCGTACTGAATGAGCGTGTCCCGCCGGGAGCGGTATTCGGTCACGGGGTGGATATTCGGGTTATACCAGAGCCCGACCGGCTCGATTCCCTCCCCGCGAAGGGTATCTATACAGGTAATCGAGCAGGGCGCGCAGCAGATATGCAAAAGCGTTTTCATTATTACACCTTCGCCTCGACCTTTTCGCCGCGCTTCGCGGCCTCCTCTTCCTCCAAAACGCGGTATGCGACCTTTCCGACAAGGGTGGTGGGAAGGCTTTCGCGGAACTCGATTTCGTAGGGCATGGCGTAGCGGGCGATATTTTTACGGCAGTATGCTTTTATAAGCTCGAGGGTTTCGCCGTCGGCGGCATAGCCCGCCTTCGGTACGACGAAAGCCTTTATCTTCTGCATTTTATAGGGGTCGGGAACGCCGATTACGCAGGCGAGCTGGACCGCCTCGCAGCCCTCGAGAACATTTTCAAGCTGCGAAGGGTAGACGTTGTAGCCCGAGGTTATAATCATTCTCTTTATGCGCTGGCGGAAGTAGATAAATCCGTCCTCGTCCATAACTCCGAGGTCGCCGGTGTGGAGCCATGTCCTTCCGTCGCCGTGAACCCGAAGGGTATTGGCGGTTTCCTCGGGGTTGTCGAGGTATCCGAGCATAACCGTCGGCCCCGAGATACAGATTTCGCCCTCCTCGCCGTATGGAACCTCGATATTCGTTCCGACCTCGACGATTTTGTAGAACGTATCCGCAAAGGGCTGGCCGATTGAGCCTTCCTTATAAAGATGAAGCGGCGTTAAACAGGAGGCGGTTACGCACTCGGTGGTGCCGTAGCCCTCGCGGACGACGACGTTCGCGCCGTGGTCGCGCAGGAACTTGTCAAAGCGTTTTTTGAGCTCGGCGGTAAGGGTATCTCCCCCCGAGAAAACGCCCTTTAGACAGCTGAGGTCGGCGTTTTTCATCTCGGGCTGCCGCAAAAGTGCCTCATAGAGCGTCGGCACGCCGGCGATAAAGTTGCAGCGGTTTTTCAGAATGTCGTGGGCGTAGGTTTTCGGCGTAAAGCGCGGCACGAGCACGCATCTGCCGGCATTTGAAAGAAACGTATGTATCGAAACGCCGAGGCCGAAGCCGTGGAACACCGGCATAACCGCAAGGATTTTGTCGTCCTTGCTGTAAATCGGGTTCGCAGATATGACCTGCGCCGAGAGGGCGTTGAAGTTGAGGTTAGAGAGCAGTATTCCCTTGGTGGTGCCGGTGGTGCCGCCGCTGTAGAGAATAACGGCCGCCTCCTCGCGCTTCTTGTGGCATATATACCGCCCGGTAAAGCCCTTTCCGCGGCGGATAAATTCCTTCCATGTGATATATTCGCCGTTTTTCGGAAGCTTCGGCAGCTTTCTGCCCTCGGTGAGGGAATATCCGACCTTCAAAAGCGGCTTCAGCTCGTCCTTGATGGCGGCGATGACAAGCGTTTTAAGGGTCGGAACGTTTTTGCGGATCGCCTCGAATTTCGGATAGAACTGGTCAAGGGTGAGCGCGCAGACGCTCTTGGACACATTAAGATAAAACTGTATTTCATTTTCGCTCGAGAGCGGGTGAACCATATTTGAGATTCCGCCCATAAGGTTGATTGCATAAAACATAACAACCGCCTGCGGGCAGTTGGGCATGCATACCGTTACCCGGTCGCCCGGCTTTACCCCGGCGGCGCAGAGAGCCTTCGCGCAGGCGTGAACGTCGGCCTTGAACCTTGCGTAGGTCGTGGATTTCCCCATGAAGTCGTAAGCGATGTGGTCGGGTCTGGAGTTGGCGGCGTCCTCAACCATCTCCCACATGGTCCCCTGATAGTAATTCAGCGTTTTCGGAACGTCGCCGTAGTTATTAAGCCACGGAGCTCTTGTTTCAGTCGGCATTTCGGGATTCTCCTTAATAAAATTTCAGCGATTTCAGCGAATTGAAGTGATATAGGATAGTATACAGCGTTTTGGGGGAGATGTCAAGGGGAGGGGGAAGAAAACAGGTGGCTGAAGCCGGAATTACAGGGCGTTGCTTTGGGGGATAAATATGAATAATGCATAATAATGGCCGCACCTGTCAATTAAACAGGAGATGGAAAATCCGAAAATCGGAGCTGGGAGCGTTTTAAAAAAATGGTTTTTTATTTTGTCCCGCGGAAGGAGGCGCGGATTAAGAAAGGGGGGGGGTGGGGGGAACCGGCGAAGCAGCTTTCTTAATCCGCGCCGGGCAAAGATTAAGGCTCCGATGGCTGCGCCCCTTGCCGACGGCGCGGGCATAATTCCTTTACTTGCCGCGTTTTTTCCTGCCGAAGCCGACAAACCAGACTGCTGCCGCGAGGGCGCATACTCCCGCGGCTGCGAGGACGGCGGGAAGGGCGGAAGAGCCGCCGTAGGCGGGGTTTTTATCTGTGCCGAACTGCCAGCTCTCGAAGCGGAGGCTTTCGGCGTTTTTGAAAACAAAGTACAGGTCGTGAACGCCGGAGCCCGTTGACAGGTTGCAGCCGGCCGCCTCGCCGCCGAGGGAGATTTTCCCGAGTTTTTTGCCGTCGGGGCTGTCGAGGCGGATTTCCATTTTGCCGCTGTCGGCGAAAACGTCCGCCGAAAAGCTCTTCGCGCCGCCGGAGAAGTCCGCGCCGCTGACTTTTATGTATCCGCTGCCGTCGGCGGAGGTGATATACACGTTCCCGTCGGTGACGGAGCGCATTCCGTCCGAAAAGCTCATGGTCGACGCTTGCTGCAATTCATAAGGATTTAAATTTTCAAGCTGACTTACTCCCGCTTCGGTATGCATAATATGCGGGATAGTGCCGTCGTCGTTATATTTAAACTCCATAATCGCGGTCGACCGCTTGTTCCAGCCGCCTCTTTCAAGAAGAACGCCGTGGTAGAAGAAATAGCTGTGTCCCTTGTAGTCGATTATTCCGGGGTGAATGGTCGTCGAGTCGCCCGGCTCCATTATTACCCCGCGAAAGTCCCATGGACCCATCGGGTTTTCTGCGGTCGAATATGAAATCCCCTCGGGAACGCCGCCTGACGCGTATACAAGATAGTAAAGGCCGTTACGCTTATAAATCCACGGGCCTTCGGTATAGGAGGACGGCGCGTCGGACTGAAACGGCCTCAGCCCGAAGGCTTCGGTGGTCATCTCCTGCTGAATAATTTCGCCGTCTATTGTAATCATGTCCTCGTTGAGCTTGCAGCAGTATGCGTTCGGGTTTCCGAAATAAAGATACGCCTGCCCGTCGTCGTCAATCATCACCGTCGGGTCGATATAGAGCCAGTTCGGCCCGCAGAGAGGCCCGCCGATTGCGTCTTTAAAAGGCCCGGTAGGGCTGTCCGAAACGGCGACGCCGATATTTCTTCCGCCCGAATTTGTAACCGTAACATATAAATAAAATTTCCCGTTTCGCTCAATGCACTGGCACGCCCACGCGCTTCCCGGGTCGGCCCATTCAAAATCCTCCGGCCGCATTATTTCACCGTGGTCGGTCCAGTTCACCATGTCGACAGTCGAATAGCACCGCCATGAGGTCATGTTGTAGAAGCCGTTGTCCTCCTCGGAATCCTCGCCGGTGTAGAGGTAAAGCCTGCCGTCGTAAACCATCGGCGCGGGGTCGGGTGTGAACGCCGTTTGGACGATGGGGTTCTCCGCGCGCGCCGCCGTGCAGAGGGCGATTGTCAGGGAAAGTGCGAGTATCAGGGACAGGAATTTTTTCATGATTTCGATTACGCTCCGTGGTTTTTGTTTTATTATAGCAGAGGGGGTGGGTGGTGTCAAGTATAGAAGATAGAGCGTTAGAAAGTTAGAAAATAGAGGTAGCGCTTGGGAAAAAAGCGGCTTCATAATGGAGTGCCCATTCCGCCCACACCATAAAAATTCTTTGCCTGACCGTTCGACGTTACTAAACCGCTTTCCGCCTCACGCATTTTGCTTAAATACGCTCAATCGTCCACACCCCCACCCCCCATTTTCCTTGACATTTCCCCATAAATATGCTAAAATTCACATATATATCGCTTGGAAAGAGGGGCGCGCTATGCGGATTTTGAGAAGGCTGGCGGCGGCGGTGTGCGCCGCGGTGATGGTCGGGACGCCGACGGCGGAGGCGGCGGGGCTGCATCTTCAGCTCGTCGACGTAAGCGCGGCGAAAAGCAGGATTTCCGAGGACCTCATCGGCCTGATTGCTTCCTCCGAGCCGAGCGTGCGCATTCCCGTCTACATCTTTCGCGATATGCTCTCCGACGAGGAGGTCGCGGGGCTTATCGCTTCGGAAACATCGACCGGCGGCTCCGGAAAAATCAATCTCTCCCTGAAAACCGAGGAGGTTCTTCGGGAAATGGACGACGATTCGGGGAAGTATCTCAGGCTTCGTCGGGAGTTGGTCAGCAAAAAATATACCGAGGCGAACGAGGAATTCCTCAAAACGCAGCGGATTTCCGAGAAAAACGTGCTCTACAGCTCGCGCTACACCTCTACCGTAATCGTGAACGCCACTCCGGCGCAGATTTTGCGCTACGCCTCGTCGGACGACGTAGAGTGTGTCGGAATTTTCGACGACGCAGTTCAGGTTTCCGAGCTTGACATGATTCCGGAGCAGATTAACGACGGCGCGGACGGCCCGTCTTCCGAAAAATACAACGACGGCGCGGGCTATACCGGAAAGGGCGTTATTGTCGGCGTAATCGAGGCCGAGGGCGGAAGATTCGATCCCGACGCCCCGCATCTCAGCAAAATGCCGGAAAGCCGGCTCAAATTCGTTCCGACCGTCAGAAAGGACGGCTCGGAGGTTGAATCCGTAATCTCGGACCACGCGACGAAGGTCGTTTCAATCATCGC
Organism: uncultured Clostridia bacterium; assembly: GCA_947588775.1. Classification (GTDB taxonomy): domain Bacteria; phylum Bacillota; class Clostridia; order Oscillospirales; family Ruminococcaceae; genus Faeciplasma. Next base: position 7,789 of record CANPZQ010000004.1, read on the forward strand.
GGGGCAGCCGGTTACTCTCGCAGGGCCGGAATCGCGCCCGACGCGACGGTTTACCAGACCGCCGTGCAGAGCACACAGGACGTTTACTACGCGTTTTCGATGCTCGCGGACATGGGCGTTAATGTAATCAACTACAGCGCGGGGGTCGTTTCGCCGGGCTACAGCGAATACGACAGGGAAATCGACAGGCTTGTGAACAGCACCGGCATTACGTTTATTAAGTCGGCGGGAAACACCGGCGGCGACGTGACAAGCCCGGGCAAGGCCGCAAACGTAATCACGGTCGGAAACCTTGCGACGAAGGACGAGGAGCGAAAGGCCATTTCGGGGCCGTTTTCAGCGCATAAAACCTCGGCCTATGAGGAGCCGGACTATCTTTCAGAAAAGCCGGAGGTATGCGCTCCGGGGACGAACGTCGTGACGGTTTATGACGAAAAGCGAATCTCCTACGGCACAGGAACGAGCTATGCCGCGCCCGTTGTGACGGGGGTAGTCGCGCAGATGATGGAGCGCGCGCCCGCGATTGTCGGCGATCCGTGCAGGGTCAAGTCGCTCGCGGTTTCGTTCTGCGACGGCTCCGCCGTTTCGGAGGAGGGAAACCCGCTCAACGGGAGCTTCCTCCGCGAAAAAACCGGCGCGGGGCTTATCGACGCCCTGCAGATGGTTTACGGCTTTACGCATGTGAGCGGGCGAATGAGCAAAAAGGGCGAGCAGGACGACTTCAGAATCGAGCTCAAGGCCGGCCAGACCGTAAGGATTGTGCTCGCGCAGCTCAAGTCGAACAGCCGCACGCTGACTAAGGCGTCCCGGGCGGACAACCTCGACCTCACCCTTACCGGCGCGGACGGCAAAAAGGCCGCCTCCTCGGATTCGGCGCGAAACTGCGTTGAAATTATCGAATACACCGCTCCCGTGGCGGGGACCTATACCGCATCGGTATCGACCGCGGCGATTGCCGACGGTACGGCGGGCGTGCCTTACGGAATCAGCTGGAGGATTTTGGGGTAGGGTTGTGTTTGGACTACCCATTAGGCAGTTTCGCTTATAACGGCAAAAAGCAGACGGAAAAATGGGTTTGCCGATATGACAGCATATGCGATAAATCGAAATTTGGCGGAGAGAACACTATGGAGTACAAAATCAGGCCCATATTGAAGGAAGAATATAGCATACTTGAAGATTTTTTATACGAAGCTATTTTTGTACCACAGGGGATTCCTGCGCCGCCCAAATCAATTATCCATCAGCCTGAGCTGCAAGTGTATGTAACTGATTTTGGAATGAAAAAGGACGATATTGGTTTGGTTGCGGAAATTAACAATAAGCCTGTCGGTGCTGTTTGGGTACGAATTATGAATGATTACGGACACATAGACAATGACACACCTTCTTTTGCAATATCTTTGTACAAAGAGTTTCGAGGATTGGGAATAGGTACTGCATTGATGAAAGAAATGCTCCGTATTCTCAAAGATAGAGGATATAAACAAGCGTCGCTTGCTGTACAAAAAGCAAACTATGCTGTAAGAATGTATCAAAAAACGGGATTTGAAATTGTAGATGAAAACGATGAAGAATACATTATGCTTTGTCGTTTGTGATACTGCAAATCCCCGTTTATCTGCCGAAAAAACGCGCACTTCTATACACAAAAAGCAGGCGGTTCTTTGCCTGCTTTTGCTGTTTTATGCGTAACTGCTTAAAACGTATAGAATAAAATACATCTTACGGCTCAATCGGGATTTGTCAGTCAAGCACGGCGTTTATGTCATTCCTGCGGCATAAAACCGCAACCTTGCCCTGATAATGACTGAGTTTTTCCTGAATTTCAATCAAATTCACACTGTAGAACTTTTCTGTCCATTTCAAAAGACGGATAAGAGATTTCAATGTTTCATTATTCCGACTGCTTCTGCTGAGTTTCCTTTTTATAAACCGGATTTCGCTTAACATTATATGAGGCATGAGAATTTTCCCAGAATAAGTCGTCAAGTGAATGGATTGATATTCCGTACTTATTTGCAAGCTTTTTTGCCAAGTATGTTTTGCCGAACCCACTTGCTCCGATAATACGAATTTTCATTTCTCTCCTCTAATCCGAAACCCGGTTTCCCGCTTTGTCCCGCTTTTTTCAGTCAAAATCCCTCCGGGGCCTTTGCGTTCGCCGCGAGATATGCCCCGTCAAGAACCGCCGTCGGGTTCGCGACGGCGAGCTCTACCACGCCGTTCGACCAATAGAGAATCGACGGGTGGACGGAGTTGGGGTAGTAAATCCTGTACATCGGCCAGCTGCGCTCTGCGGGAGGCTCCATCGCCGGGGAAAGGCCGAGGCCGGAAAGCCACGCGTTGAGGGCGGGGAGCTTATCCGCGCCGAGTATCTGCGAAAAATCGGGTTCCGAGAAGATGTCGCCGTCGCGCGGCGAATCCCAACGCTCAATCACAATCCGCTCGGCGGGGTGAATATGCGGCTCGGTAACGGAGCACATTCCCAGAACGTCGGAATCAATCGGGAATCGAATCGGCGGCTCGGACGGGTTTTCCGCCATGAAAAAGCCCTCGCCGCTGCTCACCGCGCCGTTTGAGTAGGTGAACTGCGCGCCGCTTTCGGGGCAGGTGAATGTGTAAAGAACCGCGCCCGCGCTTGCTCCGTTAAATTCGGCTTCGGTGGATGGCATAAGCCCGAGCCCGCGAATCCAGTCGGCGCATGCCTCGGCACTCAGCAAAATCGCTGTCTTTCCGTCGGAACGCTCTACACGCTCGCCGTTGTGAAGATGGATTCCGGTGCATTTTTTGAAAACGACGCCGTAGTTGTACGCCGGAACGGCATCCTCCGGGGAGAGCGTTTCGCTATAATAAAGCGGTTCCGGGAAAACGGCTATAATCGCGTCGCCAAGGCTGTAAAGCGGCGTTCCCGCGGGTACGGCGTTGCATTCAAGTTCGTTTTCGGGGAACCATTCGCCCGCCGCAAACCCGCCGTTTTCGTCCGGAACAGGGGTGAATTCGGCCTTGACCGAGTTTCCGACAGGCGTCGCTTCTTTTAGATACGCGTCGATTTCACCGCTGTCTTTGGAGATAATCGCGGAGTATTCGTAGTATGTTTCGCCGCCGTAAATGGCGCAAAGAAGCTTGTTTTGCGGCATTACATAGTTAAAAAGACTGAATTTCTCCGCGCTTTGGGAGCCCTGCGGCGCGGCGATTTCACCGGAGTTAGGCGCGGCCGTTTCCTCATCGGGAGCGGAAGTTTCCGCGCTTTCGGGGGAGGCCGTTTCGGCTCCGTTTTCGTTTTCGGAAGCTTCCGGCGCGGTCGTTGCCGCCGTTTCGTCCGAGGGCAAGCCCGTCCCCGGCTGCGGCTCCGGCTTTTGGGAGCACGCCGACATCGCAAGAAGCAGGGCGAGGGTGATTATTAGGGTCGTGAATTTTTTCATTGTATAAACTGTCCTTTCGTTTTCGGGTGTTGGTTTCCGCGGAGCTCGTCGCGGCGGAGAAAGCTGGTGCGTTGGTCCCACCCGCCCGCCCCTGAAGTTTCGCGGTATTTTACCGCTTTCTCCGCCGCGACTGCGGGTAGGGAGTGGAGGGTGGGGATAGAGAGGGGCGCGGGGACGGAGCGGGGGATAGCGCAGAGAGGCGGGTGGGCGGGTGGGTGGGGCAAGCCCAGCCAGCGTAGTCCCCGCGCCCCTATTCGCGACGAACCCGTCCCCCGAAGCCCCCTTGCGGGGCTGAGCGGGGATGGGTGAGGAACGAATTCGGTAAGAGCCGCAGAAATCGGAAGTCCGAACTCAGAAGGAAAGAGCCGCAGCTTCATGCGTTCAACCCAAATCCGCCTCTGTCCGTCTGGCCCCCCTGTTTTCTGCAACACCCCCGGAGCGGCGGAGAAAGCTCCTGCGTCGGCCCCACCCGCCCGCCCCCGCCATTTCGCACAAATTTCCCCGCTTTCTCCGCCGCTCCTCCCCGCCCCTTCTACCTCCTCAAATACCTCACCCACCGGCAAAGATACCCCCCGTCGTCGGCCTCGTCGAGGAGCTCCGCGCGCCACTTTTCCCTGTCAAATTCTGGAAAATATGCGTCCGCCGACGGGAACTCTCCGTCGATTTCGGTGAGAAGCATCTCGTCCGCAAGCCCCTTTTCAAGAGCCTGACGGTAGACGCTCGCGCCGCCGATTATGAAAACCTCACGCTCACCCGACGCCGCCGCGCCGAGGGCCTCCTCAAGAGAGGCGAAAACCTCCGTCCCCTCGGGGCAAAAGCCGGGATTATGCGATATGATAATATTTCTGCGCCCGGGAAGCGGCCTGCCAATGGATTCATAGGTCAGCCGCCCCATCACCACGCACGCGCCGCGCGTCACCTCCCTGAAGAATTTCATGTCATCGGGAATGTGCCATAAAAGCGCGTTGTTTGCGCCCAATTCGCGATTTTTGCCGATTGCGGCGATAATTTTTACCGACATGTCCACACCTCACTGAGCTATGGGAAAGCTTATTTTTCCCATATGTTGATAATTTATAAGCTTAACGTCACGGCACTCGGCCGAGTTGTCGAATTTAAAGAAATCGTCGATTTCCGGATTCAGCCAGAGGGTCGGCGCGGGATAGCCGCCCTTTTCGGAATATCTGCGAAGCTGCTCGCGAATGCCGTCGAGCTGGTTCACATAGATGTGCGCGTCCTTGATTGACCAGTCCATCGTGCCGGGCTCGAGCCCCGTCACCTGCGCCAGCATTCTCATTAAAACGGCGTACTGCGTGACGTTGAACGGAAGCCCCAAAGGCACGTCGCATGACCGCTGATGAACCCACGCGTTGAGTTTTCCGTCCGTAACGTCCCACTCGCTCGACCATACGCAGGAGGGGAGCACCGCTGTTTCGAGATAGTCGTTCTGCCAGAGCGACATCACCATTCTGCGGTCGGAACGGGCGTTTTTGAGCTTGTCGATGAGCGACTGCGTCAGCCCGAATTTTTTCACAATCCACCCGTAGGCCGTGCCGATAGTGTGCGCCCACTCCTTCCCGAAGAAACGGTGGACTTCGGTTTTAACGAGCTTCCCGGAGCTGTCCGGAACCATCTGAACGGCGTTCCAATAGCCGTTTTCGTCGATTTCCCACTCGTTCCAGATATGAACGTTCCGCTCCCTGAGCCATCTCACGTCGTTCGACTGCGCCTGATAAAACCAGAGCATCTCAAGCACCGCCTGCCGGATAAACACCTGCTTTGTCGTAAGAATCGGAAACTCCTCCGAAACGTCAAGCTGAAAATGCGCCGCCGGAATCTTCACGGTATTGACCCCCGTGCGATTCTCCACCTCCCGCCCCCTCTCAAGAATCTCCCCCAACAGCCCGCAATAAACATCATCAAACCGCGCCATCGCTTTACCTCCCGAATTTTTAGTGTTTAGGATAGTATAGCACAGATTTTGGGGGAAATCAATGGGAGCATAAAACAGAAAAACCGCCGCACCTCCGCGCGGCGGTAATCTTTCCTATTTCCCCGTTCCTTATACCTTCTCCGTACTGTAAGTCAGCGGAATATGATACTCGCTTTCGTAAATCTCTTTCCACACCCGGGAGTTTTCGTCCATCATCTTTTTAATCTTCTCGTTCTTGCCGAGGGTGTTGTCGGGGTAAATCGGCTCGGAGATGTGAATCGTATACTCCTGCACGAAGAAGCCGTCCTCGCCCATTATGTGGGAGTCCTTCATCGTGATGAAGCAGGGCAGCACAGGGACGTTGTTCTTCGCGGCGAACATGTACGCGCCGGTTTTCAGGGGCTTCGGCTTGCGGTAGTTCCACCACATGCTCTGCTCGGGGTAGACGAGCACGAAGTTTCCGTCCTGCAAGAGCTTGTCGGTCGCGTCCATGAATTTTTTCATGGTTCTGAGGTTCGAGGAAAGCGGCAGAGTGTTGCAGTGCCTCATCAGGAATCCGTAGAAGCCCGGGAAAGCGGTATAGTTGCCCTCGCGGATTACGCGGTAAAAAGTCCTGTCGGGCTGTTCCGCCGCCTCGTAGGCGAGCTGGATTGCGAAGCTGTCGTAGGGGTTGAAGTGGTTGCAGGTGATTATCGCTCCGCTGTTTAAGTTCCTGAAGTTCTCGATTCCCCGCATTTCCTTTATAATAAGCTGTTTTTCTTCAATCAGATTATTGACGAAGCGGCGGGCAATCATAAACGCGAACCGCGTTTTAAGTCTGTCGCGGATGCTCTTGTGGATATAGTCGATTTCGTCGGGCATGAGCGTTCTTCCGGGAGGGTCCTGCTCCGCGTCGACGTCGAATTTCCCCTCGCGCTCCAGCTCCTCGATTTTCTTTAAGACCTCGACCCTGTCCTTAGCGCGGCGGGATTTATTCATCTGGTTTAAGAAGTTGTCCTCGCGGTTCGTTTCGTCAATCGCCGTCTGCAAAAGCCTCTCGCAGGACTTTCGGTCGCGCTCCCTCTCCGCGTCGGTATACGCCTTGAGCTCGTCGAGGATTTTTTCGTATACCGCGGTTTCCTTGGCGTATCTCCAGAAAATATCTCCGTATGGGCAGTCCTCGTAGTGCCACGGCTTGTTCGTCATTATGTAGTGAATGATATTCGCCTGTTCGATGGGGAACTGCAGCTCGCCGAAAATCTCGGTGTTCCACCTCTGGTCGAGCCAGTAAACATGGTCCTTGCAGATAAGATTGAGATAGTCCTCGTCCTGAGTGACGACGAAGTTATACATATGCAGATATTCGATGAATTTATCGAGCACAAAGCGGATTCTGAACCTGTCGCAGTTTATTACGAGCATTCCCGCGTTGAAAAAGTTATATCTCGGCACGCCGACGACCTTTTCGACGTATGTCCCGTAGACGTCCTCCTGAAGCATCGCCTGCTCGTGGCACGCGCCGACATATGCGTCGTCGATATTTATCCTGTATAGCTCGCTTATATCCCCCTGGACGACGGTGTCGCTGTCGACATAAATCGCCTTGTCGTATTCGGGGAACATCTCCGCGATAAAGAGCCTGTAGTAGGTCGTTTTCGAGTAGTAGTCCCTCAGCGGAAGCTTGTCTGAAATCGACGTCAGATATTCGGTAACGTCGTCGAACGAAATCTCAAAATTTTTGTCCTGCATTCCGAGGACGATTTTTTTCATCTCCTCCGAGATGTCGGTGTGGAGTATATGTACATGGTACTTATAGTCCTTCGAGGCGTTTTTTTGCATTGAATGCAGCGACACAATCGTGTATTTCACAAAGTTGTCGTCGCACGCGTAAAAAATCTGGATTGGCTGATTATTCATCTTTGTCTGTTCCTCTCTTGAATTTTTCAATTAAATAGATATATTCATAAAGAATATCGTCGAACTGATAGTATCCGAATACCTTATGTACCCGGCTGACCTGCCACTGCTTTATGTTGTCGGTGTGAGGATAGGGAAGCCAGAAGAGCCTCTTTGAAAAATGCCTCACAACAGTATGCTTATGCAAAAACTTCTGGTCGTTGAACCTCTGCGGGAGCAGCTTTTTTCTTTCGGTCGAGCGTATTATCGCGCTCTGGTCGGCAAAAACGAGCTTTTTCGTCTTGATAAGCTCTCTTGCCTTCGTCAGAAGCCCGGTTTTTCGCGCCCGCGCCATGTCAAAAAGCAGCACCCCGGCGTTTATGTATCGCGGGTTAATTAGATATTTCCCGTAGTGGTCGTTCGCCGCGGCATATTCGCAGCCCTCAAGGTCAATATCGTAGAGAAGGTGAATATCCCGGTTAAAGAGTATATCCGCATCGAGGTACAAAAGCCTGTCCGGGATTCCCTCAACCTCGTCGGCGAAGAGCCGTATAAGCGTATACGGCGAGCAGTACGCGCCCTCGTTCGGACACCCCGAGAACTCGTTCATATAAAACCCGGTCACGTCGATTCTTCTGACGGTGTTTTCGGGGTTGTATTCCTTTACGACACGCTCAAAGAATTCGGCCTGACGCTCGCTCACCGGGACGTAGCTGCTTTTAAGGTGCGAAACGTCCATCGTAAAGATATAAAACGCAAACGGCTCGCGGGATTCGGTTCTCTTTAAAATTGAAAGCGCGCAGGTAAGGATTCCGTCGAAAACCCCGCAGTTGCCGCAGAACAAAATATTAACCATCTTTTTCCTCAGCCTTTATATACTTAATCATCTCGACGTCGGAGTTTTTCGCCCGCTCGCACATGCGTTCATAGACGCGGTTTCTTAAATCCGTCTTTCTCTCATGTGCAGGAAGGCTTTCGTCCGCAAAAAACGGCCCGTCGACGTATGTGACGATTCTCGGCCTTTTGCCGAAGCGTCTGCGCCGGTATGTGTTCGTGAAGCAGAAAACCGGCGTGCCGAGCTTTACGGGATATGCGAACGAAACGTCCTTAAACGGCCGGATTTTGGTGTAATAGGGCCATATGTGCGCCTCGGGATATACCGTAATCGCGCAGTTTTCCGCCACCCGCGTTTCAATGGCCCTGATAAAATTTTTATAGGCTTCCCTGCCGTCGGGGAGGGGCAGAGCACCGAGCGACGGGGTTATCTTCCCCAAAACCGGCATCGAAACGTTATTCGGGTGAACGATTACATAGACGCTCTTTGTGAGCATGAGCATACTCGGAATGAGCGCGTCGCAGATGTCCTGGGTGTGGTTCCCGTAGATGAAATACGCCCGGCGGCGGTATTCGCGGAGAACCTGCTTCCCGACGATTTTATGGTGGAACACGAGCTTTGTATACAAAAGAGCCAGCGGCTTCGCCACGACGTCGTACCAAAAAACGCGCGTAAAGCGTTTAAACGGCGTATTATAGACGTATACGTAGCTGCCGTCAATCTTTTTAGGCGTAATTTCGGCGACCGAAAACTCGTCGTTCAGCTCGTCGCTGTAGTAAATCACCTTGCGCTTATCCATGTCCCGCCCTCGTTTATGCCTTTTGAGCAATGCAGTGTTAAAAGTATTATAGCACAAGTTTGGGGAGAATGCAAGACGGAATGTGGGTACGATTAAATTAAAATTTCGGATTTGATGTTAATTTCACCGATTATTGACTTTTCTTCCCGCTGATGATATAATGATTTCGGGGTGAAACCAATGAAACCTTCTAAGATTAACAGATTTTTCGCCGTATTTTTTCTGATTGTTTTTGTCGCTCTGTTTATCCTCGGCGTCATCGCTGTGGTTGCGCGGCGTTATGTGGGCTTTGAATACCGCCCGTTCGCCTCTTCGGAAACCGCTGACGAGCTCGACAACCCTTATCAGGGCTTTTACGGCCTCTACGGCTACATGCTCTCGGACGACGGCGACCCCTTGAAAAACCTTGATTCCGAAATTTCAAAGGACGGCGGCCGGCTCGTTTTGCTTGAGATAAATCTCAGCCGCTACGCTGCCTCCGGCCTGAGCACCGAGGCACTCAACCAACTTGAAACCGTTCTTGAAAAGTGGACGCAGGCTAAAAAACAGATTATCCTGCGGTTTTTATACGACTGGGACGGCAAGTGCGCCGAAACCGAGCCGACGAATATAAGCGTAATACTTGCCCATATCAGCCAGACATGCCGCGTCGTAAACGATTTCAAGGACAGCGTCTATATCGTTCAGGGAATATATGTCGGCGACTACGGCGAAATGCACGGCTCGCAGTACATGAGCGATTCCGATGTGAGAAAGCTCTGCTCCACCATTCATGAGGCCCTCGACGAGTCGATTTTTCTCGCCGTGCGCACTCCCTCGCAGTGGAAGCTCGTGACAAGAAACAACAGCGTTCCCGTCAATTTTCCGCAGGACAACGGCTCGCTGATTTCGCGCCTTAGCCTCTATAACGACGGAATGTTCGGCTCCGAAACCGACCTCGGTACATATCCCTCGGACGACAAACAGCTTAACACCCGCGAAAAGGCCCTCGCATTCCAGAACGAGCTCTGCGCCTACGTCCCGAACGGCGGCGAGGCGGTTATCGACAACCCGCTGAACGACTTTGAAAACGCCGTCGCGGACCTTGCTGCAATGCGGATATCCTACCTGAACTCCGCCTACGACGGCGAGGTCCTCGAAAAGTGGCGCAATTCGGAATACAAGGGCACCGGCTGTTTCAGCGGAGTGGACGGATATACATATATAAAAGAGCACCTCGGCTACCGTTACGCGCTTCGCTCGACACGCATCGAATTCAACACATGGTTCGACGACAACGCGCTATTCTCCTGCGTTTTGGAAAACGTCGGGTTCTCGTCCTGCATGAAAAAGTTTGATATTTCGGTCGTCGTTGAATCGAAGGATTCGGATTTCAGCGAGGAAAACAAGCTCGAATACGACCTCAGAACGCTTAAAACCGACGGCCAGATACGGCTGACCTCCTCGGTTCCGGTCAGGGAATACGACGGCGGGGACTATAACGTATATTTCAGGATTTCCGACCCCGCCACCGGCGAAATAATAAAGCTCGCGACCGACCTTGAGCTGACCGAGAAGGGCTATTTCGTCGGCGAGTTCACCTCTTCAAAGCTGATGAAATAAATTTATAAAAAATTCCCTCGCACCGGTTTTAGGCGCGAGGGTTTTGTTTTACGGAAGCTTGATTCCCGGCGTGCCGCTCGGCCTGAGTTCGACTTCTACGGTGTTTTCCTCGGCGCAGATAAGATACGCGCCGTCCTCAATTTTCTGATATTCCCCGCCGGAAATGCTCCTGACCGTTTCGGAGCGCGTTCTTAGGACGAACCATGCGTTCGACTCGTTTCCCGAAACGTCTATCCTTATTCTGTCGCCCGAGCGCGATACGCCGTAGTCAAGCGAAAGAAACTCCCTTACCCTTTCGTCGCTTTCGGCAAGGGTGGTTTTCTCAAACTGTAAAAACGGGTTCCAGTAGGTGTTTATGTTACTTGAGAAAACTTCAAAGAGCACTTCCCAGTACTGCGAGCCCTCTTTGGGGGCGGTTATTTTAGACATGTCGAGCAGGATATTGCTGTAGCCGAGTGCGGTTTCAAGCGAGCGGATTTTCAAATCCTGCGAGAATGTGTGCGTAAAGCCGTCGGCGGTTATGCACTGCTCGGTTATGCCGTCGGAGCAGTAGGAAAGAACCCTGTCGTTTTCCCTGCAAATCCCCGTGACGGTCCGGACGTCGCTGTAAACGCCCTTTGAGGAAACGCCGATAAACTCCTCCGGGGAGTTTTCGCCGATATATACCGAGCCGTATTTATGCGCGCTGCCGGAATTCCGGAAATACCCGTCGTCTACGTCCGCCTTTTCGGCAAGCGTCGCGCCGGGGAGGCTGTCGAGCGAAAGCCCGGCTTCGGCCTCCTGCTCGTTGAACTGTTTGAGATAAAACGGCAGATCCTCCGACATTTCGTCGTCGGTATAGCTGTAGTCAAGCTGCGGCGTCATAAAGCAGGTCATTTTATAGTCGCTCTTGTTTGCGCAGGCGATAAGGCTCGGCCACATCAGATCCATCTGGAGGCGGCTTAAGGTTCTCGCGTAAATTCCCATCAGCAGGTCGGTGTTTTCCACCGCCAAAGACGGGTAGTTGACGATCGAAAGGTTCTGCGCGTTCACGACGGGGTGAACCTCGTAGTCGCTGAGCTCATATACCATCGCGTCGAGGATTCCTATTCCGGTCTGGTCGTACATATAGTCGCCGTTCACGGCGAACGCCTGTGAATTCGCGTAACTGCTTCGCCAGATTATCGGGGGAAGCGATTCGTTTGTAACCGACGGGTCGTCGAGCATTCCGACCATATAGCTCTTGGTGCCGCGTATCGTAAGATACCACGGAATGTCGAGGTCGAGGTCCTGCATCTGCTGTTCCCTGTCGTTTTTGGGGACATAGATTACCTCCCCGCCGAGAAGAAAGCCTTCAAAGAGCTTTACGCCCGTGAGCTGCTGCTCCCTTGCCATAACTTTTCTTATGCCGAGAATTTTCATCAGCCCGGGGAATTTCTCCACCGTTTCCACGGGCGGAAGGTCCGCAAAGAGTATCGGCTGAGCGTCGTACATAAGCCCGCTGAGAATTTCGACGTCGTCCGTCGTGCTGATTTCGGAGCCCGCTACGCAGAGAAGCACCGGCTTTTTGCCGTCGCCCCTGCCGTATTCTTCTAAAGAGCCGCATTCAAAATAGCTTAGCTTTGTGTATTCGGCCCACTGCTTCACGGTTTTTGCAATCGGGCTGTCCGGGCTTCCGACGTAGACGACGCAGCCGTTATTCGCGATGCCGCCGCTTTCCGACAAAGCCTCCTGCGACCATGCGTCCTCCTTTGTCTTTTTAACGTCCTCCTCAAGATACGGGTTGACCTCGGGGTCGTTTCCCACATCTCTTACAACGAGAAGAAACTGGAACATCAGGAGAATGACACCCATCATTATGCATATGCTGACAAAATTGCGCTTCGATACCATCATTTCGGGCACCCCCTGCCGTTAAGCGTTGTAGCCGTAGTCGATTGCGAGGTCGAACAGTCTGTATGTGTTCTGCTCGAGTTTATAGCAGACGAATTTGTCGTCCTCAAAGAACACCGTCATCTCGTTGGGATAGAGTCTTCGGAACTCCTGCGCCCAGTAGTACATTCTCGACATCGTTATCCATCTGTTTCTGCCCTGATAGTTGCCGAGGCCCTCTTCGTTTGGCACGGGGTTATCGGCACCCGTTCTTGAAATCATCTGTCCGCTTCCCTCGTAGACGACCGTATAGTTAAGCGGAATTTTTTCAATAAAGAAGTATACGCTCTCGGTCGGCACGGTTATAGGAGTGTCGCGGAGTTTTTGAATCTCATGCAAAAACGTGCTGAGCTCGTAGTGGTAACCGTGGCCGTAAACCATGTTCGTTTCGTCGTTGGCCGAGAAAATCGTCCACTGATAGTCCTTTTCGGAGGAAATTATGTCGGTAAGGCACATAACCGCCTCGTTCATCTCAAGGCCCTCACTCGAAAACGGCTTCCGGACTCTTCCGGTGTCGAATATGCTGAAAAGAACATATCCGGCCGCCGCAAACGAAAGCAGCTGCATGGGAGTTTTATGCCTTAAAATAAGAGCGGCAGTATAGCACACAACATCGACGGCCACGCCGATGACGATGACAATCGAATATGCGTAGAAAATACATACTCTGTCCGCACCCATAAGCGGCGGCAGGCCGATTGCGTTCGCGATAAAGAGCACAGACATGAACACCATGAAGAGCCCGACCGATTCAACCATTACGCCGTAGCTGCGCTGCTTTTTAAAGAGCATCAGAAACGCCCCCGCGGCAATCAGAAATCCTATCAGGCCGAGAATCAGCGAAACGTACCAATCCTCCGAAGTAGACAGAACGTAGTGGTTGATTCTGTAGCGGATAGTGCTCCACGCGGTTTGCCCGAGGTTTTTAAGGCGTTCACTGAGGCTTATTTTCGGCGGTTCGGGTTCGGGAACGGCTTCAAAGAAATCCCCAGAGCCCCATTCGCCGTTTCCGTCTGGGGAAATTCCGCCCTCTTCAAGGGTCATGTCCCCACCGGGCGGCGTTTCGGTACCGTCGGCCGAATTATCCGTCAAATCGGAGCTGCTTGACTGTTCGGTTGTTCCCTTGATGATATTCGAGCCCCAGTAAAGCGAGCCCTGAAGGGGCTTTCCGCCGATATACGCTATTACCATCGGCAGAACGGCTATCAAAATGCTGAGAATCCCCGCGGCGACAATCCTCTTGAAATATGTCGGCCGCAGCAGCCAGAAAACATGCGCCGCGCCTATGCCGACGCAGAAGATTCCGGCGATCATCGCGCCGTAGAAGTGTCCCGTAAACGACAGCGCGAAGCTCATTATCAGCCCGGCAAGGGAAACCATAGAATCCTTGGAATTGAGGTTTTCAAGCTTTTCCCGCCGTTTCTGCTTAAAGAAGCTCAGCGCGAAGTATGCCGTCGGGAGAATGTATATCATGCTGTATTCCTGCGGCAGGGTGGACATATATCTTGAAAGGTCGTTTGTGCCGATATAGTTGCTGAGGGTATAGAGAAAAATTCCGGGATACGCCGCGAACCTGCTCTTGCAGCATAGCCGCAGGAACAGAACAGGCATTATGTGAATCGCAAGGCACTGCACGACCGCAAACACCCTGAACAGAACATAAGAATCTATTCCGAACGCCGTTCCGAGAAGATATATAATCGCGTGCATGCCAAAGGGATATATTCCCGCGACGAAAATATCGTTGTCGCTGAGGCCGTTTACCCAATAGAGGTGAACCGGAATGTCCGACGCGGCGTAACCGAAGAATCTCACCGCGCGGGTGCCGTATACCCAAAGAACCATCATCGTGACTATCGCAATCATCAGCCAGTCGGGCCAGTTGCGGCAGTAGTTGTCGAAAGCCTTCTCCGCACCCTTGGAAAAGCGTCTGCGGACCTTCTCGAAAAACGTAACCAGAACGTGTTTTACGCCTAAAGAGCCCGCCGCAATCTTTCGGATTGAATCCTTTGTTTTCAGGACGGCGGCCTTCAGCGGGAATTTATAGAGAATCCCCCATGTGACGAGGGGTATTGCCAAAAGCCCGAACCAGATTGTGAAGAAGTTGGATATATGTATAAGCTGCAGCAGGAAAACATAGTTCGCCGCATAGAAATTACCGATTATAAAGTAGAGCATTACCCGCTTAGCGTATCTGTAGCGGGTAAATTTTCTCCCGAAAACAAAGCAGGGTATGGCGAGCGTTACGAACAGGTAGGAAATAAGCGCACCCAGAGTCTGGAATACGGTTATCAGCCCCATTGACATGGACGCTCACCTCTTTTCTGAAATAAACCTTGCCAACGCGCTGCGCCGCGTTTTCCGCCGCTTACGCGACATGCTTTTTCTTAAAATGTTATTATACCACATCTTACACAAAAAGTCTACAGGTTTTGAGAGAAAATTATGGCATTTGCGAAAAAGTGGGGGTGAGGTTAGTATAGCATATTTGACGGGGGAGTGCAAGGGGGTGGGTTTAGCGGGGAAATAGCCCCGCCCCCAAAGCACTGCTTCAGGGGCGGAAATAATATTTTAATGCGAATACTTAAGCCAACTGAGGCCGCGATGGGATTCGAGCTTCAGGATTGCGAAGCCGACGGCAAGGGTGGCGCACAGCGCGCATGTAAATACGAGATACGGGTTTTCGGTATTCAGAAAAAGCCTGAACACACCCCTGAAGCCGAGTACAGCCGAATGGTGTATGCAGTAAATCAAGGTGCTCATTTTTCTGAGAGTCGCCGTGTACTTTATATTTATCCATGAAAGCTCTTTTAACTCCGAAAAAATGAAAAAACAAAATGGCACGAGGAACAGATAGCAGTCATGTTCTCTAAAGATGCCGTGTACGGTTACGAACGCGTGCTCTGCCCATAACAGCACTGCAGAAACCGCCATGCCGCCCCATCTTAAAACAGGTCTTATGAATATTTTATTTTCTGCGAAAAGCTTCCCGACCGAAACCCACATAAAGGCGACAAGAAAGCTCACCCTGGGGTCGTTTACAATAAACTTAAAGGAACGAACAAACTGTATTATAAAGCTTCCGGAAGGAAAGAGATAATAATAGTTGCTGTCAACGCAGCATATAAGATAAATCGCGAACGAGGCCGCGAGCAGTGTGTAATTGTACTTTTTAGGTATGTAAAAAATCAGCGCAGTGGCAATTACGGACGCGGGAATAAACCACGACGCCGGAAACGAGCTGAACATCAGGTCAGTAACGATGTGAAAAATCACCCTCGGGAAGGGAATCGTGTGCCAGACGTTATAAATTATCACAAACGGGAACAGAGCAATCGTCCAGAACAGGTAGAGCTTCATATTCCTGACGACGTATTTTTTAAGAATACCTCCCACGTCGCCGCCAGAAGCTTTTCTTTCAAACAGCAGAAACGACGATATGATAAAATACAGCGGTACCGCCGTTCTCACCGCCGGCATGAGAAAATCCGGAACAATCAGCGCGTGGAGCGCCATTATCATAAAAGACATTATGAATTTGGATAAATCAAAAATGCAATATAACTTCTTTTCGGGCATATATTGAGAATCCTTTCGGATAATTTTTAGCAGTCGGGGCGATTGCAGCCCTCTGCCACACGCTTCTCACCCCAACCTCTCCGCATACTCAAAGAGCCTGACGAATTCCTCGTCGAACCTCGGCGAGCCGGAGTAGAGAATCTCCTTGCCGGAGGTCGAAACGTAGGCGTTAAGGCCGACGGCGGTGACGTTGTCGGGGAGCACCCATGCGCCGCCAGACGAGCCCGCAGTCATCTTGCTCCCGAAAACCGCCCAGTGGCCGTAGAGCGGTATCGCGGGACCCTTTGTGAACATCATCTGCGCGCCGCCGTAGCTCACGGGGTAGCCCATCGACGTCACCGTTTTGTTCCAGATGTCCTCGGTCGAGTACCTGAGCGGCGTTGCGACGCTTGAACCTTTGTCGAGAATCGCGATTGCATAGTCGTATTTAACATTTTTTGTGAGATACCAGTTTTCCCGCAGCGCGACGGTTTTAAAGGTAAAGCTTTCGCCGGAGCCCTCCCCCGAATATCCGAGCTCAAAGACGTAATTTTCGCCGACGTTGCCGGTCGCCTTGTCCTGAATGCAGTGCGCGGCCGTCAGGAGCATGTTGTTGCGCATGAAAATATTCGCGCTCGCGACGTAGTCTTTGCCGTCCATTGAATAGAAGAGCTTCCCGCCGGTCGCAAAGGGCATTTCCGCGAGATTCGCGGGCTTCGGGTCTGTCGCCGGCGGCGGAGGAGGCGCGTTGCCCGGAATCCCGGTAAACTCCGGCCCCGCCGTTTCCGCCGAAATCGCCGCAGCCTTCCGCTCCGGCGTCCAGTACCGCCTCACATCAGCCGGCGAATTATTCAAACTGACCGGCTCCATCGCCATAAATTTTCCGGATTTGGGATTGTAGTTCATAAGTGCCTCCTTTGGGGGAATTTTTGTGGGAATATTATAATTATAGCATGGGGGAGGGGCGGGTGTCAAGGTGGGAAAATGCAAATGAAATGTATATTTGAGTATGTTATAAAATTTTCCAAATTCCCCTCTTTACTTCCCCATTCCCCCATGCTATAATATCCTAAAACCCCACATTCAGGAGGCAAGCACCATGAACACCATTCGCTTTAAAAACATCGCGAAAATCATGCTGATTCCGGGCAGGGCGGACGGGGCGGAGGGCATGTTCGTGTTCGATACGGGGGCTATGCAGACGTCGCTTAACAGGAAATATTTCCCGGATTTCGAGGGCAAAACCGCCGAGGTCGCAATCTTTGACAGTAGCATGGCGGAGGCGGCGGCCGCCGAGGTCACGCTTCGCGAATTTTCGGTCGGAAGCGTCGCTGCGCACGATTTTCCGGCCATGCTTTTTGACATGTCATACGTCGAAAACGCGCTTCGGGCGGTCGATTCGGAGGTTTGCATTTACGGCTCCGTCGGCATGGATTTTTTCGGCGGCGCGCCGATTCTGATTGACTACGAGCGTTCCGAAATAACCGTCGACCCGGATATTGACGTTTCGGGGGCGGAAAAAATCCCGCTGAACGTGGGCGCGCTCCCGGTTTTTTCGGTTGAAATCGGCGGCGAGCCCCATAACTTCGTTCTCGACACCGGCGCGAACACCTGCCTTATGTCGGGCGAGCTCGCGGATAAAATAACCGTTTCGCCGATTGAGGATTCGCCGGGAGTTTACACCGTCCAGAAAATCCTGGTCGGCTCGCACGAATACCGAAACGTCGAGGCCGTTTTCACCGACATCTCCCGTATTCGCGCCAAATTCGCCGCCGACGGCGTTATCGGGGGTCAGATACTGTCTGGGCAGCGGTCGGTTATCGATTTTAAAAACGGCGCGCTGTATTTGTTTTAAAGATTAAATTTGTGCATCTGTAAAATACCGAAGCCCGCGTGGAATGGGATTGGCACGCGGGTTTTTGAATGAGAATTTTAAGATGGCGGGAATTGATGGGTCGGCATATGTTTATATGCCCGAAAAGGAGGATTTACGGCATAAAAACCGAACCGATGAAACACACCGGTTCGGTAAATTAAATATGCTGTTTTATCGCGCAATCCCGGTTTTACCCCAGCCCCGCCAGAATCTGCTGCATCAGGATTCCGTCGGCGACGTTGGTTTGGCCGTTTTTGTCGAAGTCGGCGAAGTCGGAGGTTTCGACGTTTTGGTCGAGGCCGGCGAGGATTCGCTGCATGATTACGCCGTCCGAAATGTTGATTTCGCCGTCGTCGTTGAGGTCGCCGCGCGGGGGCTCGGTTCGCTGACATACCGTGCAGACGCCGTTTTCAAAGCGATGGCCCTTCGCGGATAGCTCGAAATCCTCTAAAACCGCGCCGCAGACGGAGCATTCGCCGCCGCCGGTTCTGCCGCTGTGGGCGCAGTCCGGGTCGGCCGCCCCGATTCTTTCGCCCGCGTGAACGGAGTATGCGCAGAGCGGGACGTTGTAGGCTTTCTTAAAGCTGTCCGACGTGAATTCATCGTCGAAATCGCGGTCGGCGTATGCGGAATTTGTCCCCAAAAGATAATATTCATAATTAACCGCACCCGCGTCCCACGTCGCGTCGAGGAGGAAGTATTCCCCATACAGATTAACTATATTCCACGCGTGATAGCCGCCGGCGACGTAGCCGGTGATATAGCGGCAGTCGATACCGAGCGTCAGCATCATTCTATAGAACAAGAGCGCGTAGCCCGAGCATACGCAGGTTCTGTCCTTGATGGCGGCGTATGCCGAATGCTTCACATAATAGGTGTCGTCGTAGAGGTTTTCGTAGTCGTATGTGACGTTTTCGCAGAGCCAGTCGTAGACGGCGGAAATTTTTTCATAGGGGGAAATTCTCGGGCTGCGAATGCCGAGCTCGTCGATCAGCTCTTCAACCAAACCGCCGACCTGTGCCTCCTGCTCCGCCGACGAATAGTAAAAGCCGGGCTCGTAGGAGATGATATATCCGTCGATGAGGCGTTTTCCGGCTTCGCCCTTCACAAACGCGCAGGAAAGCATACCTCCGTAGGTATCGCCGATTTGCCTCAGATAATCGCCCTTGTCGGGCTCGCCGGTATGGCGCAGGCCTTCGTCGATTATATCGTTATAGTATTCGTTAGCGACGTCCTGCCACCTGACCTCGTTTTCATGTTCGCCGTGGCCTTCAATAACCATCGCAAAATCGGGGAGCCTGTCGCGGACGCATTCCGCCCAGTATCTTCCCGCCTCCGCCGCATTGTCGAACCGCGGAAGCTCGTCGTAATTGTAATTTGCAAGGGGGGAAGCGTCGGCCTCGAGCATTAACGAATCCGGCTCAAGGAAGCCCGGCGTTCTGTCCGGCTCGAGGGAGCGGTTGAGGGTGGGGCCGAGCCGCGCGGGCTTTCCCCATGCCGCAGAAGCGTTTATCGGAAACGCCGCGACCACCATCGCCGTAAGAATCAGAAGTAACCGTTTCATCGAAATCCTCCTTCCGTGTTAAGGATAGTTTACCACGGAAGAGGGGAAATGTCAAGTATAGAGGGGTAGGGGATAGAGGGGCTTGGGGGAAAAGCGGTTCATATCGAAGGCGCGGCGAATGGGGCGGGCGGGGTTGCGGGAAATGTTGGAGGGCGGGCGGGTGGGCGCAGGAAACCAGCCCCATTCGCCGCGCCGGATTTACGTACAAAACCTAAAATGACCCGACGCCCCACCCCCGGCCCAAGCCGAATCCCGCCCCCGAAGCCCCCTTGCGGGGCGGAGCGGGGACGGGTGAGGGTTGGGCTTTTAGAGGTTAGAGCGTTAGAAAGTTAGAGAATAGAAGCAGTCTAACCGGGTTTTGCAAAAAATCGCGGTTGTGGTGCAAGTCTGAACCGGGGGTTGAGAGGTAGAGAGTTAGAAGATAGAAAGTTTGGAGTGAGAAAAAATTTAAGCTTGGCTGCTAAGGCCTGAGCCTCACCCACCCCCTCTTCGCCTGCGGCTCCGGGGGGTGGGATTCGGCTCAGGCGGGGGATTGGGCGCGCGGCTCCCATCGGGTTTTCATCTAACCCCCGCGCGGCGGGGAAAGCTGGTGCGTCGGTCCCACCCGCCCGCCCCCGTACTTTCCTGCCATCCCCCCGCTTTCCCCGCCGCGCTACCTCACCGCCCCCGCCCGCTCCTTAAACCTCAGCTTAATCTTATCCGCAATCAGCGCGATAAATTCCGAGTTGGTCGGCTTGCCCTTGCCGGTGTTCACGGTGAAGCCGAAATAGGAGTTCAGCGTTTCGATGTCGCCGCGGTCCCACGCGATTTCGATGGCATGGCGGATAGCGCGTTCGACCCGCGAGGGGGTGGTCTGGAATTCCTCAGCGACCGTCGGATAGAGGAGCTTCGTCACGCATTCAAGCATCTCGCTGTCGTCGATGCAGTGCAGAATCGCGCTTCTAAGATAGTGGTACCCCTTGATATGCGCCGGCACGCCGAGCTGATGAATCATCTCGGTGACGACAACCTCGAGGTTCGGCTCCCTCCCCTGCGGGAACGCCGCACGCGGGTCCTCCAGAAAATCGTACCCCAAAAGCTCGTTGATTCTGTCCCCGAGGATTTTCGGGTCGAACGGCCGTATCAGGTAATACGCCGCGCCCGCCTGAATCGCCTGCCGCTGCGCGAACGCGTTGTCGCATGGCGACGTGACGATGAATATCGGCTTTTTCACGCCGGAGCGGTTAATTTTCTTGATTAGTTCAATCGCGTCAAGGTTCGGCATCGAAAGGTCTAAAATCGCCGCGTCGGGCGTTTCATCCTTAACCGCGTCAAACAAAATCCCTCCGTCCTTCGGCCGCGTAATGCAGAAAAATCCCATTCCCCGAAGCGCGTCCGCGCATGTCACCCCAAACTCCCGAGAGTCGTCGCCGATTAAAACTTTGATTTTTTTGGTCATAATTATCCTCCGTTCTTTTTTAGGAAAATTTACAATTTTTTCCTTATCCATTCACATTCTACCATAATATGGAAAAATAATCAAGCCCACCGCTAAAAATTCGGAGGAATAGACAAAAGAGCCCGAAAAAATTCGTCCCCTCTTTGCAGATGCCCGTCGAAATATGGGGGCATAGGGTAGAACGAGGTACAATATGTGGGGGAGAGGCGGCATATATTCCACATCAAGCTGCCCTGCCGCCGCTTTAATGTGCAGGAAATGTTTTATGCCGCTTCTTTTCTCTTTTCCCAAATTTTTTCCTTCCCACCTTGCAAACCCCTCTGAAATAGTGTATAATATACTCACACTTGGACTTATATCAAACGGAGGATGACAATGAAAAAATTTTTATGCTTTTTGCTGGCGGTTGCGGCGGCGATGATGATGACGCTGCCGGGGGCGGCTTACGACGGGCTGGAGCTCACTCTTGAACCCGACAAGCAGTCCTATTCCGACGGCGAGGACATCATCATCACGCTGACGGCGGAAAACACGGGCTATATGGACATAAACGGCCTGACGCTGAGGCATATTCGACCCGAAAACCTGCCGAAGGGCTATAAGCTCGCCGACAAGGCTTCCGAAAGCGGCGGGGCCGACCTTACGCCGGGCGGAAGATATTCGCTCAAGGCGGTCTATA
>CANPZQ010000005.1 GCA_947588775.1 uncultured Clostridia bacterium
GTGGTCGCGGCAGTAGTCGGCGCGGGTTCCGCAGTCGTGGGCTCGGTCGCGGGCTCCAAAGTCGTAGGCGCGCTCGCTTCGGTTTCGGGAACGGTGGTCGCCGCCTCCTCCGAAACGCCGGTATCCTCGGTTGTGGTCGTCGCAAGCGGCTCTATGGGCGGAATGCTCTCGGAAACAACCCCGCCGTCCCCCTCGGGACCGCAGGCCGTGAGCAGCGCGAACGCCGCCAGAAGAGCCGTTATGGCGATAAGCTTTTTCATAAATAATCCTTTCGCGGAAATTTTCCGCCGTAAGTATTTCGGGGGAACCCGAAGGCACCCCCGCTTCAAACCAAAATATTAGCCGTTGAGCTTTCTTGCGAGCTGAGATTTCTTTCTCGCGGCGGCGTTCTTGTGAAGGATTCCCTTCGCGCAGGCCTGGTCGACCTTCTTGATGGCGGCTCTTACGGCTGCCTCCTTGTCAACGCCCTCGGCGTCGGTCTTTTTAATCGCGGTCTTGAGCGAGCTCTTAATCATTTTGTTTCTGAGGGTCTTGGTTTCAATGACCTTTACTCTCTTCTTCGCGGACTTAATGTTTGCCATTAAGGCACCTCCTTTTCGTGTTGCCCGTCATGCGGGTATTAAATGCACTTATTGGGATAAGCTATTTGCACGACTGAGAGAAAATGCAAGAGGTTAATGACTCCTCACTTATTCAACAAGCATCGTAAACTACTATATCATTCCTGAGCAAAAATTGCAAGTGTTTTTTGAAAATTTTTCTCTCAAAACCGAAAAAATTTTTTAATTTTAAGGAGAATTTCCCGTGAATCTGTCAAAAAGAACCGACCTCGCCCTTGAAAGCGCGAATTCAGTCAATACCCGCGGCGGCCTTCCCGAGGGAATCGAGGTGAAAGAAGAGCATACCGAATGCTTCACCGTGACTTCGGTAAACGTGATGAGCCAAAAGGCCGCCGAAAAAATCTCAAAGCCCGTCGGCCGCTATATAACCCTCGAAACGGGCTGCCGGCTCGATATTCGCCCCGAAAACTTTTCCGGCTGCGCCCATGAGCTCGCCTTAAGAATCGAAAGCCTTATAGGCGGCGCGAAAAACGTTCTTGTCGTCGGCCTCGGAAACAGCTCCGTAACTCCCGACAGCCTCGGCCCGCGCGTCGCCTCGCATATCTTCGCCACGCGTCATATCCCCGAAAACGCCCCTGAGCTCTCAACCGACGGCCTCGGAGAGGTTTCGGTAATCGCCCCCGGGGTCATGGGTCAGACGGGAATCGAGGCGGGAGAGCTCGTCGCCGACGTTTGCCGGACAGTAAAGCCGTCGGCCGTTATCGCCGTAGACGCGCTCGCCTGCTCGGAGCTCAACCACCTCGGAAAAACCGTCCAACTCACCGATACCGGGATTTCCCCCGGAAGCGGCGTCTTAAACGCGCGAAAAGAGCTCTCAAAGAGCACCCTCGGGATAAAATGCGTCGCCGTCGGAGTGCCGACAATCGCGGATTTAAGCGACATGGGCGATTTCGGCGGCGAGCCGATGATGGTAACTCCCCGAACCGTCGACAGGCTCACCGCCTGCTCGGCGCAGCTAATCGCGGCGGCGATAAATCTCGCTCTGCACCCGGGGCTCGGGCTTGAAGAGATAGTGAGCCTCACTTCATGAAATAAAAATTTAAAAAAACCTATTGACAAATCGGCACGGCCGTTATACACTATATTAGAACAATCGAATGACAGGAGGCAAGTGAAAATGATTTACGAAAAGGTCAAGAGCATCATCGCGAATCAGCTGGACATCGATCCGGAGAGCATAACCTACGAATCCTCGATAACCGACGACCTCGGCGCAGATTCTTTGGACGTCGTCGATATTGTCATGTGCTTTGAAGACGAATTCGGCGTTGAAATTCCCGACGATGCCGTAGAAACCATACACACCGTTTCCGATGTAGTAAAGTTCATCGAAGACAACCAGTAAACCGTTTTCCCCCGAAACCCCGCGTTCCCCCCTCGGGAGCGCGGGGCGAAAAAATTTTTTTGCCGCCGCTATTGACAAACGCGGCGAAAGGTAGTATAATTTCAACAGTCTAAACCGATGAGGCGGGAGTAAAGGCGGTAAAGCATGCAAAGAGAGCCCGGGTAGCTGAGAACCGGGTCACGGCTGACCGTCACAATGGGCCGCCGAGGGCGCACGGAAAGGCCGTTATAGGCCGAGTATTACGCGACGTGAGGGCATACGTCAGTTGCCGGGGATATGAAGTATCCCGCAAAGCGCGCCGTTTACGGCGAATCAAGGTGGCACCGCGGATAGCGAAAACTGTTCGTCCTTGGCAGATTGTTCTGTCACGGGCGTATTTTTTATATTATATTGGATTATATTGGAAGGTGCATTTTATGAACTACACACCCACGCTCGACGAGGTCAAGGCACTTGCGGCCTCGGGGGAATACAGGGTCTGCCCCCTTTCCTGCGAGCTTCTCTCCGACGCGTTCACGCCGATTGAGGTGCTTAGGATTTTAAAAACCGTTTCAAGCCACTGCTACCTGCTCGAATCGGTCGAAAACCGCGAAAAGTGGGGCCGCTACACTTTTTTGGGCTTCGACCCGAAGCTTGAAATCACATACTCCAAAGGCGAGCTCAAGGCCGGCGATAAAAAAATCGCAACCCAAAACCCCGCCGAAAACATTCGCGAAATTCTGCGCGAATATAAAAGCCCTCGCGTTCCGGGGCTTCCGCCCTTTACGGGGGGGCTGGTCGGATACTTCTCCTACGACTATTTCGGCGACGTCGAGCCTGCGGCGCATGTCGACGTTAAGGACGAGGAGGATTTCCGCGACCTCGATCTGATGCTCTTCGACAAGGTTATAGCCTTCGACAACCTGCGGCAGAAAATTATCCTCATAGCGAATATCCCGCTTAACGACCCCGAAAAGGGCTATGAGGCCGCCGCGGAGGAGCTTAAGGCCCTCGCGTGGCTTTTGGACCGCAAGCGCGCCGACATCACCTATGAGCGCGGCGGGAAGCTTCTCGGCGAGGTAACGCCGCTCTTCGACCGCGCGGCCTACTGCGAGATGGTGGAAAAGGCGAAGCGTTATATCCGCGAGGGCGACATCTTCCAAATCGTCCTCTCGAACCGCCTGAGCGCGCCGTTTGAGGGGAGCCTCTTAAACACCTACAGGATTTTAAGAACGATTAACCCGTCGCCGTACATGTTCTATCTCTGCGGCACCGACGTTGAGGTCGCGGGTGCGTCGCCGGAAACGCTTGTAAAGCTTGAAAACGGGGTTCTGCACACATTCCCGCTCGCGGGAACCCGCCCGAGGGGCAAAACCGAGGCCGAGGACGCGGCCCTTGAGGCGGAGCTTTTAAAGGATGAAAAGGAGCTCGCCGAGCACAACATGCTCGTCGACCTCGGAAGAAACGACCTCGGAAAGATTTCTCGCTTCGGAAGCGTCGAGGTCGAAAAGTACCACTCGATTGAGCGTTATTCCCACGTCATGCACATCGGCTCGACGGTCCGCGGGGAAATCGATTCAGAAAAGTTCGACGCTTTGGACGCCGTCGGCGCGGTGCTGCCGGCGGGAACGCTTTCGGGCGCGCCGAAAATCCGCGCCTGCCAGCTGATTGGCGAGCTTGAAAACAACAAGCGCGGAATCTACGGCGGGGCAATCGGCTACATCGACTTCACCGGAAACCTCGATACCTGCATCGCGATAAGGATAGCCTACAAAAAGAACGGACGGGTGTTCGTCCGCGCGGGCGCGGGAATCGTCGCCGACTCGGTTCCCGAAAAGGAGTTTGAGGAATGCCTCAACAAGGCCGCGGCCGTCATCGCCGCCCTTAAACAGGCCGAGGAGGTGCAGCTATGATACTTTTGATTGACAACTACGACAGCTTCTCCTATAACCTCTACCAGATGGTCGGGGCAATCTGCCCGGACATCAGGGTCGTGAGAAACGACGCGCTCAGCGTTTCGGAGATAGAGGCCTTAACCCCCTCTCGGATTATCCTCTCCCCCGGCCCCGGCCGCCCCGAGGACGCGGGAATAACTCAGGAGGCCGCCGCGACGGTATGCAGAAAAATCCCGACGTTGGGCGTATGCCTCGGCCATCAGGCCATCTGTCAGGCATACGGCGCGACGGTGACATACGCCGAAAGGCTCATGCACGGAAAACAGTCGGAGGTTACGCTCGATGCCGAATGCCCGATTTTTAAGGGGCTTCCGAAAAGGGCGACGGTCGCAAGATACCACTCCCTCGCCGCCGACCCGGCGACAATTCCGGACTGCCTTAAGGTCACGGCTTTGACCGACGAGGGGGAGATTATGGCGGTGGAGCACCGGGAATACCCGATTTTCGGCGTACAGTTTCACCCCGAGAGCATCATGACCCCCGAGGGCAAAAAGATGCTTGAAAACTTTATTTACGGTATTTAATATTTTTCAGGAGGAATCTATCATGATTAAAGAGGCAATAGCAAAAATTGTAACGAAGCAGGATTTGAGCTATGACGAGGCGTATTCCGTTATGATGGAAATCATGACCGGCGCGACCTCGCCGACCCAGAACGCGGCGTTTTTGGCGGCTCTCTCAACTAAGAGCACCAAGGCCGAAACCATCGACGAAATCGCGGGCTGCGCGGCGGCCATGCGCGACAACGCCCTAAAGGTCGATACCGACGGGCTTGAGCTTTTGGAAATCGTCGGGACGGGCGGCGACAACGCGGGCTCGATAAACATCTCCACCACCGCGGCGATTATAACCGCGTCGGCCGGAATCAAGGTTTCAAAGCACGGCAACCGCGCGGCGAGCTCGAAATGCGGAGCGGCGGACTGCCTCGAAGCCCTCGGCGTTAATATCGACCTCAGCCCCGAAAAATGCCGCGAGCTCCTCGACAAAATCGGAATCTGCTTCTTCTTTGCTCAAAAATATCACCCCTCGATGAAATACGTCGGCGCGATTCGCCGCGAGCTCGGCTTCAGGACCGTTTTCAACATCTTAGGCCCGCTGACTAACCCTGCGCACCCACAGCTCCAGCTTCTCGGCGTATACGACGAATCGCTCTGCGAGCCGCTCGCAAAGGTCCTGATGAGCCTCGGCGTAAAGCGCGGAATGGTCGTCTACGGTCAGGATAAGCTCGACGAAATCTCGGTAAGCTCCCCGACCTCGGTCTGCGAGTTCCGCGACGGAATGTATAAGACATATGTAATCCGCCCCGAGGACTTCGGCTTTAAAACCTGTCAAAAATCCGAGCTCTGCGGCGGCGAGCCCGCCGAAAACGCCGCCGTAACCCTCTCTATTCTCAGGGGCGAGGGCAAGGGCGCGAAGCGCGACGCAGTTTTGATGAACGCGGGCGCGGCAATCTACATCGGCGGCAAGGCCGATACCGTCGCCGACGGCGTTAAGAAGGCGGCGGAGCTTGTCGACAGCGGCGCCGCTCTTAAAAAGCTTCAGGACTTCATTCGGGAGTCGAATTCATGAACATACTCGACGTTCTCGCCGAAAGCGCGCGCCAAAGGGTCGCCGAAGCCGGCAAAATTATCCCGCTTCCCGAAATAAAGGCGCGGGCGGAACGGCTTCCGAAGCTCGATTTCGGCTTCGAGAAGGCGTTGAAAAAGGACGGCGTGTCCTTTATCTGCGAATGCAAGAAGGCTTCGCCGTCAAAGGGTCTGATTTCCCCCGACTTTCCGTATTTACGGATTGCGCGCGACTACGAGGCAGCCGGCGCGGACGCGATTTCCGTCCTTACCGAGCCGACGAAGTTCCTCGGGAAGGAAATATATCTCAAGGAAATCGCCGAAGCCGTGAAAATCCCATGTCTAAGAAAGGATTTCACCGTCGACGGGTATATGATTTACGAGGCGCGGCTTTTGGGCGCGCAGGCGGTGCTTTTAATCTGCGCGATACTCTCAGAGGGCCAGCTTCGGGACTATATCGCAATCTGCGACTCTCTCGGGCTTTCGGCGTTGGTCGAAGCCCACGACGAGCGCGAAATCGAAATGGCTCTTGACTGCGGCGCGAGGGTAATCGGCGTAAACAACCGCAATTTGAAGGATTTCTCGGTCGATTCCGAAAACAGCCGCCGCCTGCGTACAATAGTTCCGGCGGACAAAATCTTTGTTTCCGAAAGCGGCGTTTCGACCCCGGAGGACGTAGAAAAGCTCCGCGAGGCGGGCGCAGACGCTGTATTGGTCGGCGAAGCACTGATGAGGGCCGACGATAAGGCAAAAAAGCTTAGGGAGCTTAAGGGACTATGACGAAAATCAAGTTTTGCGGCCTCCGCCGGCCCGAGGACGTCGACTATGCGAACATAATCCTTCCCGATTTTATCGGCTTCATTCTCTCGCCGAGGTTTCACAGATTCGTCCCCCGAAAAACCCTTGCGGAGCTTTCCGGCCGCGCGGATAGAAGAATCATGCGCGTCGGAGTTTTCGTCGATAACCCGGTCGGGGAGGTCCTTGAAATCCTCGGAAGCGGCGCGATAGACATGGCGCAGCTCCACGGAAACGAGGACGGCGAATTTATCGAAAAAGTAAAGCGCGAAAGCGGCAAGCCGGTAATAAAGGCGTTCAAAATAACCTCTAAAGAGGACGTCGGGCGCGCGAAGGCCTCACCCGCCGACTTCGTTCTTTTAGACGCGGGAACCGGCGCGGGGGAACGCTTCGACTGGTCGCTTATTGAAAACGTCGGGCGGGAATTTTTCCTCGCGGGAGGGATAACCCCCGAAAACGCCCGCGAGGCTGCGGCGCATAAGCCCTACGCCGTCGACGTGAGCTCGGGAATCGAGCGGGACGGGTTCAAGGACTTCGGAAAAATGAAAGCCCTCGCCGAGGCCGTGCGGGGGAAAGATAAATATTTGAATATTTAAGGAGCGATACAAAATGTCACAATCCAAAGGCCGCTTCGGCATACACGGCGGGCAGTATATCCCCGAAACGCTTATGAACGCCGTAATCGAACTCGAAGCCGCTTACAACCGCTATAAGGACGACCCCGAATTCAACGCGGAGCTTTCCGACCTTCTTGACAACTACGCGGGGCGGCCGTCGCGGCTGTACTACGCCGAAAAAATGACCCGCGACCTCGGCGGCGCGAAAATTTATCTGAAGCGCGAGGACCTCAACCACACGGGTTCCCACAAAATAAATAACGTCCTCGGGCAGGCCCTTCTTGCCAAAAAAATGGGAAAAACCCGCCTTATCGCCGAAACCGGCGCGGGACAGCACGGAGTTGCGACCGCAACCGCCGCCGCGCTCTTCGGAATGGAGTGCGTTGTGTTCATGGGCGAGGAGGACACGAAGCGTCAGGCCCTTAACGTCTACAGAATGCGGCTTCTGGGCTCGGAGGTTATCCCGGTTAAAACCGGCACCGCGACCCTCAAAGACGCTGTAAGCGAAGCTATGCGCGAATGGACGAGGCGTATTTCCGACACCCACTACTGCCTCGGCTCGGTGATGGGGCCGCACCCGTTCCCGACGATTGTCAGGGACTTTCAGTCGGTCATTTCCCGCGAAATAAAGGAGCAGCTCCTTAAAAAGGAGGGTCGGCTTCCCGACGCTGTTTTGGCATGCGTCGGCGGCGGCTCGAACGCTATGGGGAGCTTCTACCACTTCATCAACGATAAATCCGTCGCGCTGATTGGCTGCGAAGCCGCGGGCAGGGGCATAGACACCTTTGAAACCGCCGCGACGGTGAACACCGGCCGCCTCGGGATTTTCCACGGAATGAAATCCTACTTCTGCCAGGACGATTTCGGGCAGATTGCCCCGGTTTACTCGATTTCGGCGGGGTTGGACTATCCCGGAGTAGGCCCCGAGCACGCTTATTTGCACGACATCGGCCGCGCGCAGTATGTCCCCGTAACCGACGACGAGGCGGTTGAAGCGTTCGAGTATCTTTCAAAAACCGAAGGGATAATTCCCGCTATCGAATCCGCGCACGCCGTCGCGCACGCGATTAAGCTCGCCCCAACGATGGATAAAAATAAAATAATCGTTATAACAATTTCCGGCCGCGGCGATAAGGACTGCGCGGCAATCGCGAGGTACAGAGGGGAGGATATAAATGAGTAAAATAAGTAAAGCCTTTGAAAACGGCAAGGCGTTTATCCCCTTCATCACCTGCGGCGACCCGGATTTGGAAACGACCGCGAAGGTCGTTCGTGAGGCCGTTAAAAACGGCGCGGATTTAATCGAGATCGGCATTCCCTTTTCCGACCCGACCGCCGAGGGGCCTGTGATTCAGGGGGCGAATATCCGCGCTCTCGCCGGCGGAGTTACCACCGATAAAGTATTTGATTTAGTTAAGGATTTGCGGCGCGACGTTGAAATTCCGCTGGTATTTATGACCTACGCGAACGTCGTTTTCAGCTACGGCGCGGAGCGGTTCATGTCGAAATGCCGCGAAACGGGGATTGACGGGATAATCCTTCCCGACCTGCCGTTTGAGGAGCGGGACGAGTTCCTGCCGGTCTGCCGCGAATACGGAATCGACTTGATTTCGCTGATTGCCCCGACCTCGGAGAGCCGCGTGGCGATGATTGCGAAGGAGGCGGAGGGGTTCATCTACCTCGTTTCAAGCCTCGGCGTTACCGGCGAGCGGCGGGAAATCACGACTGACATCGCGAAAATCGTCAGCGTTATCCGTGAGAACACGTCGATTCCCTGCGCGGTCGGCTTCGGAATTTCGACCCCCGAGCAGGCGAGAAAAATGGCCGCCCTCTCGGACGGCGCAATCGTCGGCTCGGCGATTATCCGGATTTTGGAGAAGTACGGCAGGGACGCGGCGGAGCACGTCGGGGAGTTTGTCAGGGAGATGAAGGAGGGGGTTGGGGGGTAATGGCAGGTGCTGCCGCCTGACGGAGTTTTGCAAAAACCGGACACATGGGGATTTGTCGGGGGCGGACGGCGCAGGGACTGCGCTAATCTTTGCGCCCCACCCGCCCGCCCCCATAGCTTTGCCGTCTGCGCTCGCGCAGCCCCCGCGCCTAACTTGGGCGAGTAACGGAAGGCTTGGGCTAATGTCGCAGCTTGGCATTAAGGGCCTTTTTGTTGGGGCTGCATGAGGCAGCCTTTATGTTTCTCCCGCCAAATTATGCAAGAGGCACCTTTGGGTATCAGTGCCTTTTTTGTTGGGGGAACCAACGCCAGCGACAAAACTTGCTTTTCGGACTTCGCGGTCATAAATGACCGACCGCTCGTCCTCAAAGAGTTTTGTTCCGCTGTCGTAGGCGAGGGTTCCCCCGCAGAAAACAGCCCACTGGGCTGATTTTCTGGCTCCCCCTCCTGCGCTTGCTTACGCATAGAGATTTCGCGGCCTGCGGGCCGCGACAAGGGGCTCCGCCCCTTGACCCTGCAAGCCTTTTGAAAAAGGCTTGAGCGAAACCTTTTAAAATTCCCCGAAAAAAGCAGCTCCTCCCCGGAGCTGCTTCATCTTTGTTTATCTATTCCACCGTAACGCTCTTCGCCAGATTCCTCGGCTTATCGACGTCAAGTCCCTTCGCGCAGCTGATGTAATATCCCAACAGCTGCAGCGGGATAACCGCGAGGCTCGCGAGGAAGAGGTGGTCGGTGTTCGGGATGTACACCGTGAAGTCCGCGAGGTCCTCAATCGCGTAGTTGCCGTAGCAGGTCAGGCCCATCAGGTACGCGCCGCGGCTCTTTACCTCGACCATGTTGGAAACGGTTTTCTCGTAGAGGTTCTGCTGCGTTACAACGCCGATTACGAGCGTGCCGTCCTCAATCAGGCTTATCGGGCCGTGTTTGAGCTCGCCGGCGGCGTATGCCTCGGAGTGGATATAGCTTATTTCCTTCATTTTCAGGCTGCCCTCGAGCCCGACCGCGTAGTCGATTCCCCTGCCGATGAAGAACGCGTCCTTGACGGCGGCGAACTTCGCGGCGAACCACTGGATTCGCTCTTTATCCTCTAAGATTTTCTCAATTTTGTGGGGAATCGTTTCAAGCTCCTCTATCAGGCGGGTATACTCGCTGTCGTCCATCTCTCCGCGCGCGTGCGCAAACTGAATCGCGAGCATATACCCTGCGGCGAGCTGGCAGCTGTATGCCTTTGTCGTCGCGACGGAAATTTCCGGCCCCGCAAGGGTATAGAAAACGTTGTCCGCTTCTCTTGCAATCGACGAGCCGACGACGTTGACGATTCCGAGGGTTTTTGCACCCGAAGCCTTCGCCATTTTAAGAGCGGCAAGGCTGTCCGCCGTTTCGCCGGACTGGCTGATTATAATAACGAGGCTGTCCTCGCGCAGGGTCATCTTTCTGTATCTGAACTCCGACGCGAGCTCGACCCTCACCGAAAGCGACGTAAGCTCCTCAATCACATACTGAACCGCCATTCCGACATGGTAAGCCGAGCCGCAGGCGACGATGTATATATTCTTAATCGCCTTAATGTCCTCGTCGCTTAGTCCGACCTCCGAAAAGTCGATTTTTCCGTCCTTAAGAACGGAATTTACGGTGTCGCGGACCGCCTTGGGCTGCTCGTGGATTTCCTTAAGCATAAAGTGCTCGTAGCCGGCCTTTTCGGCGGCCTCGGTATTCCACTTGATTTCGGTGACTTCCTTCTGAATGGGCTCGCGGTCAATGTTGAAGAACTCGACCTCGCCCTTTTTGAGCCGCGCAATTTCAAGGTCGCCGACATAGTATACGTTTCTTGTGTATTTTAAAATCGCGGGAACGTCGGAGGCAAGGTAGCTCTCGCCGTCGGCGGAACCGATTATCATCGGGCTGTCCTTGCGGATTGCGTATACCTCCTCGGGGTATTCAGCAAACATCATAGCGAGCGCGTACGAGCCGCGAATACGCGTCATCGCCCTTGCGAGCGCGTCGACGGGGCCGCCCTGATATTTTTTATAATAATAGTCGACAAGCTTTACCGCGACCTCTGTATCGGTCGAGCTTGAAAAGCTGTAGCCGCTCTTTGCGAGCTTCGCCTTAAGCTCCTGATAGTTTTCGATGATTCCGTTGTGAACGCCGACGACGTTATTGTCGTCCGAGGCGTGCGGGTGAGCGTTTGTAACCGAAGGCTCGCCGTGGGTCGCCCAGCGCGTATGCCCGATTCCGCAGGTTCCCGAAACCGCCTGTCCCTCGTTCGTCATCTCCCGAAGTATCTTGAGCTTGCCCTTCGCCTTGACGATTTCGACAGGGTTTACGCCGTCCCTTACGGCGATTCCCGCCGAATCGTAGCCGCGGTATTCAAGCTTCGCAAGGCCGTCCAGAAGCACCGGAGCCGCCTGTCTTTTTCCCGAAAAACCGACTATTCCGCACATATTATTTACCTCGTTTCCAAATTGATTATTCGGCCGCGTGGCCTTTTTCAATAATTACTTTAACAATATTATCGACGTGCTCGCGGCAGAGCTCCTCGGTTTCGGCCTCCGCCATAACGCGAATCAGCGGCTCGGTCCCGCTTTCGCGAACCAAAATCCGCCCGCTTGTTCCGAGGGCGTCCTCGGCGCGCTTCACCGCTGCAATAACGTCGGGGTCGGCCTGAGCGGCCGCCTTGTCCTTGACCTTAACGTTTTTAAGAAGCTGCGGATAGATGGTCAGCCCCTCGCAGAGCTCGCTCATCTTCTTCTTTTTTGCAAGCATGACCTCCATAAGCTTGAGGCTCGTCAGGATTCCGTCGCCGGTGGAGGCGTATTTCGTGAAGATTATGTGTCCCGACTGCTCGCCGCCGATTCGGCAGCCGTGCTTTTGCATGTATTCATAGACGTACTTGTCGCCGACGGCGGTCTTTGCATAGCCTATTCCCGCCTCGTCGAGGGCCTTATAGAGCCCAAAGTTCGACATTACAGTTGTAACGACCGTGTTCGTAAGGAGCTTTCCGCGCTCCGCCATGTACTTTGAGTAAACATATAGGATATGGTCGCCGGTGACGACGTTCCCCTTTTCGTCGACGCAAAGACACCTGTCCGCGTCGCCGTCGTAGGCAAAGCCGACGTCGAGTTCCTTTTCGACGACGAGCTTCTGAAGCTGCTCTATGTGGGTGGAACCCACGCCGTTGTTGATGTTGAGGCCGTCCGGCTCCGCGCCGATAAGATAGGTTTTCGCGCCGAGTGCGTCGAACACCGACTTCGCGATATTCCAGCTCGAACCGTTTGCGCAGTCAAGCCCGACGCGCATGCCCCTGAACGAATAAATACCGAGAGAAATAAGATAGCCTATATATCTGTTTCTTCCCGAAACATAGTCGACGGTTCTTCCGACGGCCTCGCGCTTCGCGTAGGGAAGCTCGGTGTAGCTTTCCCCGAAAACGGTAACGCCGCCGTCGATATACGCCTCGACGAGCAGAATAGTTTCCTCGTCCATCTTCTCGCCGGAGGAATTTATAAGCTTGATTCCGTTGTCGTAGTATGGGTTGTGGCTCGCGGAAATCATTATTCCGCAGTCGAAATCGTCGATTTTTGTGATATACGCGACCGACGGGGTGGTGGTGACATGCAGAAGATACGCGTCCGCGCCGGAGGCGGTAAGCCCGCCGACAAGGGCGTATTCAAACATGTAGCTCGAGCGGCGGGTATCCTTGCCGATGACGATTCTCGCGGGCTCATGAGAGCCGGCGCGGCGTTTTTTCTCGCAGAAATACCACCCGAGGAACCTTCCGACCTTAAACGCGTGGTCGGCCGTCAGCCCGACGTTCGCTTCCCCGCGAAACCCGTCGGTACCGAAATATTTGCCCATAAAATTCTCATTTCCTTTCAATGACTCGAAATTTCAGATACTGTTATTATATAGTATGGAGGGGGATTTGTCAACTGAAAAGTGAAAAATTGATGAAAATCGGGGGGGACAAGGGATGATTTGGTATGTATGTAAAAAATCGGCATTCGGCTCTCTGTTCCCCATGTTTTCCGCTAAATTCCGCGCGGCGGAAAAAGCTGGTGCGTCGGTCCCACCCGCCCATCCCCGCAATTTCGCGGCATTTTCCCGCTTTTTCCGCCGCGCTGCCCTGATGCTGCATCGAAGGCGCGGCGAATGGGGCGGGAAGTCAGCGGGAAACTTTAGAGGGCGGGTGGGTGGGCGCAGGAAAACAGCCCCATTCGCCGCGCCGGGGCGTTGCGGAAAACCGCGGCAAACTGCCACGCCCCAAAGCCCAAGCCTCACCCGCCCCCGCTCCGCCTGCGGCTCCGGGGAGCGGAATTCGGCTCGGGTCGGAAATTTGCCCGCGCGGTTGCTAAAATCCGATGCTTCCTCAAAAGCAAAAGCCCCCGCCCTTTCGCGGAGGCCTTCCTTACCTTCACCCAAAATTTCAATCCAAACTAACTTATTTCTTATTCAAAAATCCCCAGAGGTTGTCGTAGAACGCGTCGCCGGTCTTTGAGGCGGGCGCGCCTTCCTCGTCGGAGGGCGATTCCTCTTCCTCCGGCTCAGGCTCCGCCTGATATTCGTCGAAGTCCGCTGCGATGACGATGATGTCGATAGTGTCGCTGAGGTCGGGGTTGAAGTCCGCGCCGAAGATGAGGTTTACGTCCTCGGCGGCAGCCTTTGTAATCTGCTCGGTAAGCTCGGTAACGTCGCCGGTAACGATGTCCTCCGACATTGTGATGTTGAGGAGCAGCCTCTTCGCGCCCTTGATGGAGGTTTCAAGCAGCGGGCTCGAGATGACCTGCTGAACGGCGTCGGCAACCTTGTCCTTGCCCTCGCCGTGGCCGATGGCCATATGCGCGTAGCCCGAATCCTTCATAATCGACTGAACGTCGGCAAAGTCGACGTTGATTTCGCCGTGTCTGAGGATAAGCTCGGTGACGGAGAGCACCGCCGTCTTTAAAATGTCGTCGGCAAGCGCGAAGGACTGGCGCATCGTCAGGTTCTCCTTGCCGGTCAAGAGCTTCTGGTTGGGAATTACTACCAGCGAGTCGACGTTTTTAAGAAGAGCGTCGATTCCCCTCTCGGCCTGGTCGCGCTTTTTCGAGCCCTCAAAAGCGAAGGGCTTCGTTACGACCGCGACGGTGAGTATTCCCATATCCCGCGCGATTTCCGCGACGACGGGAGCCGCGCCGGTGCCGGTTCCGCCGCCCATTCCCGCGGTGATGAATATCATATCCGCGCCCTTTAAGGCGTCGCAGATTTCGTCCTTGGATTCCTGAGCCGCACCCTCGCCTACTTCGGGGCGTCCGCCCGCGCCGAGGCCGTGGGTAAGCTTCTGCCCAATCTGCATCTTCATTGTAGCCTTGGAGTTCTTAAGAGCCTGCGCGTCCGTATTAACGGCAATGTACTCGACGTTCTGGATTCCCGTCGATACAATGCAGTTGAGGGCGTTTCCGCCGCCGCCTCCGACGCCGACAACTTTAATCTTGGCCAGGTCGATGCCTTCGTTTTCCATGATGAATCCCATTGCAACTTCCTCCGTTATCTATATGTAATCATTCTTTTTCTTACAAAAACAAAATATAGTATTATAGTATCACAAAAAAACTCATTTGGCAATACTTTTTGTGAATTATTTTCAGGAAACTTCTATCAATTTTCGACCTCTGAGTCCTCCGGAGGTTCTTCGGAGGAATTTTGACGCGCCAAAGCGTCCTCGCGCTCCTGTTCGTTAAGCTCAAGGTCGTTCTTGTCGATAAACGACGCGCCCGCCGTCGAGCTGTGATAGATTATCTCGCCCTCCGCCTCGGGGTCGAGGTTTTCCTCGATTATCGCGGTTATATAGCGAAGCTTATAATCATAGTCCATCGAGCTTCCGAAGTCGATAGTAATCCTGTTGTCGTAAACCATCTTTATATTCGTGCGGTCGGTGATGTCGATTTCTGTGATTTTTTTGTCGCATACCTCCGAAATCGACTCCATAAGGTCGAGGATAATCGTCCTCTTCGCGTCGTCGCGGGATTCAAAGTCCTCCCCCAAGGCGACGTTCGTAAGCTCCATTCCCGTAATCTGGATAAGTCCCGCGCGCGCGCCAAGCTGCTCGGTTTCAAGGTATCTGCCGCCCTTAGTTATAATCGCGTAGCGCGACTCGTATTCGCAGCAGGCGAAAGCCCTCGCCTCGGTGACTTCGATTATGAATTTGTCGGGAAGCTTCCGCCGAAGCGATATATCCTCGATATAAATCAGGTTATCCTTGATTTTTTCGGCGGTTTTTTCGAGATTTATGCTGTAGAGGTTTTTCCCGTATCTTAGGCCGCCCGCGTCG
Source organism: uncultured Clostridia bacterium (assembly GCA_947588775.1). Lineage (GTDB taxonomy): Bacteria > Bacillota > Clostridia > Oscillospirales > Ruminococcaceae > Faeciplasma. The sequence goes on from CANPZQ010000005.1 coordinate 15,135, forward strand.
AGGATTTGCTCGTTTGAATACATCGAGTTGCCGCTTATGTCGTATTCGTTAATCCTGAAAAGCACCGTTCTTGCCAGAATCAGGAAAACAATCACGCAGGCAGCGAACATCATCAGATAGTAAAGCGACAGATTGCGCCTGCGGCGGCGCGGCCGGCCCTCTCTCGGGCGCGGCTCGGGTGTCTTTACGACGTCGCGCATATTAAAGTCCTTTCTCAGATTCTGCGGATTCTTGCCCCGAGGGCGCGAAGCGAGCTCTCAAGGGCCTCGTACCCCCTGTCGATATAGTGAAGGTTTGAAACGGTGGTAACTCCCTCCGCCGCGAGCCCTCCCAAAACAAGAGCCGCCCCCGCGCGAAGGTCGCTCGCTACCGTCGCCGCCCCCGAAAGCCTCGGAACGCCCTCGATAACGGCAACCCTGCCCTCGGCCTTTATGTCCGCGCCGAGGCGTCTTAGCTCCGGCGCGGCGCGGAATCTGTTTTCAAATATGTTCTCTACTATCATAGATGTTCCGCGCGCTTTTGTCAAGACCGCCATCACAATCGGCTGACAATCGGTCGGAAATCCGGGATACGGCGCGGTTCTTAACGTCTTAATCGCCCGAAGGGGCTTTTTCGCGCTGAGATAGATTCTGTCGGAATAGGGGTATACCCCCGCTCCCGCCTGTTCGAAGGCCGAAACCGTCGAATGCATATCCGCCGGGCGAACGCCGCGGAGCATTACTTCGCCGTTCGTTATCGCCGCCGCGCCCATATATGTCGCCGCGACGATTCTGTCGGGCATAATCGAGTAGGTCGCGCCGTGGAGGCTTTCAACGCCGTTTATTACGACCGTCGCGCTCCCCTGCCCCGAAATTTTCGCCCCGCAGGCATTTAAAAACCCGGCGAGGTCGGATATTTCCGGCTCTCTTGCGGCGTTTCGGATAACTGTTTCGCCGCTTCCAAGAACCGCCGCGAGCATAATATTTTCCGTCGCCCCCACCGACGGCAGGGGAAGCGTCATCGACGCCCCCGTAACCGCCGAAGGCATCGAGCAGTCCAAAACTCCGTGGGCCTCGGTAATTTTCGCGCCGAGCTTTCTTAGGCCCGAAAGATGTATGTCAATCGGCCTCGGGCCGAGCTCGCAGCCGCCCGGGAAGGAAAGCCGGCACCGCCGCAGCCTTCCGAGAATCGCCCCCAAAAATACGATTGACGAGCGCATTTCGCGCATTAAATCCTCGCTTATTTCGCAGCCCGAAAGGGTTCTTGCGTCGACCTCTACGGCCGAGCCCTCGCGGCGGCATTTACAGCCCAGCGAACGGAGTATCCGCGTCGAGGAATAGACGTCGGACAGCTCGGGGCAGTTTTCAATCCTGCATACCCCCCCCGAAAGAAGGGTCGCCGCAAGCACCGGCAGAACGCTGTTTTTCGCGCCGTGGACGAAAACCTCGCCGGCAAGCCTTTTTCCGCCCTCTATGTAAAGCTTTGATTCAGTCACACCGATAACCTCCCGATTTTACGCAATTTCACTGCATAATATGTCGGAAGCTTACCGCGCGCTACTTCGGCTTACTTTCTTTGACTAAGAACGCCGTTTATTACCGAGCGGATTCTCTCGGGGGTGTTCGCGATGAACTGCTCGCTCGCGTGCTCGGACATCTCGCGAATAGCCTGCGGGTCGGAAATAAGCCCGCTGACGGTTTTCGCAATCAGCCCGGGGGTGATGTCCTTTTGCTCGTATAAAACCGCCGCGCCCGCGCTTTGCAGAACGAGGCCGTTGTAGTATTGGTGGTTCTCGGCGAGATAGGGCGAGGGAATAAGTATCGAAGCCTTTCCCTCGGCCTCGATTTCCGTGAGCGCGCCCATTCCGCAGCGGCTTATAATCAAATCCGCCGCCGCCATGCATACGGGCATGTTGTCGATATATTCCTTAACTATGAAATTCGGGTGCTCCGAGAGGTTTATACCCTTGTCGGCGAGGGCTTTTTCAAACTCCTCGCGGTTGTTTTTCCCGAAGGAATGAATGTGGTTGACGCGTATTCCCTCGCGGATATACCACTGCATGAGCTCGATGGCCGCCTCGTTAATCGCCCTCGCGCCGAGGCTCCCGCCGGTTGAGAGAATACAGACGGCGTTATCAATTCCGAGGGCCTTTCGCGCGTCCTCCTTGGAGATTTTGTTTTCGGAAAAGCCCTTTCTCACCGGAAGCCCCGTTACGACGCACTTTGAGCGGACGCTTTCGTCGAGCTTATCGGCGGCCTTTCCGACGGTCAGCATAATTTTGTCGACGTCGGGGGCCAAAAGCTTCGTCGTAAGCCCCGGGAAGGCGTTTTGCTCGTGGATTACGGTTTTTATCCCCATTTTTGCGGCTTTTCGGACAATCGGCCCGCAGACGTAGCCGCCGGTGCCGATTACAATGTCGGGCTTGAAGTCCTTCAGGATTTTCGAGCACTTCGCCGGCGAAGTTACAAGGTAGCAGGCGGCTTTTATGTTTCTGCCGATGTTTTTTAAGGACATATGCCGCTGGAAGCCAGCTACTTTTACCGATTCAAAGCGAAAGCCCGCGTTTTCGGCGAGGCGGTGCTCCATTCCTCCCGGCGTTCCGACGTAAAGAAACTCCGCGTCCGGCTCTTCCTCGCGGATTATCTCGGAAATCGCAAGCGCGGGGTTCACATGTCCCGCCGAACCGCCGCCCGACAAAATTACTCTGAGCATGACTGCCTCCAAAAAATTATCCTAAATTTCACACTGCCTCGAAACGCTGAGAACCACGCCCATCTCGGCTAACTGTATCATCAGAGCGGTGCCGCCCGACGAGAAGAACGGGAGCGAAATTCCCGTGTTCGGGAAGGCGTTGCAGGCTACGCCGATGTTTAAAAGTGCCTGTAGGCCTATCTGGAAGGTGATTCCCGCGGCAATCATCATTCCGAACCTGTCGGGGGCCTTTTTCGCGATGTAAAAGCCCCTGTAGATGAACATTCCGAAGAGAAGTATCACTACGAGGCCGCCCAAAAAACCGAGCTCCTCGACTATTATCGGGAAGATGAAGTCGTTCTGGGATTCGGGGAGCCACGCGTACTTCTGGAGCGATTCGCCGAAGCCGAGGCCGAACCAGCCGCCCGAACCGATTGCGATAAGCGACTGAGAGGTCTGCCAGCTGTCGTCGGTTATTTCGCCGCTCTCCGCCTGGCTCATTCCGGCGAAGCGGTCAAGGATATAGCTTAGTCCTCCGCCCTTCGCGAGGGAATAGAGAATTGCCGCCGCGCCCGCGCCAATCAGGCCTATAAGCATAAGCTGGCCGAAACGCTTCATCGGCATTCCGCCGACCAGAAGAACGACCATTCCTATCGCGCCCATCAGTAAAAGTCCCGAGATGTGACGCTGTAAAACCATGTTCACGCAAACCGCGCCGAGGATTATAACGAGCGGTATAACGCCCTTTGAGAAGGACTGGAGGTTTTTCTCGTTCACGACGACGATATACGCCAAAAATACTATCAAAACGGCCTTCATGATTTCAGAAGGCTGGACCGAAAGTCCGCCGCCCGCCTCGCCGCCGAGGGTTATCCAGCGGTGCGCGCCCGCGACCTCGTCCCCGAAAAGATATAAATACCATCGCGACGACCCCGAGAACCGCCGCAAAGCCCTGCGTGCGGACGTACATATAGCCGTCGTGGCTCTTTGAATTGAGCCCGGCGATATAGCTCGCCGAGAACATCATTATTATCCCGAAAACGAGGAGCACTATGACAATCGAGAAAAAGAGCATGTCGATGTCGCCGTCGTAGATTCTTAGGCCCGGCTCGCGGCGTTTTACGCGGCGGGGCTCGGACTTTGTTTCGGCGGCTGAGACCCGCTGTTTATCGGGCGGGCGGGTGATTTTGCGCCTTTTTCCGGAATTAAGGATACCGCCGCGGCGCACCTTTCTTACCGCCGGGCGGCGATAGGGCGTTTCGGGATTCGCGGGGGCTTCGTTATAGCTTCTCTGAGGCTGCGTCACGGCCGGCAATGCTCCTTTCGGTTGAAATTTTTTATATACATTACGTTACTTTCCCGACGTATAAAGCACCGTCGCGAGGATTCCCAAAAAGCCCGCGACAAGCGTTATTCCCGAGAAAACGAACATTATCTTATACTCTCCCCACCCCGAAAGCTCGAAGTGGTGGTGAATTGGTGCCATCTTAAACACTCGCTTGTGGCGGATTTTGTAGCTTCCTATCTGGATAACGTCGCTCATCGCCTCGCAGAGGTAGATTATTCCGACGAGCGGCAAAAGAAGCTCGAGCCCCGAGGCTATCGCCATCGCGACGACGCAGCCGCCCAAAAACATCGAGCCCGTGTCGCCCATAAATACCTTCGCGGGGTGGAGGTTCCATACCAAAAAGCCGAGGCAGCCCCCCGCGACGGCCGTCGCGAAGGCGGAAAGCTCCCAGTTGTCCTGCAAGACGAAAATAATCGTGAACGCCGCCGAATAGACGAGCGTAACCGAGCCGCAGAGGCCGTCCACGCCGTCGGTGAGGTTCACCGCGTTGACGAAGCCGTAAATCGCGACCGCCATGATTATATAATAGAAAATCCCGAAATCGACTTCGCCGAAGAACGGCAGCACGACGGAGGTTTTATTGTACAAAAAGCGATGCCCGACGAGGTAAAGCACCGTGACGACCGCCTGACAGAGCGTTTTCGCCTTGGCGTTAAAGCCCTGATTGCGCTTCTTAACGACTTTGATGTAGTCGTCAGCGAAGCCGATAAGCATATATCCGAGCGACGACCCGAGGGCGAGCGCGAGCTTTAAAAGGGCGTTCTCCGGCTTTTCGACAAGGTGCGAGGAGCGGTAGGAGGTAATCAGAAGATACGCGACCGCCGTCGCGACGACCGTCGAAAGAATGAACATGAACCCGCCCATCAGCGGGGTGCCTTCCTTGTCCTTTTGCCAGCGCGGGCCGATTTCAAGAATATGCGCCCCGGCCTTGAGCTTTTTCAGCCACGGTATCAGCACCGCTCCGAAAACCGCCGCGACGGAAAAGGATACCGCCGACGTAATCAGGTTTATCCAAAAAGGCATAACTTATTACCCTTCCCTTGTTTTTTATGGCAGCATGTCGAGTGCTTCGCGGACGACCTCGCGTTCGTCGAAGTGAATCTTTATCCCGCCTGCTAAAATCTGGTAGTCCTCATGTCCCTTGCCGCAGAGAACGACGGTGTCCCCCGCCTCGGCGTTCCTGATTGCCCAATGAATCGCCTCGCCGCGGTTGTCGATTTCGATATAGGGGGTTTTCGTCCCGGCAAGGCCGGCTATTATCTGGGTGATTATCGAATGAGGGTTTTCGTTTCTCGGGTTATCCGACGTTACAATCAGAAAATCGGCGTATTTCGCCGCGGCCTTTGCCATAAGCGGGCGTTTTAGCGGGTCGCGGTCGCCGCCGCAGCCGAAGAGGCATACAACCCTTCCGTCGGCGCATTCGCGAATGCTTGAAAGAGTGTTTTCAAGAGCGTCGGGCGAGTGGGCGTAGTCGATTATAACGTTGAAATTCCGCCCCGTCGGCACTACCTCGCATCTTCCGCGAACGCCTTCCACATCCTTGATAAGCGGGACCGTTTTTTCGGGTGCGAAGCCGAGAAGCTGGATTATCGCGAGCGCGCAGAGGGTATTTGAAACGTTGTATCTTCCGGGGAGCTTTATTTCGGTTCTGTAGGCCTTCTGACCGCGGCAGTACCAGTAGATTGAGCCGTGGGGGCGAAGGCAGAGCGCGTCTGAGTAAAAGTCCGCCTCGCCGTCGACCGAGAAGCTGTATTTTTCGCAGGAAATTTCCTCAAAAAGCCGCCTGCCGTATTCGTCGTCGATATTCACAAGGGCCTTGCCGCACTGCGAAAACAGGAGCTTTTTCGCCTGATAGTAATTTTCCATCGTCCCGTGAACGTCGAGGTGGTCCTGAGTGAGGTTCGTAAACGCCGCAACCTCAAACCTTACGCCCGCGAGGCGACGCTGCAAAAGCCCCTGAGATGTCGCCTCCATGATTACATATTCGCAGCCCGCGTCCGCCATTTTTTCGAGAAGCGGGAAAAAGTCCCCGGGCTCGGGAGTTGAAGGCGCAAGGCGGTCGGAATGCAGAACCTCTTCGCCGATTTCGTCGCCGCAGGTGCCTATGAGGCCGACCTTATGCCCCGCGGCCGACAGAATGCGCTTTATAACCGTAGTCACGGTGGTCTTGCCGTTGGTGCCGGTTACGGCGACCATCTTCATTTTGTCCTGCGGGCGGCCGCAGAAATTCCCCCACAGGAGCGAAAGAGCCTCGCGGGTGTCGGGGACTATAATCTGGTTCGGGATTCCGCAGTCGCGCTCCGTCACAAAAACCGAAACGCCCTTTTTGATAAGCGCGGGGATTGCGTCGTGCGCGTCGAAGCGGTTTCCGCTCAAGCATACAAAAAGACTTCCCGCCCCCATCCGCTTCCGCGAATCGGAGAAAAGTCCCGTTATTTCAATATCGGGGAGGTCGGTTTCGGCAACCCCTTTCAAAAGCTCGTAAAGTGTCATATCCTGCTCCTTCTGCCCTTGCCCGGAGCGCGGGGGAGCGCGACGCTCCCCCGTTCCGGCGCGGTTCACTTCTCATTTTCAAATATGTCATGGAAGCGCGAGCCGCTTACATTGCCTGAAAATAAATTATTTATATATTTATCATCCTGTTTCGTCGTTTACAATGAAGTAAGCTTCTATTATCGTTCCGACCTCGACCGATTCGCCCTGATGGCTCATAACTCCCGAGCAGGTCGCGCCGGATTTTCTCGCCGCGCCGCCGAGGGGCTTAAGATTCAGCCCGAGGTTCGCGAGCTTTTCGTTGGCGTAGCTCAAACTCTTTCCGGTTAAATCCGGGACGGTGACATATTTCGGCTCGGTATCCTCCTCGGTATAAAGCACGACCGTGCAGTCCTTGGGCATCGCGTTGCCCGTGGCGGGAACCTGGCGGACGACGGTATCGCCTTCGCCGACGATTTTAACCTGAAGCCCGAGGCCCTCTATTGTTTCCTTCGCGGATTCGACGGAGGCGTTTACGACGGCGGGAACGTTTACGTCGAGGTTTTCAAGCTCCTCCTCGGTATATTCGGCGTAGTAGCCGAGATATGGCAGAACCTCCTCGAAAACCTCCGAAACGACTGGAGCCGCAACCGCAGAGCCGTAGTAGCGGCCGTTTCGCGGCTCGTCTACCATAACGAGCATGATTATCTCGGGGTCCTCGGCGGGGTAGAACGCGCAGTACGAGGAAACATACTTGCTCTCGCCGCCCTTTTCGTCGAGCTTCTGGGAGGTGCCCGACTTTCCGCCGATTTCGTAGCCCTTTATGTATACGTTCGAGCCCTGATTCGTCGTCACGACGGTTTCAAGGGTGTCGCGCATTATGGCGGAGGTTTCCTCCGAAATAACCTGACGCTTTATGGTCGGGGTGAATTCCTTGACGATGTTTCCGTCGGAATCGACAATTTTATTGACTATATACGGCGTTACGAGATAGCCGCCGTTTATTACCGCCGCGTAGGCCGTAATCATCTGAATAGGCGTAATCTTATTCGTCTGGCCGAACGCCGAAACCGAGAGGTCCATAAGGCTCATTCTCGAGTATGGAACATAAATCGAATCCGCCTCTGCGGGGAGGTCGATTCCGGTTTTTTCGGTGAGGCCGTAAGCCTTGAAGTAGTCGCAGAACTTCTCCGCGCCGAGTGCCTGACCGATGGCGATAAACGCCGGGTTGCAGGAATTTGTCATCGCCTGAACGAAATTCTGGGTGCCGTGTCCGCCGTTAGTCGTCCAGCAGTGTACGGGCGGAACGCCCTTTACGACGGTGACGTAGCCCTTGCAGTAAAACGTGTCCGTCAATGAAATAGCCTGCTCCTCAAGCGCGGCCGAGCCCGTCACGACCTTGAATACCGAGCCGGGATAGTAAAGCTCGCTGATGGCCTTGTTCCGCCACTGGGTGTTCCACGCGTCGGAGCGGGCGGAGTTATATGCCGCCTCGTCGCCGGTCGCCAAGATTCCCGCTAAAAGCTGGGCGGTGGATTCGTCGTAGATTTCCGCCGGCTCGTTGAGGTTATAATCCGGCTCCGTCGCCATCGCGAGGATTTTCCCGGTTTTCGCCTCCATAACAATCGCGCAGGCGCGGTTTTTGGGGTTATTGAGGTCGACGGCGGATTGCAGTGCCTTCTCAGTATAATACTGAATCGTCGTGTCGAGATTTGTATAAATCGAGTCGCCGTCCTGAGCGTCGTAGCTCTGCTTGTATTTATACTGGATTTCCCTGCCCGACGCGTCGATGGCGGTGATAATTTTTCCGTCGACGCCGGTAAGGTAGTCGTCGTAGTAGCTTTCAAGCCCCAAAATCCCGTAGCCGTCGTAGTGAAGATGTCCGATAACGCTCGAAGCGAGGTCGTTGTGGGGATAGTAACGCTTCGCGGTCGGCGAAACGCCCACCGAAATTATCCCGAGCTCGCTCATTCTCTCGTTAATCGCGACGGCGACGTCCTTTTCAACATCCTTCGCGATAATCTGGTAGCGGTTATCCTTATAGAGCTTCTCGCGGACCTCCTCTTCGGTAACGTCGAAATACTGCGTCAGGGTCGAGATTATTTCCCGCTCGTAGTTAATCATATCCGCCGCGCTCTTTTTTCCCTTGTCAACGTCGGCGAGCTGGGTCGCGACCTCGTTCTGGAAGGTTTTCGGGTCGACGAATACCGTGTAAACGGTTATGCTCTGAGCTAAAACCTGGCCGTTCGAGTCGTAAATCGAGCCGCGGTTTGCGGCGACGGTCATGGTCTTGAACTGCTGGCTGTTGGCAAGAGCCTGATATTTTCCGCTTTCACGGACGGCCACGCCGTACATTACATAGGAAATATACGCCATGCAGGCGAGCATCAGCAAAAATACGATGCCGTAAAGCCGCCGCTTCATGGATTTTGTGGACTTTTCCAAGGCTCGTGCTCCTTTCTCACGGTATGGAAAAAGGTCAAGTAAGCGTATTGTTTTTAGGCAAAGCTTAACTTAACCTTTTCTGAATTTATAATATTTTCACTTCTTGCGGATTATGACTGTTTCGCGTCTATGCGCCGAGCTTTTCCATCAGCTCGTTGAACCAGTTGCGTATTATGATGAATATGTTTCTGTTCTCGGTTTCTACGATTTCGATTACGGTGTCGGCGGGCAGCTCGACATATTCGACCTGCGCCTTATCGAGCTTTTTAAGACCCAAAACGTTCTCGGCGTAGTCCTCGACGTTCTTTAAAGAAGTTCTCCCCTCGTATTCGGCGGCAAGGGTGATATTTTCGCTCTTTAAGTTCTGAAGCTGGTCCTCAAGGTCGCGAATATCGCCGAAGAGGCGGTTTGTTTCGACCTTTCCGTAGAGGATTCCGACCGCCATCAGCAAAAACACCGCCGCCATGACGATAAAGCGGAACGCGCTCTGGCGTCGCGCGACCGGAACCGGGTTCTTTTTCATTTTAATTTCCGGCTTGTCGGCTTTTTCCTGCTTTTTCGGCTCATAAACCGAAAAATCGTAGGCAAGATTGCCTCTTTCGTCCGCCATGCTTCCGCCTCCCCTTTATTTTGAGAAATGTTTGTCAGGCATACCGTGCGCTCCCCGCACGCACATCGCGCAGACGGTTCGCGCACGGTGACGCCTAATTGCCGTGATTATTTAACGGGATATTCAATCCCTTATCTTTTCTATGATTCTGAGCTTTGCGGAACGCGAACGGGGGTTGATTCTGAGCTCCTCCTCCGAAGGCTCCGTCGGCTTTTTTGTAATAAGCTTTGCTCTCGGCTTTTTTCCGCATACGCAAACCGGAAATTCCGGCGGACAGGTGCAGCCCCGGCAGAAATCCGCGAAACGCTGCTTGACGATTCTGTCCTCCAAGGAGTGGAAAGTTATAATCACAAGCCTTCCGCCGATTGAAAGCAGCTCAAACGCGCTGTCGAGGGCGTCCGAAAGGGAGCCGAGCTCGTTATTTACCTCTATTCTTATCGCCTGAAAGGTTTTGCGGCAGGGATTTTTGTCCCGCCGAGCCTTCTGCGGAACCGACATCTTGACAATTTCGGCCAGCTCCGCAGTCGATTCGATGGGTTTTGATTCACGCTGCTTTACTATATTGGAGGCAATGGATTTAGCATACTGTTCCTCGCCGTATTCAAAGAGAATCCGGCAGAGGTCGCCGTAGGAATAGCCGTTCACAACGTCGCGGGCTGACATTCCCTCGCGGCTCATTCTCATATCGAGCGGCGCGTCGTCGTGGTAGGAAAAGCCGCGCTCGCGGTTGTCGAGCTGCCAGCTTGACACCCCGAGATCCAGAAGCATTCCGTCGATTTTCTCAAAACCGGCGTTCCGGACGATTTCCCCGACCTCGGAGAAATTCGCGTTCACAACGCGCGCGTTAAGGCCGTAAAGCCGCTCCGACGCCGCTTTTACGGCGTCAGGGTCGCGGTCTATGGCGATTAAAAGTCCGGTGTCGAGCCGCGCGGCGATTTCGCGGGAATGTCCCCCGCCGCCGGCCGTGCCGTCGACATAAATTCCGTCGGGGCGTATTTTAAGCCCCTCTATGCATTCGTCCAGAAGGACGGGAAGATGTGAAAATTCCAAAATATTCTACTCCAAAGCCGAAAGAGCGGAATAGAGCTCCTCGGGCTGAATTGACTGCGTAAACGCCTCGTAGGTGGATTTGCTCCAGATTTCGGCGGTATCGACCGCGCCGACGACGTAAACGTCCTTCTCGAGCTTCGCGTATTCGCGGAGGGTCTGCGGAACCAAAATCCTGCCGAGCTTGTCCGCCTCTACGGCAATCGCGCCTTTAATATAAATCTGCTTGAGTATTTCCTTTTCGCGCCCCTCGCGCATCGCGGAAATCCGGGACATCAGCGAGAGCCATTTTTCCTCGGAGTATGCGACAAGGCGGTTGTCCGCGCCCCTTGTGAGGATAAAGCGGTCGCCGATAATGTCGCGGAACCGCTGAGGAAAGCTCATGCGGCCCTTGGCGTCGATTGTATAAGGCAGCTCGCCGCTCATCATTCCGGCCGCGTCCATGAACTTTTCTCCTCTCCTGCGGGAATTTTACCGCTAAATTGCACTTTTATCCACTTGATACCAAAATTATAGCACCGCTTTCCCAAAATTTCAAGGGGGTATGGCAAATTCCCGTAGGAGAAATGTGAGAAGTTTTATTCCCGTTTTTGTGGAAATTGCACAGAGGGGGAAGTCGGGACGGTGTAGCCGGGAGTGGAAAGAGGGGTGGGAAAAGGTGGTATAGGGGCGACAGCGGAAGGAATCATGTGCTTATTTATAATGTAGGCGCGGCGCAGGCAGAGGACGGACTGTCAGAAATCAGGCTGTCGGAATAATGTCTGACTTCTGATTTCTGACTATCTGTTTTCTATCAGGGGCAGTTGAACCGCCGCGTCTCCCCCGCCCTAAACCCCCACGACCTCCGCGCACTCCACCCTATAATTAACCCGCCTATTCGTATACCTCGCCCCGTTCTCGCAGCAAAGTATCACGTCAATCGGCCCGCCGTGCGTAACCAAGAGGACGTTTCTCGGGCCGGCCTCTGCCTCAAATTTAAAGGCATTCCACGCGGTGCTCACGCGCCGGAAAAACGCCGCCGGGCTCTCGCCGCCCGGATAGGGCTCCTCCCACGCGAGTGCGCTCCAATACGCCCCGGGATATTCGGCCTTCGCCCTTTCCTTCGGCATTCCCGCCAAAACGCCGTTGTTTGCTTCCCTGAAATCTTTAATTAACGTAACATTAATCCTGAGTCTTTCGGCGACGATTTCCGCCGTTTCCCGAGCACGCGGCAGGTCGCTCGAAAAAATCCGCGCAATCCCGAGCCGTGAAAGCCCCTCGCACGCACGCCCGACCTGCTCCACCCCATGCTCCGAAAGCCCCGCGTCGCTCCATCCACCAAGGCGGCTGTCGTCGTCCGCGCCGTGGCGCATTAAATAAATCATATTAACCTCCGTTGCTAAAAAGCTTTTTAATTTGAATATTTTCATGGTTACAGACATCCTCAAAAAAAGAAACCGCTCCGGAGTAAAAAAGCGCGTCCGGAGCGGTTTTTCGGCGATTTATCAGTCCTTTTTGCCGAACAGGTTCTTAAGCCCGCCGAGTTTGTCGCCGATGTCGTCAAGCGCGACCTTCGCCTTGATTCCGTCAACGATTTTCGAGAGCTGGTCGTCGGGAAGGTCGACGCCGGTGATTTTCTCGGCGGTCTTGATGGGGTCTTTTTTGAACTCCTCCATCAGCTTGTCGTCCGAGCGGATTTTCTCGACGGCCTCCTCAATCTGCGATTTCAATGCGCCCAAATCCATGGTTGACACCTCCGTGAAAAGTAGTTTACGGGTAAATTATAGCGGATATTTGGGGGAATGTCAATAGGGGCGGGGTGGTTGAAGGGGCGTCATGTGCGGATGGGACGGAGGGCGGACGGGAAGAAAGCAGAGAGGTGAAGACGCAAAGTTAGTGCGTTGAACCGAAATACGGTATTTGGGTTCGGGTTCCGGTTTCTGTTATCTGCTAAGGACCGGCGCGGCGAATGGGGCTTCTCTCTGCGCCCACCCGCCCACCCGCCCAAATTTCCCGCTCCCGCCCGCCCCATTCGCCGCGCCTGCATGGCAGAAAAAACCAGAAATCGAAATCTCGTTGCAAGGTTTTGGCTGCACAGTTCTGATTTCTGAATTCTGACTTTCCGTTTTCTGACAGGGCGCGGCGGAAAAAGCGGGGAAATGGCGCGAAGGTGCGGGGGCGGGCGGGTGGGACGCAGAAAGCAGCTTTTTCCGTCGCGCGGGCTCACGCAGAAAACCAGAAGCGAGCCGGCAATCCCAAAAGCCGGCCTCCATCGCCCGGCCATGCATTTTTATACCCAATATACA
>CANPZQ010000006.1 GCA_947588775.1 uncultured Clostridia bacterium
GAACATGGCCTCCGGCGAGGAAACGCCGGTTAAGCTTACGGAGTTTATGGCAGAATTTACGAACCTTATGCTCAACGAGCTTTTCGACGGGGAGTTCGGGGACACGCTTGAGGGGCTTGTCGAAGGCTTGGATTCGGCGAAGGAGTAGGCTTGGGCGGGCAACCGAGGGTGGGGCGGAGCCCGAGCCGCGCGGAGCGCGGCTCCCCCGCGCCCGAAGGGCGCGGGGCGTCGGCAGCGGAGCTGCCGACGGGGCTCCGCCCCTCCCGCGCGGCGAATGCCGCGAACAAAAAAGGCAGCCGCCCGAACTTATCCTAAGCCCGCAAAGCCCCCGGCTTCCGAAAACCGAAAAACAGCACCTATTCTCTATCAAATCTTAAGGAGTAAAATAAACTATGGACACAATGGGAAAACTCAGAAGAACGCACTACTGCGGCGAGGTGCCGCTCGAACCCTGCGAGGTGGTCGTCTGCGGCTTTGTCCAGAAAACGAGAAACCTGGGCAACCTTATTTTCATCGACCTTCGCGACCGCACGGGAATCGTGCAGCTTGCATTCGGGGACTACACCGACCGCGAGCTCTTTGAGAAGGCGGCGACCGTCCGCAACGAGTACGTTTTAATGGCAAGGGGAAACATCACCCCGCGCGAAAGCGTAAACCGCGAAATCCGCACCGGAACCGTCGAAGTTCGCGTAACGGAGCTGAAAATCCTCTCTAAGGCGCAGACAACGCCCTTTGAGGTTTCAAATTCCGACAAGGTGAACGACGAGCTGAAGCTGAAATACCGCTATCTCGACCTGAGAAACCAGCGGCTCACGCAGAATATCCTCACCCGACACAAAATCGCCGACGTGACTCGCCGCTACTTCTACGAAAACGGCTTTATCGAAATCGAAACGCCGATGATGATGAAATCAACCCCCGAGGGTGCGCGCGACTACCTCGTTCCGTCGAGAATCCATGCGGGAAAATTCTACGCGCTCCCGCAGTCCCCGCAGATTTACAAGCAGCTTCTGATGGTCGCGGGCTTCGACAGATATATCCAGCTCGCCCGCTGCTTCCGCGACGAGGATTTAAGGGCGGACAGGCAGCCCGAATTCACGCAGATTGACCTCGAAATGTCCTTCGTCGACGAGGAGGACATCCGCGCAATGGCGGAGGGCTGGATCAAGCGGCTGTTTAAGGAGGTTAAGGGGATAGATATTGAAACACCGCTGCCCCGGCTCACCTTCGCCGACGCGATGAACCGCTACGGCACGGATAAGCCCGATACCCGCTTCGGAATGGAGATTCAGGACATCTCCGACCTCGCCGCGAAGTATGATTTTGTCGTATTCAAAACCGCTCTTGAAGCCGGCGGAACCGTGCGCGCAATCGTCGCGAAAAACGCCGCGTCAACTTATTCAAGAAAAGAAATAGATAAGTTAGTTGAACATGCAAAGGGAATCGGCGCGAAGGGGCTTTCCTACATCAGGTGGAGCGACGAGCAGCCGAACTGTTCCTTCGCAAAATTCTTAAAAGAAGGCGAGCTGGAGGAGCTTTTGGGCCGCCTCGGCGCGGAAAAGGGCGACGTCGTTTTAATCGCCGCCGACCGCAAAAAAACCGTCTGCACGGTTTTGGGCGCGCTCAGAACCATCGCCGCGAAGCGGCTCGACATAATCCCGCAGGACAAATTCAACCTTCTCTGGATAGTCGAGATGCCGTTCTTCGAGTTCAACGAGGACACGAACGCGTGGGAAGCGGCGCACCACCCCTTCACGATGCCGCTTGAGGAGTGCATACCGATTCTCGACACCGACCCCGAAAACGTCCGCGCGACGGCGTTCGACCTCGTTTTAAACGGCACCGAGCTTTGCTCCGGCTCGATGAGAATTACCGACCCCGAGCTTCAGAACCGCATGTTCGAGGCCCTCGGCCTCACCGACGAGGAAATTGAGGCGAAGTTCGGCTTCCTCGTCGACGCCTACAAGTACGGCGCGCCCCCGCACGGCGGCATGGGCCTCGGACTTGACAGAATTTCGATGATTCTCTGCGGCGCGGACAACCTCCGCGACGTGGTCGCCTTCCCGAAGGTCCAAAACGCGAGCGAGCTGATGAGCGGCTGCCCGTCGCCCGTCGACGAAAAGCAGTTAGATGAGCTGCATATCAAAACTACCGAGGTCGAGGGGTAAAACCGAGGCGTTAGACAGATAAAATAACCGCCGTCCGCAGATTTTGGTGCGAGCGGCGGGGTTTTTTGTTATGGTAATGTCTGATTTCTGAGTTATGTCTGTCTGTTTTCGGGCATGTGCCGGCGCGGCGAATGGGGCTAACTTCTGCTGCCGCCAAAGTCCCTGCCTGCCACCCGCCCGCCCACCCCGCCCCATTCGCCGCGCCTTCGATGGGTGCAACGAGAGAAGCGCGGCGGGAAAAGCGGTCAAAACCCGCGAAACTTCGAGGGGCGGGCGGGTGGGACGCGGAAAAGCAGCTTTTCCCGCCGCGCGGTTGCTTCTACCCCGCTTCCCTCCCCAGCACGACCCTCTCCCCGGCCTCGACGTCCTCCCCAATCAACGCCTTGTCCCCCGGCCTCACGCCGTAGCCCAATGCCGCGCGGCCGTCGACGGTTTCAAGCACCTCGACTTCGGTGCGGCGGGCTTCGTAGCAGCGTTCGGGGTACTTTTCGGACGGCACCGCGAGCAGAACGTAGCTCCCCTCGCCGTCATGGCGAACCGCGCTTTCGGGGAGCGACTGGCAGAGCCTGTCGCCGAGCAGAATATCCTCGGAGCAAGCGTAGTCCGCCGTCGGGGAGAGCGCGTCGCGGATTTTCGGCCCGGCGGCAAGGCAGACGGCCGTCAGCGCGACAAATGTCGCCAAAAACGCCGCCGCAGTGATTTTAACGGCTTTCATTTCAGTCGGTACCCCTCCAGTCCCTCGAGAATTTCGCTTTCAAAAATCAGGAAAAGTCCCAGCGGCAGCAGCATGAACAACGCCGTCGCGGCGAACGAAAACGCGCCCGGCCCGGTCTTTGAAAGAAGCACCGCGAGCGGGTAATTTTTTTCCGATTCCATAAGAACAAGCGGCTCCGCGACCATGTTCCACTGTTCGGCGAACATCATCACCCATGCGCAGACTACGCCGCCGCGCATCTGCGGGACGATTACGCGGAGTATAATTTTTAGCGTGGAAGATGTGTCGAGCCGCGCCGCCTCTATTGAATCGCGGGGAATCGATTTCATAATCTGTGTAAGCAAAAACGCCGCAAACGGCGAAAAAACAGCGGGAAAAATCATCGCCGCAGGGGTATCGTAAATCCCGAGTGCCTTTGAAATTATGTACTGCGGCAGAAGCGTCACCTGAAACGGCATCATCATGACGATAATATAGATGTAAAACAAAAATCCCCGCCCGCGGAATTTAATCTGCGAAAATACATACGCCGCAAGAACCGACACGGCCACGCTTCCCGCCGAGGACAAAAACGCGATGAACATTGAAACCGCGAGGGCGCGAAGATACTTCGGCTCCCAGACGAAAAAGTCGACGTAGGGCTTTATCCCCTCTTTCAAAGAGGCGACTATGACCGCCGCGGCCGGAAGGACGAACGCCGCCGCCAAAATCGCGATAAACAGCCGCGAAACGCGCTTTACCATATTTCCTCGCTCCTTTTCCGCTCGGCGCGAAGCAAAATTCCGACGACCGCGTAAAGCCCTGCGGCAAAGATTACCGCCGCCGTCGCGATATTCTGATAGTTGAGCTTTTCAAAGTGGTTATTTAAATAATTTTGAAGCATGTATACGCTCTTATCGGGGTATTCGCCGTATAAAAGATATGACTCCCGGTATATTTTCAGCGAGTTGACAATCGAAAGTATAAGCGTGAAAAACAAAACCGGCAGTATATTCGGAACCGTTATCTTAAACGTTCTTCGGATTGCGCCCGCGCCGTCGATTTTCGCTGCCTCGAGCATTCCCTTTTCCATCGAGCCGAGAGCCGTCATCATGAGTATTATGTTGAGGCCGGAATACTTCCAGATAAAAATAATCAACAAAGCTAAAAACGGCGGCAGCGACGACGCGTACCGCGAAAAAAGCGTTACAATCGTCGCGCTCGGCAGAAGCACGGGCAAAAAGAACGCGCCCTTAACAAACGGCATGTCCCCCGCGAAGCTTACGGTAAGAAGCGAAACCGCAAGGGAAAACGCCATTGCGAGCGGCACCGAAACGGCCGTAAACAAGAGCGTGTTTTTCATTCCGAGCAGGAAATACTCGTTTTTAAAGAGCGCGGAGAAGTTCCCGAGCCCCGCGAACCGCTTTGTAAACGCGTTATCCAAAAACGCGTAGCCGAGTGAGCGCAGAAACGGCGCGACGTAAAAAACAGTGAACCCCGCGAGGGAGAACGCCAGAAGAAAAATATCGCTTTTCTTTTTCATATCCGGCTCCCGCTCATTCGAGGTAGATGTAGGAAAGCCTGTCGGCGAGCTTTTTCGCGGCGTCGTCGGGGGTTTCCGCACCGTCAAAGACAAGGCTCACCTCGTCGGCGACCTCGGCGGAAAAGCCGTCCAGAGCCTCGAGCACCGAGGGCTTTGAATCCTTATACTGCTTCATTGAATATTCATAGACGCGCTGATACTGCGGCTCGATATTCGGCCAAATCGAATTTTTGGTAATGTCGCGGCCGATAACCTGCTTTATTCCGGAATTGTCGTAAACGTAGCCCGGCCTTGTAAATAGCTCTAAAAAGCCGGCGGCGGATTCGGGATTTTTAGAGTTGCGGTTTACCATAAGTGCCTCGACGGTCAGATAGTTTGTTCCGCTCATCGTCGGGTTCACGACGGTTCTGTATTCGCCGACGTCGTTGCCCAAGATGTTGAAGCCGTCGAAGGCGAGCATTCCGTAGGTAAGATAGTTGTCCGCGCTTCCGTCGCACAAAACGCCCTTATCGTTATATTCCTTAAGCTTCGAGAGTATCTCCGAAAACCTCTTTTCGTCGATGCTTCCGTCCTTCGCAATCATGTCCTCAATCACATTGCAGACGGAACGGGTAATCATATATCTGTCGCCGAAAACCTTTTTTCCGGCGGGAATTTCGTCGCAAAACTTAAATAAATCATCTATCGTCCAGCTGTCGGGGATTCCGGATTCCTGAGTTTCCCGGAGGCAGCCCCAGTATTCCGCGCGCAGGACGATTCCGAAAAGCCCCGCGTCCGCCGTCATAAGCCCGCGAACGCCCTCAGCGAGAACCGTATCGAAGTTGTTTACAAGCCCCTCGAATTCGTCGAGCGGGTAGTAGGCGGAATTTTTCAGCACGCTGTTCAAAAGCGCGCCGCTTGCGAAGAATACGTCAAAATCGTCGTCGCCGGCAAGGAGCTTTGTGCGGACCCTGTCGTCGTATTCGTCCTTCGGGATTGCGTTTACGAGAACCTGCATTCCGCTTTCGGAGGCATACTGAACCGCGAGCTCCTTTACCGCGTCGGAGTACCAATGCTGCTCGCTCGTTTCGGGGACAAGCGCGATAAGGCAGTTTTCCGCGCTGTCTGATATGTTGAACGCGACCAAGAGCCCCGCCGTAAGGTTATAGACGACGAAGTTTGAGCCGTCGGAGTATTCGAGGGAATAGCTGTCATGGAAGAGAAAATCGGAATCGTCGTGGACGTTGTGAATTATGTTTGAATCGGTTCCGGGGCCTTTCAGGGTTTCGGGTGAAATCATCGCGACGGTGGAGCTTCGGCCGTCGTCGGCGACCTTGGAGATGAAATAGGACCAGCTTTCGCCGTTTGACGCGGCGTATGGCTCGACATAGTAGTAAACGCCGTCCGAACCGATGCGGCCGCCGTCCTGTGAAGCGGCAAGCTTAAAGTCGGAAATAAGCCTGTCCTCCGAAATATCGCAGACCGAGGAGGCAGCGTCGCCGCCCGCGATTTCCGCGTTTGTTATGAATGTCGAATATAAAACGCCGTCCGCGCCGAAGGAGAGGCTTTTTACCCTCGCGCCGCGCGCGCCGGCCTGCCATGTCGAAGGGAGCTCGCTTACCTTGCGGGATTTTGTATCCCAAAGAAAAATCGAGTCGCTTTTTTTGCCGGAGGAATTAAAAACCACCCTGTCGCCGTCGACGGCCGCGCAGCCGTAGTAGGAGAGGGAGGCCTCGGGTTCAAGAGCGATTTCGGAGAGCTTTTTTCCGTCATAGTCGTAGAGGGCGGCGAAGTCGCTTCCGACAAGGGCGAAGCGCGAGCCGTCGCAGCCTACCGCGAAAGCGGGGGTATCCGAAACGAGGTCGACCCGTTCGCCGGTCGAAAAATCAATGCGGGCGAGGGTGTTTCCCGAGAGGACGAAGGCAATATTTTTATACGCCGCGACGGGGAGCTTTTCGTCGGCCTCGAAGTCGCCGCCGACGGCCGCCTGGGCCGCGGAAAGGGGTTCGGGGGATATGTAGTCGGAGTTTTCTTCTCTTTTCGGAGCGGAGCCGCCGCCGCAGGCGCAGAGCGTCGACAGCGAAACCGCCGCCGCCGTCAGAAGGGCCAAAGCGTGTAGCTTCATAAATTATCAATCCTTTCAAAATTAAATTGAATTGTGGATATTGTATTAAACCACTAAGCTTATTATACATGTGCGGAACGAAAAAGTCAATACCGTTTGAGGCGATTTTTTGCCTGACGGTATGACTTCGGGATTATTTGTTATATCGAATTAGAAGCCGTTACGGCAAGAAGAACGCAAACAAGTTTTTTCATTTTAATCATTTTTGATTTCTCCCTTCAAGAGATTTATTTTTTGAAAAGGCGTTTGCTTTCCTTTTCGACTTTAATTATAAATCCGTTTTCGGGAGAATACAATATCGTTATAAGAAAACTTTATTTTCGTCTAACGATATGTTCAAACCGTTTGGAGCGTGATAGAATAATTCATATATATTCTCTTGGAGGTATCATTATGAAAATGAAAATTTGCAGACTTCTTGCCGGACTTCTGTCGCTGACGGTAATTCTCACGACGGTAATCACAATTCCGCCGACAGACGATGAAATTCCCGGCGGCACGGAAAATTCGCCGCAGTGCGAAGAGGATTTGGACAGAGGTTTAGAAGATTGAAGGTAATTCCTCGCCGAAATTATCAATGCTGAATTTTTTCAGCCTTTCGATGAACGACGGGCGATTGTCGATGACAAGGGCAAAGCAATACGCCTCTTTGAGAGCCTGCTTTGCAGGTTCTATGTCGCTTGGCCGCCCGCGTTTTACCATTGCCCATGAGAGGTTATACAGGATTTTGCCGAGCCTTCTGCTGCGCGCATAGGATTTCATCAGCCTGATTCCCTCAAGAGAAACCTCTATACACTCGTCGTACCTTCCCGAAAGTCCCAGTAACTTTGAAAGATTGTACAAAACAGTCGGGAATACCCTGAGCATCTCATGCGGGTCCGCAAGGTTGCTTTCATAGAATCTTTTCAGGTGATAAAATAAATTTATCGCCTGATTTCTTTTTCCGCCTGTTTCAAGCTGACATGCGAGGGTGTTCAGCATTGAAGCTTCTTCCGACGTAAGAAGCTTCGGCGGATTGTCGATACTGAACTTCGGGTGAGTGAGCTTAATGGTGTTCAGAAGAATTTCGATTGTTTCCTCAACCGGTATGCTGTCCAGATAAATAAGAGTATGCAAGGATTCGTAAAATTGCCTGTCGGTGACTGAAAAATAATCCCGATAGGCTTCAAGGCTCGTCAGAGCCTCCCGCGCGGCGTCAAGGTTTTCACAATTGTAATGCTGCCTTATTTTCACCTCGAGTTTTGCGATTTCAAATTCCTCACGGCTTACGCCGGCGAGCATAAGCGCGTCGGAGTAGCCGAGCCGCTGCAAAATTGCCCTGAGGGTTCCCGCGCGGGGGTACTGGCTGCCGTTTTCGAGCCGCGAAAGCGTTACCGTCGAGCAAAGCCCCTCGCAGAGCTCGTCCTGGGTAACGCCGAGCTCCTCGCGGCGCATGGTTATAAACTGACCTAAGGTGTAGATTGACACGAAGCCGCCTCCCTTCTTCCGAAATAATTATATCACAAAGCTTACCGAATTGCAAGGCCGTAAATTTTCCCCCGAAACCCCTTGAAACGCTTGAGCTTTTGTGATAAAATACTATAAGGCGGATTATGTCCGGAAGGGGGCTGCGGCTTGAAAAAAGCGGTTTTAATTATTCTCTGCCTCGCGCTTACCGGCTGTCAGGCGATTACCTTTTCGGTCGACAGCCTTCTTAACGCGCCGACTATCGCCGACGAGCAGTCGGCAATCTATTCCGCGCTTTTGGAGAGCGCGGGGCGTGGCATTACCCTTGAATATCCCCGCAACGGCGACTACCGCTCGGCGTTCGTAGCCTTCGACATAGACGGCGACGGAAGCGACGAAACGCTTGCGTTTTACTCGGTAAACTCGGTTTCGGAATCAAACGTAAAAATTTCCGTCCTCGACAGGGGCTCGGACGGCGGCTGGCGGTCGATGTATGAGCTCGCCGGCGCGGGAACCTCGGTAGAACGGGTGATGTTTTTGGGCGGAGATGTCGTGGTCGGCTTTTCGTCGCAGGACTACGAGGAAAACACCGTCCGGATTTACCGCTGCAGCGAAGGTTCGGTCTATTCTGTTCATGAAAACAGCTACACCCTGATGGAAAAGGCCGATTTCGACGGCGACGGCGGCGAGGAAATCGCGGTCGTTAAAAGAAGCGGCTCCGGCGTTGAGGTAGATATAATAAAGCCCGGCGAGGATTTCGTATATCCCCTTGCTCTTGAAACGGGCGCGGCGGCGATTTCCGGCTGCGCCGTAGGAAGGCTCGGCCCGAGGAGCGCGCTCTATCTCGACATCGCCCCCGAGGCGGGAGGGCTTTTGACCGAAATAGTTTATCTTGAAAACGGCGCGGTCGTCCACCCGCTTTCCCAAAACGGGCTTCTTTCACAGACGCAGAGGCTCGTCGGCTACTCTTCGCGCGACTACGACGGCGACGGCGAGGTCGAAATCCCGACGGTGGTGCCTTTTGCGGGCCACCCGAACCCGGTTTGGGGCGAAATCGAGCTGATGACGAGGCTTATAAGCTTCGACCCCGGGGAGGGCGTGCTTCTGGTTAAGGCGAACGCCTATTATAACATCGCGGACGGGTACCTTCTGACGATTCCCGGAAGATGGCTGAATATCGTAACGGTGTCGAAGGATTCCTCAACCGGCGAGGTCACGTTTTACCGCTACGACCCCGAGGCGGGGATAATCGAGAACATGTCGCCGATTGTGAGCTTTGCGGCCGCCGACAGCTCCGGCGGCGAGGCCTACCGCAACGCGGGGTATTCAACCCTTGCCGAAACGGAGCGCACCGCCTACTACGTCAAAACCCTCGCCGGCGCGGACGAGCCGCTGGTGCTTACGAAGGACGAAATAAGGGACAACTTCCATATTATTGAATAAATTAAATAAGGAGCTGGTTTTATGACAAAGAGAATTATCGTATGCGAGGATGAGGACTCGATTCGCGAGTTTATCGTGCTGAATTTAAAGCGTTCCGGCTTCGACGTTACCGACGTGAACTGCGGCGAGGACGCGGTAAAGGCTTTTGAGGAAAAAAACGGCGAATTCGACGTCGCGCTTTTAGACATAATGATGCCCGGAATGGACGGCTTCGAGGTATGCAAGAGGCTCCGGGAAAAATCCGACAAAATCGGGATTATAATGCTCTCCGCGAAATCTCAGGAGATGGATAAGGTGAGCTCTCTGATGATGGGCGCGGACGACTATATCACAAAGCCGTTTTCGGTGACGGAGCTTATTGCGCGCGTCGACGCTGTCTGCCGAAGGGTAAATATGACGGTCGAGCACCCCGCCGAGGTCGGTGCGAAGATTACGTCGGGGCCGTTTGAAATCGATTTAAAGTCGAGAACCGTCCTGAAAAACGGCAGGCCAATCGATTTGACCCAGAACGAATACCAGATTATGGAATATTTTCTGAAGAACCAGAACACCGCCCTCGACAGAATGAGCATACTCCGCTCGATTTGGGGGGACGGCTACTATGGCGACGAAAAAATCGTCGACGTAAATATTCGCAGAATCAGAATGAAGATAGAGGAGGTCGCCTCCGACCCGAAGTACATCACTACGATTTGGGGCTACGGCTATAAGTGGTGCAGCCCCGCAGACGGGGAAAGCTCGGAAAATGCGGAAAATAGGTATTAAACGAAGCATAACAATCCGCTGGGCGGTAAACACCCTCGGGCTTGTTATTATAATCCTCACGGCGGTGGTGCTGCTCGCGCTGTTTATGGCGAGAAACTACTACGTTTCCACCGCGAAGCAGTATCTTGTTTCGAGAATGGAAACAATAAGCTCGGGGCTTTCAAGGTTTACCTCCGAGCCGGCGTACCGTTCCGAAGTGAGAAGCATCGTCGAGGAATTTTCCGAAAAGGACCGCTTCGAGCTTATGGCTCTCTCCGATACGGGGCGGGTAACGCTTACGAGCTCGGGGTTCCAGCCGTCCGACTGGCTCAAAATAAACGACTTCGCCGAAGCCTCGGTTTCGGAGGACGGCGCGGCCTCGAACGAGCTCACCCTTGAAAACGGCGAGCATGTTATCTGCCACACGGTTATACTCCCCGGGCTCTCGCGGGAATACAGCGCGATGCGGATTATGACTTCTTTGGACACCGTCGATTCGCAGCTTCGCGAAATCGCGATACTTCTTTCGGCAATCGCGGCGGTTATAGTTATACTGATGCTTACGTCGGGACTTTTCTTCGTTAAGTCGATAGTTTTGCCTGTTCGGCAAATTAGCGAGATAGCCCGCGGCTATGGCGAGGGTGATTTCTCCCGGAGAATAGAAAAGCGGAGCGACGACGAGCTCGGCGACCTCTGCGATTCGATTAACTACATGGCCGGCGCGCTTGAAAATACCGAAAAGATGAAAAACGAATTCATCTCTTCGGTTTCACATGAGCTCAGGACCCCGCTCACCGCCATAAAGGGCTGGAGCGAAACCCTGACCGAGATGGGAAACGACCCCGAAACATTCCGAAAAGGCATGAGAGTTATTTCCGGCGAAACGGAACGCCTGAGCGGAATGGTCGAGGAGCTTTTGGACTTCTCAAGGATTCAGGACGGCCGGTTTACGCTTACAAAGGAAACGACAGATATTTTGGCAGAGCTCGGCGACGCGGTGCTTATCTACACCGAGCGGGCGAAGGAGCTCGGAATCACTATTGAATACTTCGAGCCGCAGATGCTGCCGTTTGTCTACGCCGACGCGGCGAGGCTTAGGCAGGTGTTCATCAACATAATCGACAACGCCGTTAAATATTCAAACCCCGGCGGGAAGGTGTCGATAGAGGCGTACGCCGAAAAGGGCGACGTGGTGGTGCTGATTTCCGACAACGGCGTAGGAATCTCGGCGGAGGATCTTCCGAAGGTAAAGACAAAATTCTATAAGGCCAACTATACCCGCCGCGGCTCGGGAATCGGGCTTGCGGTGGCGAACGAAATAGTGGAAATGCACGGCGGGCGGCTTATAATAAATTCCGAGCTCGGCCTCGGAACAACGGTAATGATAAGACTTCCCGCACAGAACGGAGGTAAATAATCTTGAGCAAGGATAAAAACAAGGGCGGCTTTAAGACCCAAATCGGCGGACAGGCACTGATTGAAGGCGTTATGATGCGCGGCCCGAAGGTTCAGGCGATGGCCGTTAGGCTCCCGAACGGGGAAATCGACCTCGAACAGTGGAACCTGAAGCCCGCAAGGTGGTACAACAAAATCCCGTTTATCAGGGGGCCGTTCAACTTCGTCGGCTCGATGGTGAGCGGCTATAAGTGCCTCACAAAGTCGGCGGATAAGTCGATGCAGGGCGTCGAAGAAGAGGCTACTTCCAAATTTGATAAATGGCTCACCGAAAAAATCGGCGACAAGCTTATGCCGATAGTGACGGTCGTTTCCTCGGTATTGGGAGTCGTACTTGCGCTCGGGCTGTTTATACTCATCCCGGCGACGGTTACAAAGATGATTTCAAAATTCGTGGAGCTTCCCGACATTGCAAAAAACATCATCGAGGGCGTTATAAAGATGGCGGTGTTCATCTTCTATATCGGGCTGACCGCGCTTTTGAAGGATATTCGCAGAACCTACGAATATCACGGCGCGGAGCATAAAACCATCGCGTGCTACGAGGCGGGCGAGGAGCTCACCGTTGAAAACGTCAAGAAGCACCGCCGCTTCCACCCGAGGTGCGGGACTTCGTTTATGTTCCTCGTTTTGTTTATCTCTATATTTCTCACATCGGCGTTTCGCATTCAGTGGGGGAATCTCTGGCTCCGCGTTCTGTTAAAGCTCTGCATTCTGCCGGTGATAGTTTCCGTCGCCTACGAGCTTATAAAGCTTGCGG
Source organism: uncultured Clostridia bacterium (assembly GCA_947588775.1). Classification (GTDB taxonomy): domain Bacteria; phylum Bacillota; class Clostridia; order Oscillospirales; family Ruminococcaceae; genus Faeciplasma. The sequence goes on from CANPZQ010000006.1 coordinate 12,358, forward strand.
GACGGTATGACAATATCCTGACGAAGATAATTTCCGCCCCCGGCCTCTGGATTCAGCGTCTTACGACCCGCGAGCCCGACGATTCCCAGATTGAGTGCGCAATCGCGGCGTTTATGCCCTGCATTCCCGAGGAAAAGGGCCTCGATAAGTGGTAATCGCGCGGCGGCTCGCCGAAAAGCTCTCCGAAATCACCCCCGACGCGGATTTTGAGGCGCAGGTTATTTTAGAGGAAGCCCTCGGCCGCGATTGGCGGCTTCGCGGGATAAAGGGCGGGCTGACGGTTTCTGAGGACGAAGAGAAGAAAATCTCAGAAATGCTCTCGCGAAGGCTCTCGGGGGAGCCGCTTCAGTACATCGTCGGCGAATGGGAGTTTTACGGGCTAAGCTTTAAGGTCGGCGAGGGGGTGCTTATTCCCCGCCAGGACACCGAAACGCTCGTCGACGAGGCACTTAAGCTGATTAAGGATATAAAGAACCCGCGGGCTGCGGATTTGTGTTCGGGAAGCGGCTGCGTCGCGGCCGCGATAAAGCATTCCCGCCCCGACGCGGAGGTTTTCGGAATAGAGCTCTATCCCGAAGCTTTCGCGGTTTTAAGCGAAAACGCCGCGCGCTACGGCGTTAAGGCGGTTTTTGGGGACGTTTTATCACCCGAAACGGCGGAAAAATTCAGCGGACTTGATTTAATTGCCGCGAATCCGCCCTATCTTACGGCCTCCGACATGGAGGGGCTTTCCCGCGAGGTTAAGCATGAGCCGAAAACCGCGCTTTTCGGCGGCCGGGACGGGCTTGAGTTTTACAGGATTATTCCGGGGGTGTGGAAAAACAGCCTTAAACCGGGCGGCGCAATTGCGTTTGAAATAGGGCTGGGACAGGGGGAGCGGGTCGCGGAAATTTTGCGCGCGGAGGGCTTTAAAACGTCGTTTTCGGAGGATTTGACCCGAAGGACGAGGGTAGTTATAGGAATTAAAGAGTAAATCAATTAAAAATATAACGGAGGATTCAGACATGGCAACAAAAAAGACCGCTGAGAAAAAGACGATGCCGCTTGCTCAGCAGACGAAGGAAGAGAAGAAAAAGGCCCTCGAAACGGCGATTGCGCAGCTTGAAAAGGCATACGGCGCGGGAGCGGTAATGAGGCTCGGCCAGACCACGACCCTCAACGTCGAGGCGATTTCGACCGGCTCGCTGACGCTCGATATGGCTCTCGGAATCGGCGGCGTTCCGCGCGGAAGAATCGTCGAAATCTACGGCCCCGAAAGCTCGGGTAAAACGACCGTCGCGCTCCATATAATCGCGGAGGCGCAAAAGCTCGGCGGCGAGGTCGCGTTTATCGACGTTGAACACGCTTTGGACCCCGTTTACGCGGAACAGCTCGGCGTTGACATAAATGCGATGCTGGTTTCACAGCCCGATTCGGGCGAGCAGGCCCTTGAAATAGCCGAAGCACTTGTAAGGTCGGGCGCGATTGACGTTTTGGTAGTCGACTCGGTCGCGGCGATGGTTACAAGGGCGGAAATCGACGGAGAAATGGGCGACGCGCATGTCGGACAGCTCGCAAGGCTTATGTCGCAGGCGATGAGAAAGCTTACGAGCGTTATCGCGAAGTCGAACTGCGTAGCCGTATTCATAAATCAGGTCCGCGAAAAAATCGGCGTAATCTACGGGAACCCCGAAACGACCCCCGGCGGCAGAGCGTTGAAATTCTATTCCTCGGTGAGAATCGAGGTAAGAAAGGGCGAGCTTTTAAAGAACGGCTCTGAGCCTATCGGCAACCGCACGCGCTGCAAGGTCGTAAAAAATAAGGTCGCCCCGCCCTTTAAAGAGGCGGAGTTCGACATGATTTACGGCAAGGGGATTTCCCGCGTCGGCGAAGTCGTCGACGTTGCGACCGACCTCGATATTATCCATAAATCCGGCGCGTGGTTCAGCTATGACGGCAACAAAATCGGGCAGGGCAGAGAAAATACCAAGGACTTTCTTCTGAGCCACCCCGACATGCTTAAAGAAATTGAAGAAAAGGTTCTTAAGAATAAGGACGCGGTGGTTATGTCCTCGAAGGCCGCGAAAAAGGACGCCGAGCTTAGCGCGGCAGCGGCAGCGGCGGCTTCCTCAAGCTCTTCGCAGTCGGACGGCGGAGTTGTCGTCGACCCGGAGGACGATTTCGAGGAATTCACCCCGGTTTCGTCGGACGAGTAATGCAAAATGGAATATAAAGTCGAAAGCGCGTCGGAGTATAAGGGGGACACCCTTAGAATCGACTTCGACGGGTGTGAGCCGATTTTTATCAACAAAAACGTAGCCGCGGAGCTTGGAATCCGCGCCGGGAAGGTTTTATCCGAGGAGGATATTTCGGAGGCCGTCGAAAAAAACGAATTTCGCCGCGCGCGGGAGAGGGCGTTGTACCTTCTTGACGAGCGGGACTACGGCTACGCGGAGATGTTTAAAAAGCTTGAGAAAAACTATCCCGAGGAAACCTGCTACGCGGTGGTGAACAACCTTGCGGGGCTCGGACTGATTGACGACAGGCGGTATTCGGAGCGGCTCGCGGAATATTTGCTCACGCGAAAGCTCTGGGGGAAGTACCGCGCGCGTGAGGAGATGCGAAGCCGCGGGCTTTCGCGGGAGCTTATCGACGAGGCGTTGTCGCAGTATGATGACGGCGCGCAGGAGCGGCTCACGGAGCTTATCCGGAAAAAGTACATGCGAAAGCTTTCGGAGGAAAACGGCGTTAAAAAGGTGAAAGCCGCCCTTGCGCGGCAGGGGTACGGGTTTGACGAGATCAACGCGGCGTTGGAAGGGGTGGGGGAGGAGGAAGAGGGGGAGTAGGGGCGGTTTGGGGAGTTGGGGTGAGAGGCTCTTTCGTTCTGTTTTTTGACTTCCGACCTCTGATACTCTGACCGGATTCGTTCCTCACCCACCCCGCTCCGCCTGCGGGCTCCGGGGGTGGGATTCGTCGCGAATTTTGGGAGCGGGGAACCGAGGGGTTGGGCGCAACCGGCAAAAAGGCCTGAACCTCACCCGTCCCCGCTCAGCCCCGCAAGGGGGCTTCGGGGAATGGGATTCGGTTTAGGCGAGGGGGCGCGGGGACTGCGCTGGTTGGGTTGGCCCCACCCGCCCGCCCTCCCACCTTAGCAAACTGTTCCCGCTCCGTCCCCGCGCCCCCTGACAAAGTGCCTCTTTTAAAGCTTAAGCAAATAAGCAAGCATGGGTAAAAAAGCCTTTTTGTTGGGGCTTCCGGAGGACACCTTTATACTCCTATCGCCAAATTGCGTAAAAGGCACATTTGGGCGGCAGCCTTCTTTGTGGGGGGAACCAACGCCAGCGACAAAACTTGCTTTTCGGACTTCGCGGTCATAAATGACCGACCGCTCGTCCTCAAAGAGTTTTGTTCCGCTGTCGTAGGCGAGGGTTCCCCCGCAGAAAACAGCCCACTGGGCTGATTTTCTGACGCCCCCTCCTGCGCTTTTTGTGAGTATAAAAGAGATTTCGCGGCCTGCGGGCCGCGACAAGGGGCTCCGCCCCTTGTCCCCGCAACCTTTTGAAAAAGGTTGACGAAAACTTTTTAGTTTTTTGTTTTGAAACTTGTATAAATATTTTATAAAGGAGGCTTTTCATGCCGGGTAAGGTTGGGATGGTTTCGCTCGGGTGCCCGAAAAATCAGGTCGACGCCGAGCATATGATTTATAACCTGCGCGAGGCGGGCTATGAGTTAATCACCGACGCCGCCCTCGCCGACGTCGTCATAATCAACACCTGCGGCTTCATCGAGTCCGCCAAACAGGAGGCAATCGATACTATCCTCGAGTTCTGCGCGCTGAAGGACGAGGGCAGAATAAAGGGCGTAATCGTCACCGGCTGCCTCGCCGAGAGGTATTTTGAGGATATAAGAAAGGAGCTTCCCGAGGTAGACGCGGTTCTGGGGCTTGGCGCGAACGAGATGCTTTCCGAGGCCGTCGAAAGGGTGATGGCGGGCGAACGCTTCGACTTAAAGGGCGATAAATATTCGCTGATTATCGATTCGCGCCGCATTATTTCCACGGAAACTTTCGCATATCTCAAAATCGCCGAGGGCTGCGACAACCGCTGCACCTACTGCGCGATACCGTCAATTCGAGGAAAGCTCCGCAGCAGAAAAATCGAAAGCATTGTCGCCGAGGCGAAATGGCTTGCAAAAGTCGGGTTCCGGGAGATAATTCTGGTCGCTCAGGACACGACCGTTTACGGCGAGGATTTATACGGCGAGCCGAAAATCTGCGAGCTTCTGCGCGAGCTGTGCAAAATTGACGGACTAAAGTGGATTCGCACGCTCTACAGCTATCCCGAGAGGATAACGGACGAGCTTATAAATCTTATCGCGGCGGAGGAAAAGTTAGTCAAGTATCTTGACATACCGATTCAGCACTGTTCCGACGGCATTTTAAAGAGAATGAATCGCCGCAGCACGAAATCCGAGCTTCGGGAGCTCATTGCGAAGCTTCGCGAAAAGATTCCCGGCGTAATTCTTCGCACAACTCTGATTGCGGGCTTCCCCGGAGAAACCGAGGAGGAGTTTGAGGAGCTCTGCGAATTTGTCAACGAGATGAAGTTTGACAGGCTCGGCTGTTTTGCGTATTCGGCCGAAGAGGGAACGCCGGCGGCGCGCCTTCCCGGGCAGCTTGACGAAGAGGAAAAGAACCGCCGCGCCGATGTAATCATGGAAACGCAGGCGACAATCAGCGACAGGCTGAATTCTCAAAAGCTCGGCGAAAACATTGAAGTCGTCGTCGAGGGCTACGACCGCTACGGAGAATGCTACTACGGCAGGAGCTATGCCGAAGCCCCGGAAATCGACGGAAAGATATTCTTCAGCTCGAAAAAACCGCTTTCAATCGGCGCATTTGTAAATGTACATATCACCGAAACGATGGATTACGACCTCGTCGGGGAAATCACGGAGGGATAAAGATGAATCTTCCGAACAAATTAACGCTTCTGCGGGTTGCGATGATTCCCGCGTTCGCGCTCTTTCTGCTCTGGCCGTTCTGGGAGGGGAACATTCTCGTCGCGCTTGCGATTTTCGCTCTCGCCTCCTTCACCGACCTTTTGGACGGAAAAATCGCGAGAAAATACAACTTAATTACCGATTTCGGCAAATTTCTGGATCCCCTCGCCGACAAAGCCCTTGTAATGGCTGCTCTTGTCGGGTTCATTGAGCTTGACTGGTGCTCGTCGGTCCCGGTGATGATAATACTCTTCCGGGAGTTCATGGTTTCGGCTCTTCGGCTTGTCGTAAAGTCGGGCGAAGGGGTCGTCGTCGCGGCCGGGTGGTTCGGGAAGATAAAAACCGCTTTCACGATGCTCTCAATCGTCGCGATACTTCTTCTTCGCGGAATCGAGGCCGTCGCGCCGGTGGAGCTTCCGATACAGGTCATCTCGGACGTTCTGATATGGCTTTCCGCCGCGCTGACTGCGGGGTCGGGGCTGCAGTATCTTCGGGCCTATTTGCCGATGATTGACAGTAATAAGTGATGGGGTGCGTTGAGGCGGGGAGAGGCAAAAAGGTACTCGCTTCGCTCGTGCTATTTTTAGTTCCCCTCCCCCCCTGCGTGGCTTCTGCGGGGTGAATGGGGGCGGGTTGTCCCCCTCCCCCCGAGGGGAGGGGGAGGCGGGTTTGGGTGCGGCGTCGGCTCGGTCCGGGCTTTCAGCTTGCCCGCGCGGCGGAAAAAGCTGGTATGGTTGGCCCCACCCGCCCGCCCCCGCAGTTTCGCACGATTTCCCCGCTTTTTCCGCCGCGCTTACAAAGAGGCTCTATCTTAGCTTCACAAAATGAGCGGGTTTGGGCATTTGGAGCCTTTTTGTTGGGGCTTCTGAAGGACACCCCTATGCTTCTCCTGTCATATGTGGATAGAGGCACCTTTTGGTATCAGTGCCTTCTTTGTTGGGGGAACCAACGCCAGCGACAAAACTTGCTTTTCGGACTTCGCGGTCATAAATGACCGACCGCTCGTCCTCAAAGAGTTTTGTTCCGCTGTCGTAGGCGAGGGTTCCCCCGCAGAAAACAGCCCTCTTGGCTGATTTTCTGACGCCCCTTCCTGCGCTTTGGGTGGGAAAGAGATTTCGCGGCCTGCGGGCCGCGACAAGGGGCGCTGTCCCTTGACCCTGCGGCCTTTGAAAAGGCCGGCGAAACTTTTAAGTTTGTTTAACCGGTGAAGATTACCATTAAATTCCGGAAAGGAGTATTCCCATGAAGAAATTATTCGCGCTGATTCTCGCTCTTGTGATGGCGGCTTCGCTCGTCGCCTGCGGAGGAGAGGCTGAACCCGAATCCCTCGAAAATGTCCACAACGACCCAAATGCGGCTGCCTCGGACATCTCCCTTGACGACCTCCCCGAGCTCATGAAAATCGGGTGGAACCTCGGCAACGCCCTCGACGCGCCCGAGGGCGAAACCTCGTGGCACCAGCCCGTCACCACAAAGGAAATGATTGACAAAATCCACGAGCTCGGCTTCAACACCGTCAGAATCCCGACCTCCTGGGGGCTCCATACCTCCGGCGCGCCGGATTACACAATCGACGGCGAGTGGATGGACAGGGTCGAGGAAGTCGTGAACTACGCGCTTTCAAACGACATGTTCGTAATCCTCAACTCCCATCACGACAACGATTTTTACTATCCGACAAAGGAACACGAGGCAGAATCGGTTAATTATATTGAAAAAATATGGACGCAGATAGCCGACCGCTTCAAGGACTACGACCAGCACCTTATCTTCCAGTCGATGAACGAGCCGCGCCTCACCGGCACAAACTATGAGTGGTGGGTCGACTACAACAACGCGCAGTGCCGCGAGGCCATCGAAGTCATCAACGCCTGCAACCAGAAGTTTGTTGACGTCGTCCGCGCCGCCGGAGGCCGCAACGAGAGCCGCTTCCTGCTCCTCAGCTCCTACTGCGGCTCGCCATACTATTCTTTGGAGGAGCCGTTCAAGCTCCCCGAGGACAAGGCGGAGAAAAAGCTCCTGATTTCGGTTCACGCATACACCCCCTACGACCTCGCCATGGGAACCGATATGTCAATTCGAAACTTTGACCAATCCTCCAAAAACAGCATCGACGACTTCTTGAACAAACACTACGAAAAGTTCGTATCCAAGGGCGTCGGCGTGATTGTCGACGAGATGGGAATCATTAACAAAAACAATCCTTACGACCGTCAGGACTGGGGGACCTACTACATCGCGAAGGCAAAAAGCCTCGGAATCGTCTGCTGTTGGTGGGATAACGGCTCGAACGGCACCGGCGAGGAGAGCTACGGCCTCTTTGACCGTACAAACCTTGAGATTTACCCCGGCAGCAAGGCCCCATACGACGGCATGATGGCCGGCCTGACAACCCCTCTTGACGAAATAAAAAGCAGCAGACCGCAGGACTAAGATTGACCAAAACTAATCTCGGGAGGTATCCGACATGACCCCTTATGAACTCACCGAAAAGCTTCGCCTCGGGTGGAACCTCGGCAACACCCTCGACGCGCCTCCGGGCGAAACCGCCTGGGGGAACCCCGTAACGACGCCGGAAATATTTAAGAAGCTTTACAGCCTTGGCTTCAGAACCGTCCGAATCCCGGTTTCGTGGCACCGACACATGGACGAAAACCACGAAATCGAGCCGGAATTCATGAACCGCGTAAACGAAATTGTCGACTACGCCTACTCGCTCGGAATGTTTATATTATTAAATGTTCATCACGACGACCGGATGTTCCAACCGACCGACGAGGGCGTTGAAAAAGGAAAAATCTACCTTTCGACCGTCTGGAAACAGGTCGCCGCGCGCTTCAAGGACTACGGTGAACGCCTAATTCTGCAGGGCATGAACGAGCCGCGTATGCTGCGTTCAAAATACGAGTGGCACCTCGATTTTCATGAAAAAATATGCCGCGACGCGCTGGAATATATAAATCAATTCAATCAAGTTTTTGTGGAAACCGTGCGCGCCGGCGGCGGGGAAAACGAAACCCGTCCGCTGCTCCTTCCGTCCTACGCCGCCGCGCCTCAGCACACATGGATCGACGGCTTCCGGCTGCCCGACGACCCCGCGAAAAACCTGATTGTTTCGGTGCATTCGTATAACCCGGTTGAGCTTTGTCTGATGCCGAATCCGGACGTAACGCGCTTCACCGAACAGGGCGAGCGGGAGCTCACATTCGCCTTTGAGGCAATCCGCAAACGCTTTATTGATGCGGGTATTCCGGCAATCTTCGACGAGATGGGAATGGTCGACAAGCAGAACCCCGACGACCGCTACAGGTGGTCGAAGTTCTTCGTTTCAAAGGGCCGCGAGAACGGAATCGCCTCGGTCTGGTGGGACAACGGCGGCCGCGATTTCCGCCTTTTAGACAGGCGGACGCTCGAGGTCTACGACTCCGCGAAGTGCGTCATGCGCGGCCTCAACGACGGGGTCGGCGACGGCTTTGAGTTAGACATATAGACTAAATTAAAAACAAAAAATGCCCGGATTTTTCACCGGGCTTTTTTGTTATGCTGATAATCATCATATTTATTTATCATTGCGTATAAGTTCGGTATATTTCAGCTCGTGAAAGCCGCTTTTTCGGTAAAGTGCCATCGCCGGGGCGTTCTCCGGCTCGGCCTCAAGGCGTTGAACGTATTCGGGGTAGCTTGTGGCAATATATTCCAGAAGCTTGCTGCCAAACCCATGTCCGCGGAACTCAGGTAGGATATAAACGTCCTCAATCCAGAGGCACGGGCGGCCGAATTCGGTTGAAAAGCTCTTCGCGAGCATCGAGTAGCCGACGGCCCTGCCGTCCTCCTCGATAATAAGGCCCTCAGCGAAGGGGCTTCCCTGAACGCACGCCCCAAAGTCGGCGCGAAAAATTTCCTCCGACCCGTCGCTGAGGACGGCGGGCGAGCGGTAGAACACCCGCATCATCTCCAAAACAGCGTTTTTGTCGTCCGGAACCATTCGGCGGATATGCATTTAATCACACTTTCTATTGATTTTTTGCAAAACAGTTTGTTTAAGCTACTTGTGATATTTTGCCCCGGCGTTTATTGAGAACGCGCGGTAAATCTGCTCGACCAGAACCACTCGCGCGAGCTGGTGGGGCAGGGTCATTCGCGAGAGCCCGAGCTGCAGGCGGCAGTCGGCCTTGATTTTCGGGTCGAGGGAGCTCCCGATGAAAAAATTCACTGTGCTCGCCCCGCCGACGGCCTCCGCGGCGAGCCTTTCGGCGAGCTCCTCACTGGAAAGCTGCTTCGCCTCGACGCAGAGCGCGACGTTGAACGCGCCCTTTTCATCCAAATATTGCCGCATCAGTTTGCCCTCTGCGGCGAGCGCGGCGGCTATTTCCGCGTCAGAGGGCTTTTGACTTATTCTCGCCTCGGGCAGCTCCACGACCGCGAATTTGCAGTACGCGGAGAGCCTTTTTGCGTACTCTGCGCATGCTTCCCGCCAGTAGGATTCTTTGAGCTTTCCTACGCAAACGACGTTTACCGAGAGCAAAATGCTTCACCAACTTGTTAATTATTTTCTAAAACGATATGCTCAGCCCCGACGTTTCCACGGGCGCGACGGAGAGCATATAGTCGACGTTTCGCCGAAAGTCCGCGCCGAGGATGTCGAGGAGGGTTCGTTCGGCGACGGCGGGCGTGTTGTTCTCGCGGCTGAGGTGGCCGAGGACGATTCGACGCGTTCCGCTCTCAATCAGGCGGCGCACCTCGCGCGCGCTGTCGGCGTTCGAGAGGTGGCCGGTCGGCGAGGCGATACGCTTTTTCAGAGGGTATGGGTACGGCCCGTTTTTTAACATATCCTCATCATAGTTCGATTCAATCAGTACGAGGTCGCAGCCCGAAATCCGCCGGTCGATTTCCTCGGTGACATGGCCGAGGTCGGTGCAGACGGCGCAGCTTTTGCCGTCGGGAGTATGTATCCGGTAGCCGACGCTGCCCGGCGCGTCATGCGGGGTTCTGAAAGCGGTTACAAAAAATCCGCCCGCCTCGACGCCCTCGTCGCCGATTTCGCGCTCAATGCCGCGGTCGAGAATGCCCTGATTCCTTAAATAGCTTAATGTCCCGAAAGTGGCGTAGACAGGGGCTTTACAGCACTTTGAAAAGACCCGCAGGCCGTTTATGTGGTCGGAATGGTCGTGGGTGATGAAGATTGCACGGACGGCTTCGGGCTCGATTCCGTTGAGCCGAAGAGCCGCGACGAGCCGCTTGTAGCTAACGCCCGCGTCGATCAGAACGCCGCCCGAGGGGGTGCCGATGAAGTGCGCGTTGCCGCTGCTTGAAGAAAAAAGAGGGTAAATTCTTGCCAAATTATTCCTTCTTTCAAAAAGCTGTCACGGGGACAGCTCGGGATATTCATTTATATAGTTTAGGATAATATTGACGTTTTCTGAGATTGGCCGCTCGCCGTCAAGCTCGAAAAAAGGCTTTTTCGGGATTCGGGCGCGAGCCTTTCGTTCGGCAGGGTCGCGGGCGCGTATTCTCGGAATCCGGACTTCCAAAGGGACTTCGACCCAAAAAACGGCCGAAATAAGGTCGTCGACGCCGTATCTGTCGGGCGAAACCGAGGCGAAGACGAAGCTTTCCGCAAGTGCGTCACGGCGAAGGAGGCGGACGACCTCAGATTTATCGCGCTGAACCGAAAAAGGCGGGTCGGCGGGCGGAAAGTAGTAGTTCTCGATGTCCAAAAACCGCAGTCCAAGCGCGTTTGCGAGGGCTTTTGCGAGGGTAGACTTCCCCGCGCCGTTCATTCCGCAGACGGCAAGGCCTGCGCTCATACCGCCATTCGCTTGTTGTCGAAGTCGGTCACGCGGGTGATGTCCGCGCCAAGGCCGCGAAGCTTTTCGTCGATGTTCTCGTAGCCGCGCTCGATGTGGTAGATGTCCTCGACGACGGTGGTTCCGTTCGCCATCAGCCCGGCAATTACGAGAGCCGCGCCGGCCCGAAGGTCGGTCGCCTTTACGGTCGCGCCGCTCAGCTCCTCAATTCCCTGAATAACGGCGGTGGTGCCTTCAACGGTAATATCCGCGCCGAAACGCCGGAGCTCGTTGGCGTATCTGAAGCGGTTGTCGAAGATGTTGTCGGTGACGACGCTTGTCCCCTCCGCGGTGGTGAGCATCGTCGAGAGCTGCGGCTGCATGTCGGTCGGGAAGCCGGGGTGGACGAGGGTTTTGAAGCTTGTTTTCATAAGCCGCGAGCTGCAGCGGACATGAATGCTGTCGTCGAATTCCTCGACGTATGCGCCCGCCTTGCGGAGCTTGTCGGTTATGGATTCAAGGTGCTTCGGGATTACGTTTTTAATCAGCACGTCGCCCTTTGTCGCGGCGGCGGCGACCATATATGTTCCCGCTTCAATCGGGTCGGGGATAATGCCGTAGGTGACGCCTTTGAGGTACTTTACGCCGCGGATTTTGATGACGTCGGTTCCCGCGCCCATTATGTCCGCGCCCATTGAGTTGAGGAAGTTAGCTACATCAACTATCTGGGGCTCCTTCGCGGCGTTTTCGATGACGGTTAGGCCGTCCGCTTTTACGGCGGCAAAGATTGCGTTAATTGTTCCGCCGACGGTTACGACGTCGAAATAAATCTGGCTGCCGACGAGCCTGTCCGCCCGAAGGCTTACGCAGCCGCCGTCGATGGAATGGCGCGCGCCGAGGAGGTTGAACGCTTTAAGATGCTGATCGATCGGCCTATCGCCGAGGTCGCAGCCGCCCGGCATCGGAACGTCGGCCTGACGGAACCTTCCGAGGAGGGTCCCCAAAAAGTAGCTTGATGCGCGGCAGGCGCGGGCAAGCTCATAGGGAACGGTGGGGTCGGAGATTCCGCGCGGGTCGACGCGGATAGTGTTTTTGTCGATGATTTTGATTGACGCGCCCATCTCGTAGAGAATTTTGACGCATATGTTAATGTCGCGGATTTCGGGGACGTTTTCCAAAAGGCAGGGTTCATCCGAGAGAATTGTGCCGGCGATGATTGCGACGGCGGCGTTCTTTGCGCCGCTGATAGTCACTTCGCCGCGGAGGGGGTTGCCGCCCCTGATAACAAATTTTTCCATAAAATATCTCCAATCGGGCATAGACCCGGAAATTTCATACTAACGACATTATTGTATCACAAATTTCAGAAAATAGCAATTACAAAACCGTAACAATTTCAAATTTTTTTGAAATTTTTTGCGGATTTGTGGGAACGAATGTTCGGGAGCAGGGTGTGTGCGGGGCGATTTCGGGGCTTTGGGCATGTGCCGCCGCGGCGAATGGGGCTCCTTTCCTGCGCCCACCCACCCACCCGCCCACATTTCCCGCTCCCCTCCCCGCCCCATTCGCCGCTCCCCTCCCTCTAAAATTTGACATTTCCCCCATTCTATAGTATAATACCCTTCGGAAAAGAAAATTTTTCCGCCGCGCAATATTTTACCGCCTGCGAACGTATTATAAGTGCGGACTGCAAAATATTTTTAAGGAGATTTAAAATGAAAAAAATTATCGCATTATCTGTCGCTTTAGTTCTCGCGCTCTCTCTTTGTTCCTGCGGAGGCTCCGACGTCCCCGACGTCGACAAGACCCCGCTCGAGGTTCTGACCGAAATCTGGGACGCGCTCCCCGAGGACCAGCACTTCATGACCTTCGGCGGGGACTATGACGCCGCCGTCGAAAACGCCCCCGGCCCTCATAACATCGGCGACGGGACCGACCTCGAAAACGGTATCGGCTTCCCGGCCGCGAATATTTCTATGATTGACGAGGCCGCCTCGATGCGACACATGCTCAACACCAACACCTTCACCTGCGGCGCGTACCACGTCGTAAACGCCGACGACATGGACGCGGCATGTCAGGGAATCCGCGACAGCCTTATGAACCGCTCCTACATGTGCGGCTGGCCGGAAACCCTCTATGTCGTAAAAATCGGCCAACACATCATTCTCAACGTATTCGGCGCGAACGACCTCGTAACCGCGTTTAAGGACAAGGCCGTTGAGCTCTACGGCGACGCTGCCGTCATCGCGTTTGAGGAGGATATGTCCGGCGCGCACGGCGACCCCGCCTTCGCGATACCCGAGCTCGGTTAAGCCATGGTTTTTTCGGGAATCCCGTTTCTTTACTGGTTTTTGCCCGCGGTGCTGATTGTATATTTTATCATGCCGCGGGCGTTCAAAAACGCGGTGCTCCTTGCGTTCAGCCTTCTGTTTTACGCATGGGGCGAGCCGCGCTTTGTCGTTTTTATGCTTGTCGCGATTGTTCAGGGGTATGTTCTCGGAATCCTGATTGAACGCTTCCGCGAAAAAAAGCGGCTTAAAACGCTCTTCACCGTCCTCTCCTGCATGATAAGCATAGGGCTTCTGGTATACTGCAAGTACGCCGACTTCTTTATCGAAAATTTCAACGCCGTAACAGGGCTTTCGCTGCCGCTCCTGGGCATCGCCCTGCCGATAGGAATCAGCTTCTACACGTTCCAGATACTAAGCTATACAATCGACGTTTCCCGCAGGAATGTTTCCGCTCAGAAAAACCCGATTAACCTCGGAGCGTACGTCGCGATGTTCCCGCAGCTCATTGCGGGGCCGATAGTCCGTTATTCCGACATCGCGAAGCAGCTTGAAAACCGGGAGCACAGCCTTGAAAAAATATCCCTCGGCGCGCGCCGCTTCGCAATCGGCCTCGCGAAAAAGGTTTTGATTGCGAATCAGCTTGCGGAGCTTATTAACGCGTTCAAGGCCTCGACCGACAAATCCGTTCTGTTCATGTGGCTCTACGCCGTCGCCTACGCGGTTCATATTTACTTCGATTTTTCGGGATATTCCGATATGGCAATCGGCCTCGGAAAGATATTCGGCTTCGACTTCCCCGAAAACTTCAACTACCCCTTCGTTTCAAAGAGCGGGACCGAATTCTGGCGGCGTTGGCATATTACCCTCGGCTCATGGTTCCGCGACTATGTTTATATCCCGATGGGCGGAAACAGGGTTTCAAAGCCTCGCTGGCTCTTAAATATCCTGACGGTGTGGTTTTTGACCGGCTTCTGGCACGGCGCGGACTGGACGTTTATTTTATGGGGGCTGTTCTTCGCGGTTCTCTTGGTCGCGGAAAAGCTTTGGTATCTTAAATATCTCGAAAAATCCCGCTTTTTCGCGCATATCTATAAAATCCTCTTCGTCGCGGTGAGCTTCACCCTCTTCGACGCGTCGTCGGTGCCTGCGGCGTTCAGAAGCATAGGCGCGCTCTTCGGCCTCGGAGGACTGCCGCTTGTTTCGGGGGAGGCACTGTACTTTTTGAGAAGCTACGCCGTTATCCTTATTATAGGAATAATCGGCTCGACGCCGCTTCCGAAAAAAATCGCCGAAAGGCTTTCCGAAGGAAAAGCGGGGCTTAAATTGATCAACGTTTTTGAGCCGGTCGCGATAGTCTTGGTTTTAGCGGTAGCGACGGGGTATCTCGTCGACGGCTCGTTTAACCCGTTTTTGTATTTCAGGTTCTGAGGAGGCGGCAAAAATGTCAACGAAAGCAAAAAATCTTGCCGTCGTGATTCTGGCGGCTGTCTGGATATTCGGCCTTAGCCTTTGGGGGATTCTATCGCCAGACCCCGAAATGAGCGAAAGCGAACGCCGTCGGCTCGCGCAGCTGCCGAAGCCCTCCGTGCAGAGCGTTCTCAGCGGAAAGTTCATGTCCGACTTTGAAAAATACTCCGCCGACAGCTTCCCGATGAGGGACGGCTTCCGAAGAATCAAGTCGTTCGCGGAATATTACGCCTTCATGCAGCTCGACTCCAACGGAATTTACGTCAAGGACGGCTATATCTCGAAGCTCGAATACCCCCTTAACGAAAGCGGGGTAAATAATGTGATTGAAAAGATGAATTATATTCTTGATAATTATCTTTCAGACGGCAGAAGGGCGTATCTTTCAATAATTCCCGACAAAAATTATTTTCTCGCAAAAGCTTCGGGGTACCCCTGCCTTGACTATGAAAAAATGGTTGAGGATTTGCGGGAAGGCGTTCCGGGCGCGGAGTATATCGACATCTTCCCGCTTCTTGAAATTTCGGACTACTACCGCACCGACACCCACTGGCGGCAGGAAAAAATCACCGACGTCGCCGAAACGCTTGCGCAAAAAATGGGCTCGAAAACCGGCGGGGAATATTATCCCACCGCGCTTGAAAAGCCGTTTTACGGGGTTTACTACGGCCAATCCGCGCTCCCGCTCGACGGCGAGGAGCTATTCTACCTCGACAGCGATGTTATCGACAAAATGACGGCGTACAACTTTGAAACCGGCGAAACGGGCGGGGTTTACGACCTTGAGGCGGCCGGCGGCTCCGACCCTTACGACATATTTCTGAGCGGCCCGCGCTCGCTGATGACAATCGAAAACCCCTCCGGCAGCGGGGAGCTCGTAGTTTTCCGCGACAGCTTCGGCTCGTCAATCGCCCCGCTCCTCGCCGAGGGCTACGCGAAGGTGACGCTCGCCGACATCCGCTATATCCAGAGCACGCGGCTCGGGGACTTTGTGGATTTTGGGAATGCGGATTTGCTGTTTTTGTATAGCACGCTGGTGGTGAATAACGGAGGGGTGGTGCAGTGATTTATTCTGGCCGCGCGGCGGAAAAAGCTGCCTCTCCGCGTCCCCCCCCCCC
>CANPZQ010000007.1 GCA_947588775.1 uncultured Clostridia bacterium
GAGGCGGAAAAAATCCGCGCCGACCTTGAAAAATACACCCGCCGCGACATACTAAGGCGGGAGGCTTCGGAGCTTTCCCGAAAGGCCGCGCAGAACGAAAACCGCGAAAAGGCCCTTTCGGAGGCGGAAGCCGCGCTTCGCAAAAAAACCGAGGAGCTTCGGGCGGAAATCGCCGCGCTTAAGGACTGCCCGACGAAGCTTGTCGAGGAGAAAAACCGCCTCGAAGCTTTAAAAAAGCTTCGCGCCGACGCGGAGCGGGTCATGGGCGCAAAAATGCGGGAGCTTCGCGAAAAAAAGGCCGCCCTCGGTGCGGCGCAGAAGGAGTATGAGGCCGCGCGAACGGCCTACGACGGGGCATTGGAGAAGCGGCGGCTTGCGGAAATCGAGCTTGAAAGCTGCCGCGCGGGAATCCTCGCAAAGGGGCTCGAGGACGGCAGGCCATGCCCGGTTTGCGGCTCGGTCCATCACCCCGCGCCGGCTCGCCTTGCGGAAAACAACGTCACCGAGGAGGCCGTTAAGGAGCTTTCGGAGCTTGAAAAGGCGGCGCAGAAGAAAAAGGACGAGGCATACGGCGAAGCCGGCGGCGCGAAGGCCGCCTTCGACATGGCGCGAAAGGCGATTTTGGAGGCGATGGAGCAATGCTTTGAAAACCCGCTCTGGGAGTTCGGCCGGGGCGACGGCTCCGCGAACGGAATGATTTCGGCAATCGGGGAGGGCGCGGCGAAAATTGTCCGAAAAATATCCGAAACCGAAAATCTGATTGCCGCCCTCTCGGACGGCGCAAAGCGGCTTGAAATCGCGGAGCATGGCTTCAACCTCGCGACCGGCGATGAGGCGAAAAAGCTTGCAGAGGCGCGGGAAACGCTTTTGCGGGAAAAAGCGGAAACAGGCGAAAAAATCGCGGAAAACGGCGCGTCGCTTAAGGTCCTCGGGGAGCTTTCGCACCCCTCCTCCGAAGAGGCCGGCAAGGCCCTTGAAATCGCGGAAAACGGCGCGAAAAGGATTGAGGAGGGGATAAAATCCGCCGAAGCCGCCAAGGCGAACGCCGACAAAGAGGCCGTCGCGCTTCGTTCATCGGCCGAAACCCTTGAAAGGGCCGCCGGGAAGCTTTCCGAAGAGGAAAAAGCCTTCGGCGAGGAGCTCTTTGCCGCCCTTTCGGAACGCGGTTTTTCGGGAATCGAGGAGCTTTCGCGCTTTGTCGCGACGGAGGAGGATTTGAACGCCGACGAAAAGGCGATTGCCGACTATAACGCCCAAACCGCCGCCAATGAGCGTCAGACCGAAGCCGCCAAAAAAGAGGCTGAGGGCGTCGAAAGGGTAGATACTTCGGAAGCCGAGCGCGCGCGGTTGTCCCAAAAAGAGCTTACCGACGGGCTTATTTCGCGGAAAAACGCCGTTTTGCTGAGGCGCGACGCCAACAAAAGGGCGGGGGAGTATATCGCGGGGCAGCTCGGCGGGCTTGCGCAGAAGCGGAAGGAATATTCGGCGGCGGGAAAGCTCTACGAGCTGGTCCGCGGGACGACCGGAAACGGCCGAATAACGCTTGAGCAGTATGTTCAGGCCGCCGGCTTCGACGCGATTATCGGGGCGGCGAACCGCAGGCTCATGCCGATGACTGGCGGGCAGTTCGAGCTTTGCCGCCGCGGCGGACAGCTCGGCCGCCAGAGCAGCACCTTCCTTGACCTCGAGGTTTTGGACAACTTCACGGGCCGCCGCAGGCCGGTCGGGAACCTCTCGGGCGGCGAGAGCTTCAAGGCCTCGCTGAGCCTTGCTCTCGGCCTTTCGGACGCGGTTTCGTCGCATCTCGGGGGAATCCAGATGGAGGCACTTTTCGTTGACGAGGGCTTCGGCACGCTCGACCGCAAGTCGATTGAAAGCGCGATGGAAATCCTCCTCGGCCTCTCCGGCAGCGGCAAGCTTGTCGGCGTAATCAGCCACCGCGAGGAGCTTAAGGAAAATATTTCCTGCCAGATCAGGGTGACGAAGGGGAGAGAGGGGAGTAGGGTGGAGGTGGAGCGCGGGTAGGGGGCAGATGACGGATTCCGGCAAAGCGTATCAGGCCGCGGGCTTTTCGGCAGGGTAGGCGCGGCTTAAGAAAGCGGGGGAATGGCGCGAGGCTTGGAGGGGTGGGCGGGTGGGACTGACGCAACAGCTTTCTTAAGCCGCGCCGGGCGGTTGCGCGGGAAGCTTCGGCGAGCCGCGCGCCGAATCCCCGGCCTGAGCCGAATCCCGTCCCCCGGAGCCCCCTTGTGGGGCGGAGCGGGGACGGGTGAGGCTCGGGCTTTAGCAAGAAGCCGGTGTTTTTTTGCTGAAGCCGGATACCTGCACCCCCTATCCTTTGGCACGCATTGAACCGCGGCTCCAACGTTCAGTTTTCTGACTTCTGACCTCTGTGCCTCTGACCGGATTCGTTCCTCACCCACCCCCGCTCCGCCCTGCGGGCTCCGGGGGGGCGGGTTCGTCGCGAATGGGGGCGCGGGGACTACGCTGGCTGGGTTGGCCCCACCCACCCGCCCACCCACCCTCCTGCGCCCCTCCCGCTCCGTCCCCGCGCCCTCGTCACCCTGCCCAACCCCATCCCCAAATTTTTGTAACATCTCCCAAATTCCTCCCTCACCTCTTGACATTTCCCCCTCGGCACCCCATAATCAAACCATATTACCAAAGTACCGGAGTGTGACCCGAAATGACAGCTTTTGCCGCTAAAATCTGCTCTCGCCGTGGGTTCACGCTCACGGAGCTTTTGGTTGCGGCGGCGATTATGTCGCTTTTCAGCATGGCCGCAGTGACCCTGATTTTCGCGGCGTTTTCCTCCTCCGAGGCGGCGATTGCCGCAGGCGAGGCGGATATGCTCGCCGACACGCTTTCGGCCGCCGCCCGCGACATTCTGATGAACGCCGAGAACCCGGCGGAAGCCGACGGCGTTCTGCGGTTCGACTGCCCGCGCTACTCCGGCTACGAAATGTCGCTTCGCGAGAGCGGCGGCCGCCTCGAGGCGTTGATTTTCAATTCGCCCGGCGGCTCCGAAGCGTTCGCGCTGATTCCCGAGGCGGCCTATGCCGGCTTCAGCGCGGGCGATTTTTCTTTTTCCTGCGCAAACGGCGTTTTCGCCCTCTCCTTCACTCTCTCAAAGTCCGGCGGCCGCTATGAAAAGCCCTGCGATTTCCGAATCCCCGCGCTGAACAGGTGAGGGGAATGTTTTTTGGCCGCATTTGCCGGCGCAAACAACCCCTTGCTTTTCTCCCCCAAAAGTATTACAATAAAGAAAACGCGAACGGAGGATATTATGGTAAAAATTGTTATTTTTGACCTCGACGGCACAATGTGGGACAGCTCTAAGGCCGTCACAGAGGCATACAACCGCGGGCTCGAGCGGCAGGGATATTCGATGCGGCTGACCCTTGAGGACATTCGCTCGGCTATGGGCAAGACGATGACCGAAATCGCGCACATGTTCTTCGACTCCATCGACCCCGAAAACGCCGAAAAAATTATGGTTAGTTGCATCAACGAGGAGATGGACTATCTTAAGACAAATTCCGGCGAGGTTTTTCCGGGGCTCGAGGAGGCTCTTATCGCCCTTCGCGGCGACGGCTGGCTGCTCGCCTGCGTGTCGAACTGTCAGTCGGGCTATATCGAGGAATTTTATTCCGCGACCGGTTTGGGAAAATATTTTTGCGACAAGGAATGCTGGGGCGGCACGGGTAAGATGAAGGCCGACAATATCCGGCTCGTCTGCGAGCGGAATAACGTCGATTATGCGGTGTATGTCGGCGACACTCTCGGCGATTTCGCCTCGGCTTTCAAGGCGGGCGTGGCGTTTGTCCATGCGGCCTACGGCTACGGCAAGGTCCCGCAGGGCGTTCCCGAAATAAATTCCCTCGGCGAGCTTTTGCCGACGGTTCAAAAACTTGTTGACAAGGCAACAATAAAGGGCTATAATAAAGAGAAGTAAAATACAGTTTTTTCCGTGCAAAAGGGGGATAAAGCATGAAGCTGAACACCAAGCAAACGGTTCTCATCGGGCTGTCGTTCGCGTCGATTCTTGCGTTCTGGCAGTTTTACGACCAGATGATTCCGGTAATTTTAGAGAACCGCTTCGGGCGGCCGACGCTCGTCACGAACGCGATTATGTCGATAGACAACGTTCTCGCGATATTCATGCTCCCGCTTTTCGGGACGATTTCCGACAAGACCAAAAGCCGCCTCGGCCGCAGGACCCCATATGTTCTCTTCGGGACGTTTGCAGCGGTCGCTCTGATGGTTGTGATGGCGATGCTGACCGAAAGCGGCAGCTTCCCGTGGTTCTTTGTATGTCTTATCGCGCTCTTGGTGACGATGAGCGTCTACCGCTCACCGGCGGTGGCGTATATGCCCGACGTTACCCCGAAGCCGCTTCGCTCAAAGGGCAACGCCGTAATCAACCTCGTCGGCTATATCGGCGGAATTTTCACTACAATCGTGATGACGTTCCTCGTAAAAAGCGAGCTTCAATCCGACGGAACCGTCGTCTACGGAAGCTTCGTACCGATTTTTATGACGGTCGCGGCGTTTATGCTTATAACCGTACTTATAATGGTATTCGCCTTAAACGAAAACAAAATCGTCCGCGAGGCTGCGGTCGGGGCGGAGGAGAAAAAATCGTCCACCGGTGAAAAGCTCCCGAAGGACGTATTCAGGAGCCTTGTATTCATACTTTTGTCGGTGTTTTTGTGGTTCACCGCCTATAACGGCGTTACGACGTCGTTTTCGCGCTTCTTTGAAAACCGCTTCGGGGTGGGAGCGGGCGGCTCGTCGATGTATTTAACCGTCGCGACGGTCGCGGCAATCGCCTCTTTTGTCCCGCTCGGGATAATCTCCTCAAAGCTCGGCAGAAAGGCGACCATTCTCCTCGGAATTTTTGTGATGACAGTCTGCTACGGGATTATAATCTTCCTGCCGTCGACGGGGGTATTGATGTACATAGTTTTCGCCGTCGTCGGAATCGGCTGGGCGGCGATTAACGTAAACTCCTTCCCGATGGTTGTAGAGATGTGCTCGTCGGCCGACGTCGGAAAATATACCGGCTACTACTACGCGTTCTCGATGTGCGCGCAGATTGTAACGCCGCTTCTCTCGGGGCTTCTGATAACAAAGCTCGGCTACGGGGTGCTTTTCCCATATGCCGTCGCGTTCTCCGCGCTCTCCTTTGTGACGATGCTCTTTGTAAGGCACGGCGACTCGAAGCCAGCGGAAAAGAAATCCGTCCTCGAGCACTTCGACGTCGACAACGGCTGATAATATAACGGCGCGCGGCTCCCGCGAGGGGCTGCGTTTTGTTTTCCAAAAAATTTTTTCGGCGCGGATGCAATATTTCGCGCCCGAAATGAGTATTACATATACGGGCGGGAAAATTGATTAAAAATTTATGATTTTTTGCCGCGGCTATTGAAATATACGACATATTGTGATATAATTTTCATATTAACACAAGGAGTGCGCCGCGATTTTCGGGCATTCCCGCAAGAAGTGTTTAAATAACAGGAAAGGAGTTGGTAAATATGGCGGTAAACGCCGCTGCCGCGCCGAAGCCCGCGATAACGATAAAGGGCCTCGTAAAGATTTTTACGCTCGGCAAGGAAAAGGTTTACGCGCTTAACGGTATCGATTTGACCATCTATCCGAACGAGATAGTCTGCCTTCTCGGAACCTCCGGCTCGGGAAAGTCAACGCTTTTGAACATGATGGCCGGGCTTGAAAAGCCCACCAAGGGCAGCGTAACAATCTTCGGCGAGCGAATCGACAAAATGAGCGAAAGCAAGCTGGCGAAATTCCGGCAGAAGTACATGGGCTTCGTATTCCAGTCCTACAACCTTCTGCCAAACCTTACGGCCATAGACAATGTCGCGCTTCCGCTCGCGTTTGCAGGCGTAAGGCGGAAAATAAGGGACGCAAAGGCCAAAAAAATGCTGAAGCTCTGCGGTCTCGGAAAGAGAATGCGCCACCGGCCGACGCAGATGTCGGGCGGCCAGCAGCAGAGGGTCGGAATCGCGAGGGCGTTTGTAGGCGCGCCGAAAATAGTATTTGCGGACGAGCCCACCGGAAACCTCGACACAAAGACGACCATCGAAATTATGGAGATGATGGTTAGAATGTCGCGGGAAAACCACCAGACGCTCGTAATCGTCACCCACGATATTGAAATCGCGGCATATGCGGATAAAATTTACCACATAAGCGACGGCCATATTCAGTCGGTGGAGGACAACCGCGACAAACAGCTTATTCCGCCCGACGACGCGGGATTAAGACCCGGCGCGGAAGCCCCCGCAAGCCCGGAACCCGAGCCCGAGCCCATGATTGAGGCGGTAGAGGCGGAGGAGAAGCCCGCCGACGACGTTGAAATCACAAGAATACTCACCGAAGCGGATATACAAAAGAATGATACAGTTACGGAGGAGGAAAACTCATGAAAAAAATATTAGCCCTTGCGCTGAGCGTCGTAATCGCGCTGAGCATAAGCATTCCGGCGTTCGCGGCCGGAAATGACGGCACCGCTACCCCATATGTGCAGATTAAAGACATGGTTTATACGCCTAACCCTGTTAAATCCGGTGCAGAGTTTACAGTTAAGTTTAATTTGGAAGTTTCTCACTATCCGGGAGCTGCTTCAATAACTGTTTCCGGAAACGGATTTAATCTTGTGGGAAGTATGTCTGACCAAGTAGAGGACATTACGGCACAATCAACGGCTATTTCTTTAAAGGTAAAGGCGGACGAAGTCCTCGGCGGCAGATGCCCTTTGACGGTTTCTGTCACATATACTCCCAAATCGGGCAATATGAAATCTGCCAGCACCCAGAGAACCTTGTACGTAGACATTGACGGCAGCGGTTACAATCCGCCCGTAGAATCAACGGCAGACATTCAGATAGATTCCGTCAGCGGTGGAATGAATGTTGTAAAAGGACATAATTTTACCCTTTCCGTCGGACTTAGCGCGACTTTGGATGGAAACGCCGTAGGCGGTAGAGCAACAATAAGCCTTTCGAGCGAAACTACTAATTTTGCAATTATGTCGACAATACCGAGCGTTGACGCTTCTATTTCGACCACCGGTCGCGGCACCGCACAGATTCAGCTTCAGTGCCTTTCGTCGGCGGCGGTCGGTCCCAATGAGCTGACTTTGGAAGCGGTATTCACTGATGGCAATGGACATATTGCGACATGCTCAAAAACAGTAAACATTTTCGTTACCGAAGAAGCGGAAGCACCCGAAGTAAACTCCGCCGTTTCCCTCAATATTACCTCCGCGCCGACAAGCCCCGTTATCGCGGGAAATACCTTTAACGTAGGCTTTACCGCATACTTAAACGGCGGCTCATACGGCTACGGCTACGGTTACGGATACGGCTACGGCTCCGGAACGGTTTCCGTCGAGGGCTCCGGCTTTACGCTTGCGGGCGCGCTCGCCGAGCAGAATATAACCTCCGGCACCAACACCGTTTCGGTGCTCGTCGACCCGAGCGTTGAAAGCGGCAGACATCCCGTTACCCTCACCGTTAAGTTCACCGACTATGAGGGCAAGGAAGTAACCGCCTCGAAATCGATGAATATCGACGTTATCGGCGGAAACGATTCCGAGGTTATCGACGAATCAAAGGACGTCGCAACCTTCGAGCTTATCGGTGCGTCTATTCCCGAGGGAAAGGGACGCTCCGAGCTTTCCACAAAGCTTAAAATAAGCGTCAAGAACACCTCCGATTTTGTTGCAAAGAGCGCGAAAATCCGCCTCAGCAACTTAAACGACATTATCCTTACCACCTACTCCGACACCCTCGTGGCGGGCGACATAAAGCCGGGGCAGACCGTAAACGCGACCTTCCCGATTAAGTTCCCCGAGCTTACGAAGGCCCAGCATACCGTCGTCGCGGAGGTTACTTTTGAAGGCCCGAACGGCCCCGTTACCCAGAGCTTCAACATCTACATGCAGGCGACCGAGAAGAAGGAAGCCGAGGTCGAGCCGGAATCCGACACCCTTACCCCGAAGGTAATCGTAAGCAGCTATTCGACCGACGTTGAAAAGGTTCTCTCGGGCGAGGAGTTCACCTTAAGCTTCGTTTTGCAGAACACCTCCGCCGAGAAGGATTTGCGGAACATGACGGTAAGCGTCACCCCGCAGTCCAGCACTCAGGGCGGAACGACCTCGAGCGGCCCCGTTTTCAGCTTTATCGACGGCACCAGCTCCTTCTACACCCCGCTTTTGGAGAAGAGCTCCGAAATCGAGTATTCGATTCGCATGAAGTGCTCCGCCTCCGCGGGCGCGGGCAGCTATCCCGTAGAAATTTCCTTCGGCTTTGAATATGACAAGAACGGCGGCTATACCCCCGGAAACGGCGAAATGGTACTGAATATGCCGGTCGAGCAGCCGATTAAGTTCGAGCTTCTTGACTGGATTCCCCCGACGGAATCGGGCCTCGACGGCGTTCCGATAAGCTTCCAGTACTTCAATAAATCCCGCAACCCGATGACCGCGCTCACAATCACCTGCGAGGGCGACTTCGAGATGCCGCAGCAGTTCGTCGGAACGGTTCAGGCCTCCAACATGGACGTTTTCAGCGGAACCATCACCCCCGTCGCGGGAGTTCAGGTCGGCGAAACGAGAACCGCTATTCTGGTATTCACATTTGAGGACGCCGCCGGCTCGGAGCAGCGAATCGAGGAACCGTTCGACGTAACAATAATCGACGGCTCGGTGAACGGCGACATGGGAATGGGCGACTTCGGCGATATGGGCGATTTCACCTTTGACTACGGCGGAGAGCTCGGCCCCGACGGAATGCCCGTCGACGGCGAAGCAACCGAGGAGGGCGGACTTCCCGGCTGGGCGAAGATTGCGATTCCCGCGGCGATTGCGGTTGTCGTTTTAATCGTTATCGTCGTTGTCGTAAAGAAGGTAAAGGCGAAGAAAAACGCCGACGACGACGAAGAGTGATTCGGCCGGTTGACGCGCGCATTAACGAGGTGGTATGACAGATGAAAAAATTTGATATTATCCGCTTCGCTCTTTCAAACTTTCTCAGGAGAAAGGCGCGAAGCGCGCTCACCGTTCTCGGCGTTGTAATCGGAACCGCGGCCGTCGTCATAATGATTTCGATAGGAATCGGAATGAACAAGGGCTTCGAGGACCAAATCAGCTCATGGGGCGACCTCAGGAAGATTGAAGTCTATGAGCTTTACAGCGAATGGAACGACGAAACCGGCGAGGAAATCATCAACGAAAACAGAATCCCGCTCGACGACATCACCCTTGAGGATATAAGAAGCATCGACCATGTAAAGGCGGCATCGCCCTATTCGCGGCAGTATTACTATCTTATAAAGGACGGCAAGGAGAAGATTTCATCGTCGCAGCTTATCGGAATCGAAGCGGCTTCTATGAAGGATTTCGACTATGAAATCCTCTACGGAAGGCTTTTGGACGAGCGCGACGTAGGCACCACGAACTTCGTGATGACATACGATATCCCCTTCAACTTCTATAACCCCCGCACCGACGAAGAAATCTGGTATAAATTCGCCGCCGAGGGCGAGGAGCTGCCCTTTAACCCTATAGACCCGAAGTATTCCTACGCCTACACATGGTATTATAACTACGGAAGCGGCGCGATTGACGCGACAAAGCCGAGAATTATCACCGAAGAAGCCCACTGCGTCGGTATTTTGGTTCAGGACAGTGCGAACAACTACATGATGGAGTGCTATATGGACATCGATGGGCTTAAGTCGATGTCGGAGAAGCTCGACAAAAACCGCGACAGGTACTATAATACCGAAGGCTCGTCGAGCGGCGTATATTCAACAACCCTAATCAACGGCGTCGACGTAAACGACACCGTCGCCGAGGGCAGACAGAGCCTCTACGACGAGATTATGGTAATGTGCGACGACACCGACCACGTTTTGGACGTTCAGGAGGAAATCAGCGACATGGGGCTGCGGCCGAGCTCGAATATGGACTATCTCGCCCAGACCCAGGAGCAGACGAAATTTCTGCGTTCGGTTCTCGGCGCGATAGGCGCGGTAGCGTTCTTCGTCGCGGCGATTTCAATCGCGAACACGATGGTTATGTCGATTTACGAGCGAACGCGTGAAATCGGCATAATGAAGGTTATCGGCTGTAAGCTTTCGGACATCAGGGGAATGTTCCTGATTGAAGCGGGAATAATCGGCGTCGTCGGCGGCGTATTCGGCGTATTACTGAGTTACGGCGCGTCGGCGGGAATAAACTACCTCGCCTCAAAGGGCGATATGTCGATGATGGGCATCGACCCGACGACCTCCGCGATTTCGATAATTCCCTTCTGGCTCGACCTTGTAGCCCTCGCCCTCGCCACCGCCGTCGGCGTAGTATCCGGCCTCTACCCCGCCATCCGCGCAACGAGATTGTCGGCCCTCGAGGCGATTAAGAATGAGTAAATTATAATTAAGAGTAAAAATCCCCCTTCGCGGGGGATTTTTTATGATTAAGATACGGAAAATACCGGTGTCTTAGGGGGTAATCCGCTCATCACTGAAAATCATTTCCTTCGACACTGTCCCATTTCCCTCTTGCCATTTTCGCAAATTCCTGCTATAATATTCTCAAGAATTGCGTTTGTGAGGTTTGATATGAAAATTTTGAAAGCTGCGGTTGCGGGGTTGTGCTGTCTGGGGATTCTTTGCTCCTGCGGGCAGGCGGCCGAGGAACCGTCCATTCCCGAAAATACCGTTTCAAACACGCTGCCGCCGATGGTGGAAACCGTTCCCGCGCTGACGGTGACGCTGCCGCCGGTTTCAACGGAGGCGACGACCGTTACGGAGCCTCCAGAGCCGGAGTTTTACACCGTTAGCCTTGTCTGCGCGGGGGACAACCTGATTCACTCCTCTATCTACAATCAGGCGAAGCGGCGCGCAAAGGCTAACGGCGATGAAAACGGCTACGATTTCGGATATGTATACGAGCGGGTCGAGCACTACATTCGCGACGCCGACCTTGCGATTTTAAATCAGGAAACAATCGTCACCGACGAGCTGGAGCCGTCGGACTATCCGCGATTCTGCTCCCCCGGCGACCTCGGTCGGCATATGATCGACATCGGGTTCGACGTTTTCTCAATGTCAAACAACCACGTCCTCGACCGCGGAGAGGAGGGGCTTCTGGCGACCCTTCGCTTCTGGGATTCACAGGAGGGAATCGTCCGCTACGGCGCATACCGCGACGATGAGGACATGAACAATATCCGCACTCTTGAAGTAAACGGGATTACCTTTGCTTTTTTGGGATATACGGAGCATACTAACGGGCTCTCTCTTCCGGAAGGCTCGCCCTGCAGGGTTACATACCTCAGCGAGCTTGACGTTATCGAGGAGCAAATCCGACGCGCCGACGAGCTTGCCGACGTTGTAATAGTATCGCCCCACTTCGGGAAGGAAATTTCCAACGAAGTTACCGACAGCCAGCGTGAGCTTTCAAGAAAATTTGTCGAATGGGGAGCCGACATCATCGTCGGCACGCAGCCGCATACCGCGCAGGAGATGGAATACCTGACCCGCGAGGACGGCTCGCAGGCGTTTGTATTTTACTGCCTCGGGAACTTCGTTTCGGCTCAGGCCAACCCCAAGGCACTTGTCGGGATTCTCGGGACAATCGACGTCACGAAAAATTCCCTCACCGGCGAAATCACCCTTTCTAACGCCGGCGCAATCCCTATTATTACGCAGTACGGCGGGAATTACCACCAAATCCACATTGTACCCTACGCCGAATACACCGAGGACGAGCTTCGCGCGCACGGAGCAGAGGGCTTCGACCGCGATTCTATTGAGAAGGTGCTTAGCTATATCCCGGAGGAGTTTCTGAGAATCGAGTAGGCTCCGTGGCGAGTATGGCTGCGGCCTGCCGGGGCTTTCTGCAGACCCCGGCGCGGCGGGAAAGCTGCCTTCTGCGCCCCACCCGCCCGCCCCCGCCATTTCCCGCAACCTTCCCCGCTTTCCCGCCGCGCCCTCCCCATCCCAAATAATCAAAAATCCCCCTCAAAAAGGAGCCCCTCACCCCATGACAACCTTTGAAAAAATCTACGAAGTCGTCAGAAAAATCCCGCGCGGGCGCGTAGCGAGCTACGGCCAAATCGCGGCGATGGCCGGAAACCCGCGCTGGTCGAGGGTTGTGGGTTACGCGCTCCATGTGAACCCCGACCCCGAGGGAATCCCCTGCTACCGCGTAGTGACGAAGGACGGCGGCCTCGCGGAGGCGTTCGCCTTCGGCGGGATAAACGTCCAGCGCGAGCTTTTGGAGCGCGACGGCGTCCGCTTCGACGAAAACGGCCGCGTGCCGATGGAGCTTTATCGATGGAGAGGGGAGTAGGGACGGCGGCCTAAATCCGGGAAAGGGAGATTATCCGCGATGAAAAGAATAATAACAATTTTAATAGCCTGTATGTTTTGTCTGGCCGGCTGTGCTGGCGGTACAGGCGACGGAGCGAAGAAGAAAAGCAGGATAGAAATCTTTTCTATAGATGATGAATTGCTGTCAACTATAGACGACGGGGATACAATAAATAACCTGCTGAATAATAACGATTGGTCGGAAGCGAATGAACTGCCCGACGGACTAACGCCCGAGTATAAGCTGCTTGTTTATCGGGAAAAAACTCTCTTAGCAGGACAAAACCCCGATGATGAGCGGGAATACGAGCTTATTGAAACTATAATAACGTTTAAGGACAGCCCGTATGTTATTGAGGCGATTTCAAGTGAAGTCGTAAAAAATATGATTATTCCAAGCGATGTATTAACATTTTATTATGAATTACCGAACGGCACCGTTGAGAATATAATAAACGCTATAAAATCATAGCACCCGTTTATCCCCTAAAAATACGAAAAAGCAGACGTTTAACCGCCTGCTTTTTTACCGTTTTAAGCCTTACTTCCCCCTGCTGCGCCTAATAACCCGCGCTATTCCCCATACCGCCCAGCCTAACCCGCAGGCGGCGAGGAGCGTCGCCGCCCATACCGTCAGCATGGCGAAACCGAGCACGGCCATGCCGTCCGCAGAGAATGTCACGATAAGCAGCAGGGCGGTTATCGCCCCCAAAACCGCCGCGGGCGCGAGCCTTATTATCAGCGGTTTTACCTTGAAGCAGATGACAGTCTGCGCGATTAGGACAAGCGACATCCGGACGACGAAGAAGAAAACGGCTTCTGGCATAACTCTTTCCATCTATGCGAGTTGCCTTCCGAGCGTCGCTCTGACCGCGCCTTTTCCGGCGATGAGCTCCTTAAAATACCCCTCGATTTTGTCGGCGAGGCCGGCTTTTACAAGGTCGGAGCCGAAGATGTTGGCGTTTTCGAGAATCGGGCGAAGCTTTTGTCCGACGGTTTCGGGCTTTCCGATTTCAATTCCCGCAAGCGCGGCCTGAAGCTCGTCCTTTAAGGGGTCGGAGGAAACCTCAATCGGTTCAAGGTTGTCGTCGACGGCGAGAAGATACCTGAGCCACCCCGCAATCGCGAGCGGAATTGCGGTGAGCTCGCCCGCACGTCCTTCGGCGGCATAGCTTTTTATAGTTTCGCCGAAGCGGATTCCGACTTTTTGGGATGTGTCCGTAGCAATTCTCTGGGGCGCGTCGGGCATAAACGGGTTTGGCAGGCGTTCGCCGACCACCTCGTCGATAAATTCGCGCGGGCTGATGATTCCCGGGTCGGTTACGACTGGAAGCCCCTCGGTATAGCCGAGGCGTTTAATAAGCTTCACCAAATCCGCGTCCTTCATCTCCTCGCAGATGAGGGTATACCCGAGCATGCAGCCGTAGACGGCGAGCGCGGTATGAAGCGGATTTAAGCAGGTCGTAACCTTCATTCTCTCGGTTTTGTTGACGGTGTCGCGGTCGGTGAGATATACCCCCGCCCTCTCAAGCGGCGGCCGCCCGTTCGGGAAATCGTCCTCGATAACGAGATACTGCGGCCTCTCGGCGTTTACGAAGGGCGCGATGTAGGTGTTTTTCGACGTTATAATCGGCTGCATGTTCTCAACGCCGAGCGACGAAAGCTTCTCCTCGACCGACTTTGCGGGGCGGGGAGTTATTTTGTCTATCATCGACCACGGGAAGGAAACCTTTTTGTCGAGATAATTAAGGAACTCCTCCGGCGCGAAGCCGCGCTTCACCCATTCGCGGGATATTTCCTCGACCGCGCCGCGAAGCTTTTCGCCGTTGTGGGAGCAGTTGTCCATCGAAACTACCGCTAAGGGAGCCGCGCCGCCGTTGAATCTTTCAAGGAGCATTGCCGCCGTAAAGGACATGGCGTGGCGGGGGTTCGAGGGGCCGTTTTCGATGTCTGCGGCGACAACGGGCATAAGCTCGCCGGAGGCGGTTTTAATCGCGTAGCCCTTTTCGGTGACGGTATAGCTCACCATTTGCAGGGTCGGCGAGCGGAAAATTTCCCGAAAACGCGCCATCTCGGCTTCGTCTGAAGCGTCAGCGCGAAGGGCCTCCGAAACCGCGCCGAGGACCTCAAAGCCGGTCGAGCCGTCGGGGTTGAGGCTTACGTTTAGGGTGAGGTTGTCGAACGGCTTATAGATTTTTTCGATGATTTCGTAGTCAAAGGTATCCGCCGCGATAATACCCCTGTCCGAGAGGCCGGCGTTGAGAAGGCTCTGCTGGATTGAGCCTATGAACCCGCGGAAGATATTTCCCGCGCCGAAGTGGAGCCACATCGGGCTTTTTTTGGTTTTTTCGGAAACGGCGGCGACGTCGTACTGCGGGAGCTTAATCCCCGCCGCTTCCCACTCGTCCTTGCGGGACAAAGAGGCGATATTTAAGTTCATATAAAATCCTCCTGACTGAATTTTTTCGGCTTATTTCCCTTCCGCCTGCTTGACGATTGCCTCCCAGAGGCCGTTTAAGTAGCATGCGCCGAGGGCTCTGTCGTAGAGGCCGTAGCCGGGGCGGCCGACTTCTCCCCAAATCATTCTTCCGTGGTCGGGGCGGATATAGGTGTCGGGGCATACCTCGTAAATCGCCTTCATTATTTCGTACATGTCAAGGTCGCCGTCGGAGGAGAGGTGCGAGCTCTCGCAGAAGCAGCGGTCGGAGCCGAGGTGTTTCAGGTTGCGGACGTGGAGGCAGCCGATTCTCCCCATTTTTCCGAAGTGGCGGATAACGTCGGGGACGTTGTTTCCGACATTTGAGCCGAAGGAGCCTGTGCAGAGGCAGATGGCGTTGGAGGGGCTGTCGTGGAGCTTAACTATTTTGTCGTAGCCGGCTTGGTCGTGAGCAAGGCGGGGCAGCCCGAAGATTTTCCAGCCCGGGTCGTCGGGGTGGCAAGCCATCACCACGCCGCATTCCTCGCAGGTGGGAATGATGCCGTCGAGGAAATATTTGTAATTTTCGAGGAGCTTTTCCTCGTCGATGTTTTCATATAGCTTCAAAACCCTTTCGAGGTCGGCGAGGCGTTCGGGCTCCCAGCCGGGGAGCGAGAAGCCGTTGCAGTTTTCGGCGGTGCGCTTAACTATATCGAGAGGGGAGAGCGAGCCGAGCTCGGCCTCGTCGTAGAACATTGAGGTGGAGCCGTCGGGATTGGGGCGCGCGAGGTCGGTGCGGAGCCAGTCGAGCACGGGCATGAAGTTATATACGATAACCTTAACGCCGTATTTTGCGAGGTTGCGTATAGTTATGCGGTAGTTTTCGATATATTCGTCGCGGGAGGGGAGGCCGAGCTTTATATTCTCGTGGACGTTTACGCTCTCGATAACCTCGCACTCGAGGTCGGCGGCATGGACCTCGTCGACGTAGCTTTTGATTTCCTCCTCGGTCCAGACTTCGCCGGCGGCCTTGTAATCCAAAAAACCCATTACGCCGGTCATGCCGGGAATCTGGCGGATTTGGGAGAGGGTAACGCTGTCGCTTTTCGAGCCGAACCATCTGAAGGTCATTTTCATATTGAATCATCCTTTCAAGAAAAATTTTCTTTAAGACAATAATAACACTTTTTTAACGGTTAATCAAGACGAATTGAAAGTTTTTTCTTGCGTTTGGGAAGAACACGGGCGCGGGGGCGTTGACTTTCCGGGGAAAAGGGGTATAATGGGAGGGTAGAAGATGGGGAGGCGCGGCGGAGAAAGCGGTCAAGTGGCGCAAAGTTGCGGGGGGCGGGCGGGTGGGACCGACGCAGGAGCTTTCTCCGCCGCGCCGGGGGTCAGCTGAAGGCTTCGGAAGGGCGGCCGCGCCGACAAATATTGCCCGAGCCTCACCCATCCCGCTCCGCCTGCGGCTCCGGGGACGGGATTCGGCTCGGGCGGGGAGAGGGGACTGCGTTATCCGAACTTTTTCGGAACGCGCCGGCTTCCCAAAAGGTACTCGCTCCGCTCGTGCTATTTTAAGTTCCCCTCACCCCCTGCAAAGCTTCCGCACCGCCAAGGTCTGGTTCGTCCCCCTCCCCCCGAGGGGAGGGGGAGGCCGGCCGGCCCGCTAAATAGGCTCTCCCCAAGCTTTGCGCTAACCCCCGCGCGGCGGGGAAAGCTGTTGCGTCGGTCCCACCCGCCCACCCCCGCAATTTCCCGCGATTTCCCCGCTTTCCCCGCCGCGCTCCCTTCAACACCCCATACTCCCAAAAAAGTTATCCTCATCATCCCCCACCCCTCTATCACCCCTCATTCTCCATTTCCCACCAACCCAAAATTTTACATACAGGAGGACAAAACAATGTCACAAAGAGAGGAAATCGTAAAAAGAATACAGTCGCTCGGCGTGGTTCCGGTAATAGCGATTAACGACGTGGAAAACGCCGTGCCGCTTGCCAAGGCACTCGTCCGCGGAGGGCTGCCCGCTGCGGAAATCACGTTCAGAACCGACTGCGCGGCAGAGGCGATTCGCCGCATTCGCCGCGAGGTTCCCGAGATGCTCGTCGGCGCGGGAACGGTTCTCACCGAAGAACAGGTCGACGGCGCGCTTGATGCCGGCTCGGAATTCATCGTCACCCCCGGCTTTAACCCCCAAATCGTCCGCTACGCCATCTCGAAGGGCGCGATAATAATGCCCGGAACCGCCACCCCCGGCGAAATGGAGCAGGCGATGAGCCTCGGCCTCGACATCGTTAAATTCTTCCCCGCCGAGCAAAACGGCGGCGTCGCGAAGCTTAAAGCGGTTTCCGCGCCCTACTCGAAGCTAAGATTCATGCCGACCGGCGGCGTAAACGAGAAAAATATTTCAAGCTACTTAAGCTTTGATAAGATAATCGCCTGCGGCGGAACGTGGATGGTAAAGAAGGATTTAATCGACCGCCGCGACTGGGACGGCATCGAGAAGCTCACCCGCGAGGCGGTAATGGCTGCACAGGGCTTCGAGGTCCGGGGCTTCTCGCCCGAGGGAATAACGCTCGCGTGCAACAACGTCGAGCGCGCCGAGGCATACATAAAGTCCGCGATGGGCGAGCTCTGCCCGAAGATTAAGCTCGTTAAAAAGTGATTTTTGGGGGATAAGGGGGAAGCGGGTGGCCGTTGTTTTCGCGGGATTTTTTGGGGAATGCCGGGCGGCGGGGTTTTGTGCTCTGTGTGGGGGCGGGGTGCTGATTTTTCGGGGTTGGGTTTAGTTGAAACCCGCTTTCGGAGGTTTTGGCGGCAGTTGGGCGGAGGTTGCGGGTTTGGGGTATGGCTGCTTGACGCGGCTTTCTGCTCCACCCCCGCGGCGGGGAAAGCTGCTGTCTGCGCCCACCCACCCGCCCTCCCCACTTTCCCGCAACACCCCCGCTTTTCCCGCCGCTGCTCTTTTAGAGGATTGAAGTGCGGGGTTAGCTCAGGCTTTGGGAGAGAGGGACGCGGGGACGGAGCGGTGGGGAGTGCAAAGGTTGGGGGTGGGCGGGTGGGGCCAACCAAACCAGCGCAGTCCCCGCGCCCCAATTCGCGACGAACCCGCCCCCCGGAGCCCGCAGGGCGGAGCGGGGGTGGGCGAGGAACGAATCCGGTCAGAGGCACAGGGGTCAGAAGTCAGAAATCAGACTAAGAAAGCCGCAGCCAAATGTGCCTAACAAAATCTGACATCTGAGTTCTGCCAATATGATTTCTGACAGCGGCGGGGGTGGGTGAGGAGCGAACCCTGACAGAGCCGCGGTTTCGCACAAAGCCCCCGCGCGGATTAAGAAAGCTGCTGTCTGCGCCCACCCGCCCGCCCACCCACCCTTTGCGCGCCTTTCCCCGCTTTCTTAATCCGCGCTGCTTCCATGTGCCAGAAACAGAATAAAATATCCGCTCTTGCGCGCTTAACCAAATCTGCCTCCCGGTTTTCTGCTCAACCCCCGCGGCGGGGAAAGCTGCTGCGGCGGTCCCACCCACCCGCCCTCCCCACTTTCCCGCAACACCCCCGCTTTCCCCGCCGCTCCCAAACTCAAACAAACATAATTAAACATTCAGGAGGATAAATTATGAAAAAAATAATCACATTCGGCGAAATCATGCTCAGACTTAACCCCGAGGGGTATCTTCGCTTCGTCCAGTCGGACAAGTTTGAGGCGACATACGGCGGCGGCGAGGCGAACGTCGCGGTTTCGCTCGCAAACTACGGAATGAACGCCGCGTTCGTTTCAAAGGTCCCCGCCCATGAAATCGGCCAGTGCGCCGTAAACGAGCTCCGCCGCTACGGCGTTGACACATCGGAAATTCTCCGCGGAGGCGACAGGCTCGGCATCTACTTTGCCGAAAAAGGCGCGTCGCAGCGTCCCTCGAAGGTAATCTACGACCGCGCCGGAAGCTCGATTTCGCAGGCAAAAAAAGATGAATTCAACTGGGACAAAATCTTTGAGGGAGCCGACTGGTTCCACTTCACCGGAATCACCCCCGCCCTCGGCGGAGAGCTCCCCGAAATCTGCCTCGAGGCATGCAAGGCCGCCCGTAAGCACGGCGTAACCGTTTCCTGCGACCTCAACTACCGCAAAAAGCTCTGGAGCCGCGCCGAGGCCGGCGAAACGATGGCGAAGCTCATGCCCTACGTCGACCTTTGCATCGCGAACGAGGAGGACGCAAAGGACGTTTTCGGCCGCGAACACCGACATAAATTCCGGCAAGCTCAACCATGAGGGCTATGTAAGCGTCGCGGAGCAGCTTTCCGAGAGATTCGGCTGCAAATATGTCGCGATAACGCTTCGCTCCTCGATTTCCG
The DNA here is from genome assembly GCA_947588775.1 of uncultured Clostridia bacterium. Lineage (GTDB taxonomy): Bacteria > Bacillota > Clostridia > Oscillospirales > Ruminococcaceae > Faeciplasma. Next base: position 19,170 of record CANPZQ010000007.1, read on the forward strand.
CGAACGACAACGATTGGGCGGGAATGCTCTATACCGGCGGGAAGGCGCATTTCTCGAAGCAGTATCATATGCACATCGTCGACCGCGTCGGCGGCGGCGACAGCTTCGGCGGAGGCCTTATCTACGCGCTTCTTTCGGGATATGAGCCCGACGCGGCCATTAACTTTGCGGTTGCGGCGTCCTGCCTGAAGCACTCTGTCGAGCACGATTTCAATCTCTGCTCCGTCGCCGAGGTCGAATCCCTCGCCGGCGGCGACGGCTCCGGAAGGGTGCAGAGGTAAATATTTTTGACCGGCATGGGGTTATTGTTCGGGAGAAAACAAAATGAAAGCGTTGGTAATCAATTGCGGCCCCGTCCGGGACGGAGCGACCGCCGAGATAGTGAATATCGTTTCAAAGTGCCTCGCGGAGCGGTATGAAGCACGGGCAAAAAAAGGCTATACGGTGGCTTTAAGGACGGGAGCAAACATTCGCGAATGTCAGCGTATTTTTGAAAGCATAGAGCATTTCTACGGGCATTTGGAGATAGAATGCCGGGCCTTGTGCTCCGTGGAGAATAAGGACGCTGTGGAGCAAAGAAAGAGTGAAATCACGGAGTTTTGCGACAAAATCTGATTCGGGTTTCGGGTATGTATCTCCTCCAAACCCCATTTCCCGGACAATTCCAGGTTGCATGGTATAAAAGTCGGAACGGTAAACAAAAAAGCCTCAGTCTGCGACAAAATGCGGATTGAGGCTGAATTTTTGGGGACGGAAGGGGGCGAGGGGACGGAGCGGGGGGAATCGCTGAGGTGGGGTGGGCGGGCGGGTGGGGCCAACCAAACCAGCGTAGTCCCCGCGCCCCCATTCGCGACGAACCCGCCCCCCGGAGCCCGCAGGGCGGAGCGGGGGTGGGTGAGGAACGAATCCGGTCAGAGGCGCAGATGTCGGAAGTCAGAAAACAGAACGTTGGAGCCGCAGCTCGGTGCCGTATTAAAGGGATAGAGAGCACAAATATCCGGCTTCAGCAAAAAACCTACCTCCTGCCAAAGCCTGACCCTCACCCATCCCCGCTCCGCCTCCGGCTCCGGGGGACGGGATTCGGCTCAGGCCGGGGTCGGGCGCGCGGCTCGCCGAAGCTTCCCGCGCAGCCCCCGCGCGGCTTAAGAAAGCTGTTGCGTCGGCCCCACCCGCCCGCCCCCCGCAGTTTCGCAATATCCCCCCGCTTTCTCCGCCGCGCTATCTTATCATCCCCCACATAAACCCCGCGCCCCGTATCACACGGCGCGCGGTTTTTTACTATTCCTCCCACCCCACCCTTACCGTCAGCCTGTCCCCCTCGGTTTCGGCGGTAATCCGGCCACCCATCTTTTCGACGAGCGTTTTTGAAATCGAAAGCCCGAGGCCGGTGGAGTTTCGGGCGGCTTCCACCGAAAAGAAGCGGTCGAAGAGCCTGCCGACGTCGACGTTTCCTAAGTTTCGCGCGATGTTCGTGAAGCTCGCCGCGCCGGTTTCGTCCATTACTATTTCAAGGTCGCCGTCCGAGTATTTCAGCGCGTTCGTGAGAATGTTCCCGTAGACGCGCGAAAGTGCCTCGCGGTTGAGATTTTTCATCACCCGCCCCTCCGGCAGGGTGATTTTCGGCTCCGCGCCCCGCTTTATGAACGCGCCGTAGAGCCCCGCGACTGCCTCTTCAAGCACAGCCGCGACGTCGACGGGCTCCGGTTCGGCCTCCTCGACCGTCGACATGATCACGGAGTATCGGAAAAACTCCTCAGTGAGGTTTTTCAGGGCCTCGGCGCGGTTTTCGATATATCCGAGATACCGTTCGGCGGCAGGGCTTTTTTCCTCGGGCTTTAAAAGCTCGAGATAGCCGCAGATGGCCGTAAGCGGGGTTCTAAGGTCGTGCGAGATGTTCGTAACGGCCTCTTTAAGCTCGCGGTCGCCGCTGATGTACTGCCGCCGAAGCCGTTTAAGCTCTTTAAGATGCTTATTTAACTCCCGCGCGAGGATTTTAACCTCCGCGCTCCCCGAGGAAACGGTAATAAGCCGGTTTGTGTCCTCGCCGATAAGCTCTCCGAATTCGCGGCAGACCCTCGCCACCCCGCGTTTTTGTAAAATTTCCCTGCAAATCAACCCCGCGCACGCCGCCGCCAAAATCGCGCAAAGCACCCAAGAAAGCATATTTTTCACCTCAATAAGGATTATATCGCAGGGCCGGAAAAGTGTCAAGGCCGCTTGCTACCTGATGTTTTTCTTTTGAAATACCCGCAGCCCGATGATGGTGAACGCCGCCGAGGCCGCAAGCGAGCAGAGCATTACCCGCAAAAATTCAGGGCTGAAGCGATAGTCAGAGCCGTGGGACAGCACTTCCAAAGCCGCGGAAGAGGGGAGCACCGCTTCAAAAAAGCCGAGAATCACCCTTGCCGCGCCGCCCGAATACGCCGGGTTCGGCGACCCCGGCGTAAAGAGCAGGGTTTTTGGTTCATTGTAGATTGCAAAGGCGAAAATCCCCGACACAATCATACAGACAGCGATAAATATGTTCACTGCCACCGCCGTGGAAGTCCTTGACAAATTCATTGAAATCATCGTGAACAGCGAGGCATACGCGAGCGACGTTAAAACCGCACAGCAAAGCTTCACAAAAAACATTCGCGCAAAGACGTCTGCGCCGGTCAGGACGAAGCCGGCTGTAAGAAATACAACCGCATGCGTGAAAAGCAGGACGACTTCTGCAAAGCCGCATACCGCTAAATTTGAAATATAAATTTCCGCCCGCGTTTTTCCGACGGCAATTTTATTGCGGACAGCTCCTTCCGAGTAGTCTGCGCCGATAAAAAGCCCGCAAAATACCGCTTCGACGGCGCAAAGATAAAACATCGGCAAAAAAGAGGAAAAACTCCGGGTTTTGTAAAATATCGCCGAAGCGGTAAAAAAGCCATGCCGAAAACGCGCCCCAGACTGTTTCTCCTGCAATCAGCACCCAAAACGGCCGATATTTTAACAGCCTCATAAATCCCGCCGAAAGAAGATTGCCCAATTTAATCATCTATTTAATATTTTTCCCGCGAAACGCCTGCATTCCGATAACGGCGATTATAACCGATTCCGCGAGCGAGCAGAATATCACTCTCAGGCAGACGGAGTATGAATTAGCCGACATTATTTCGAGGGCCGAGGAGGTCGGGAGGGCGGATTCAAAGAACCCGAGAACCGCCCTTGCCGCACCGCCGACATATCGCGGGTTCAGGCTTCCGTCGGCAAAAAATTCCGGCTGTTTATAGAACGCAAAGGCGTACATTCCCGAAACAATCAGCCCGAGGGACACGAATATATTCGCCACCGAAGCGTCGGTTTTCTTCGCGCAGAGCGTCGAAATCATCGTGAACAGCGAGGCGTAGGCCGCAACGTTGATTAATGCGCAGAAATATTTAAGAAGGTTTACCTGCGGAAAGACGGCCGGACCGACAAGCAGAAATCCCGCCGTAAAGTATACGGCAATATGCGTAAGAAGCATCGCCGCGCCGGCGGAGCAGCATACGGCGAGGTTTGAAAGATATATGTCCGCCCGCGTCCGCCCGACGGCGATTTTATTGCGAATCGCGCCGTCCGAGTAGTCGGTTCCGATATAGAATCCGCAGAACACCGCCTCCGGTACGCAGAGATAAAACATCGGCATAAAAACATAGAGAACGATGTTTTCTTTCACGCCGTAATAGTAAAGCATCCATGCCAAAAACGCGCCCCATACGGCCTCCGCCGCGATAAAGAACCAAAACAGCCGGCTCTTTTGAAGCCTCATAAATCCCGCCGAAATAAGATTACCCATATATTCACCTACTTAATATTTTTCTTTCCGAAAACAAATACCCCCGCCGCCGCGAGCATAAGAAGCTCCGCGAGCGTTACCCCCGGAAGGCCGCGCGGGTAGAGGTCGTATTGGTTCACGGGGCCGGAAATCCGTTCGTCAAGCTCATGGCCGTAGAGCACCATCGCGCCGGTCGGAAGGGCCATATATACCCCCTTCAACGCCTTAGCTTTGATTTCGCCGTTTTTTCTTTCGGGGGATTCCGCAAAGGCAAGCTCCGGCTCCTTGCCGGTGACGGGGTCGATAAGCTTTCCGGTTTCGGGGTCAAGGGTTGAACGCCCCAAAATCGCCTCGTACGCCTCGCCGTAGTACAGGTTTTCCGTTTCGATGTCCCATGCGAGGGAATAGAGCATCTCCCCGACAAGAAACATAACGAACATGACCGATAAAAACACGGCGAGCGCGGCCGCGCGGCTTTGAATCACCGACGAAACGAACACGCAGAGCGATGTAATCACCGCGCCGCCCAAAACCATCAGAAGCGAGATTTTAAGGATATGACGAACGTCCGTACCCGCCAAAATTTTCCGGCAGACGGCCGCGTATCCCGCCCCGAAGAGGATATATTCCGCGGCGACGGCAAAAACCGCCGTCAAGAGCTCGGAGAGATAGATTTTCCCCTTGGTCGCGCCGACGGCGAGCTTTGAACGAAACGTCCCGTATTCGTACTCCTTGCCGAAATTGAGAGTTACCATGGGCCCGCAGAGAAGCACCGGGGTGAGCTCGATTATGTCGGAAAAGTCGACCCCGTATGAAAGCCCGAGGCTGTTGATTTTGCTGAGGCCGCAGGCAATCCCCGCCGCAAACGCCGCCGCGAGGATTATCCACACCGACGCCGATTTGAGATATTTGTGCGCGCAGGCGTTGAGAAGGTTATACATCTTTATCCTCCTACTACTTCAAATCCTTTTTTCTGAATATCAAAAGCCCCGCCGCCGTGAACGCCGCGATTATTCCGACAGACGCGCAGTAGGAATAGAGCGGCATGTCGAGCTGTTCGATTTCCGAATCGGAAACGTTCGCCAAAAGTATCGCCTGACCGCTCGGCAGGGCGTTCAGAACCCTCTTTAAAGCCGTTCGCTGCGGCTCGGCGACGTAGTCGGGGTTCGGGTGAGGGTCCAAAGGCTCGATAACCTGTTCGCCCGCGTCGTTTATCATGATTGTAACTCCGCCCGACACTATTTCCGGCTCTAAAAGGCGGTTATACAGAAGGCTTCCCGCCATAATCACGGCGAGCGTGAGGACGATTTCCAAAACCGCGACGGCGGCCTTGTTTGTGACGATATGGCTGACAAGGCAGAGAACCGCCGCGAACGCAACGCAGAACAGCGCGCTTTTAAGTACAAGAAGCAGCCAGCCGAAAATTCCCGCCCTCCAAAGTCCGAGAATCGGCAGCACAGTCAGCGAGCCTATATGCCACGCCGCGCAAAAAACCAAAGAAACCGCCGAGGCGATAATCATGTCGGAAAGATAAATCGCCGCGCGCCTGTTCCCGACGATGATTTTGTTTCTCATCGTCCCTTCGGAAAACTCCGTCCCCAAAAACAGCGATATGAACACCGGAAGCATCATAAGCACCACGGGGCCGTGGTCGAAGCAGAATCTTTCGGGAATGGCCTCAACAAGATCGGAAGCATTTACGGCACTGTCCCAAGTCAGCCACGCCGAATAGGCGAGCAGAGCGACAGTCAGCAGCCAGAAGAGCCTGTTTTTAAAGAGGCGGCTGAAATTTGCCTTGATTAAATTTGTCATATATAATTACACTCCTTAGTTAATATTCTTTTTTGAAAACGCCGCCGCGCCGACCGCCGTAATAATCGCGGAAAACAGTGCGCAGGGAACCGGAGCCCTTAAAAGCGGCGTTATCGGCTTTCCGAGATAAATTGCGTCGTCGACCGCGTCATAGACGACCTCCGACTGCGAGCCGGGAAGGAGATACACGGAATAGGCCAAAACGCGCTTCGCCCCGCCGATATAGTATGGGTTTTCCTTCGCCCAGCCGTATTCCTTTGCGATTTCGACCTTTTCGTCATAGTCCTTTACGCCGTCGAGAACGCTTTCGTAAAGCTCTAAATCCTCCGCGGGGGCGGATATTCGGTATTTAGGCTGATTAAGCATTCCCGACGTGTTCGAGGTTATAAAAATAACGCCGATTGAAACCGTCAGCACCGCCGTTACGGCCGCCGCGGGGCGGGCGATGAACATCGAAAAAACCAGCGCGAACGCCGCAGAGGCGATTATAGTTACAATTGCGACGGCGGCGACGTAGACTGTTTCCGACGGCGAGGTAAGCCATACCGCCCCGTGAAAAACTGCCGTCGCAAAGCAGGCGGCAACCCCTGCCGCAAAAGCCAGAAGCGTTCCGAAGGAGCAGACGATAAGGTTTGAAAGATATATCTGCGGCTTTTTGTATCCCGCGACGATTTTAGAGCGAATCGCCCCGCCTCGGTAGTCGTCGGCGCAGAAAAAGCAGGTGACAATTGACGCGGAGAGCGGGAAAAAAGCGAGCCAGTCGCAAAAATAGAAGTCGCAGACCGGCGTTGAGCCGTCGCCCCAGTAGGTTCCCTTCCCGCTGAGGCATAAAACGGCCGTCGCCGCCGAAAAGAGCATTGCGGCGTAAAGCCCCCTGCATCTAAACAGGCGCGAAAGTCCCGCGCGAATCAGACAGCTCATTTATTCACCTCATTTTTATTTTCCCACAAGGCTGATGAAGTAGCTCTCCAGGCTTTCGTCATGCTCCGAAACCGACAGAAGCTCGCAACCCTCGGCGGCAAGTGCCGAGGAAAGCGCGGAAACGTTCGGCTTTGCGTAGATGTCGGCGGTTTTGTCCGAGAGAATCTTGTATTCGAGCCCCATGCCGTCGAGGACGACCGCAAGGGCGCGGGTATCGGTAACTTCGACGCGCTGGCACTTCCGGCAGGCGGCCTCGAGCTCCTCGGCGGAAAGCTCCTTTACCATCCGCCCGCCGTCGATTATCCCGTAGTGGGTCGCGAGTTTTGAAAGCTCGTCGAGAATGTGGCTTGAAATAAGGACGGTAATTCCCTTTTCGCGGTTAAGCTTTAGGATAAGCTCGCGGATTTCGACGATTCCCTGCGGGTCGAGGCCGTTTGTCGGCTCGTCGAGAACCAGAAAGTCCGGCTCGCCGCAGAGCGCGATTGCGATACCGAGCCGCTGGCGCATACCGAGGGAGAAGTTTTTCGCCTTTTTTCTGCCTGTATCCTGAAGGCCGACGAGCTCCAAAAGCTCCTTTACGCCGTCAAAGGAGGGCATTCCGAGAACGCGGTACTGCTGTTTTAGGTTGTCGGCGGCGGACATGTCGAGATAAATCGACGGCGTTTCGACGACCGCGCCCATTCTTCGGCGGGCCTTGACGATTTTCGGGTCGCGGTTTCGGGTCCCGTAGAGGGAATATTCCCCAAGTGACGGCGACTGGAGCCCGCAGATGATGCGAATCAGGGTGGTTTTGCCCGCGCCGTTTTTCCCGACTACGCCGTAAATCGAGCCCTTCGGAACCTTCATTGAGAGCCCGGAGAGGGCGCGAAAATGCCCGTAATTTTTGTAAAGCTGGTTTGATGTGAGTACGTATTCCATAGATTTCGCTCCTTTTGAGAATTCTGCGGATTTCCCGCGCTTACATAATAATATAAAAAGGTTAAGAAACCGGTAAAGGCAGGGTTAAGATTGAGGCTGTTTTTTCGCGGCGGCAAGCTTGAAGCCTATTCCCCATACCGCCTCGATATATTCCCGCCCCGACGCCTCGCGGAGCTTTCTTCTTAAGTTTGATATATGAATTTTCAGCGAGCTTTCGGTGCAGTCGGGGGTGTCGGCGGAGATTTTGTCAAGAAGCTGCGATTTTGTGAAAACCTGCGACGGTCGCTGCATCAAAAGCTTTAGAATCGCATATTCGGTGCGCGTAAGGTGAACCTCGAGCCCGTCCGCCGAAACCGAGTGGGTTGCGGTATCGAGCGTGAGGCCGTCGTATGAGAGAATGCCCTCGGAAAAAGCGGAGGAATTTCGCAGCTGGACGGCGATTCGCGCCATCAGCTCGGACAAATCGAAGGGCTTTGTGACGTAATCCTGCGCTCCTCCCAGAAGGAGGGATACCTTTGAGCCCGCGTCGGCCTTCGCCGAGAGGACGATTACCGGTATTCCGCGGATTTTTTCGAGAACCTTTTCCCCCGAAAGCCCCGGAAGCATCAAATCGAGCAGTATAAGGTCGGGCCGCCGTGTTTCCAAAAGCATAAGTGCTTCGGTGCCGGAATATGCGCGCATAACGCCGTAGCCCTGCTTCGAGAGGGCCTCCGATAGCATCGCGCCGATATGTTCGTCGTCGTCGACGATGAGGATATATTTCATAATCTCACTCCTTTTATACAATTATAAATTATTTTCCGCCCCGGCGCAAGAAAAATCGTCGGAGCGGAAAAAATCTTAACGGTTTGTTTACTTTTGGAGGGGAGGGGAGAGAGGGCGCGCGGGGGCGGAGCGGGGGATAGAGCGAAGGTGGGAGGGAGGGTGGGTGGGACTGACGAAAACAGCGGAGGCCCCGCGCCCCGCCTGAGCCGAATCCCACCCCCCGGAGCCGCAGGCGGAGCGGGGGTGGGTGAGGCTCAGGCTTTTGCAGCAGGCTGTAAATTTTTTGCGAAACCCGATTAGGCTGCCTCAATTCTCTGACACTCTGACGCTCCAACCTCCTAAAGCCCAACCCTCACCCATCCCCGCTCCGCCCCGCAAGGGGGCTTCGGGGGACGGGATTCGGCTTGGACCGGGGCTGGGTGCGCGGGTTGTTTTGGACTTTATGCGTAAATCCGGCGCGGCGAAGGGGGCTGTTTTCCTGCGCCCACCCGCCCGCCCTCCCAACTTTCCTGCCATTTCCCCGCCCCCTTCGCCGCGCCTCCTCTCACATGCCAAAATATAAACTCGCTCCAGAGAGCAGCAGGAACCC
>CANPZQ010000008.1 GCA_947588775.1 uncultured Clostridia bacterium
GATAGTCGGACTCGAACCGACGATCTTCAGAACCACAATCTGACGCGTTAACCAACTACGCTATATCCACCGTATTCCGCACCCTCCCGAGGGCGCGAAACGTATTATAACATACCTTGGCGGAAAAATCAAGCCTTTTCGGAAATTTTTTTATACGCGGCTTAATAAAATCTCCGCGCGGCCCGAAATTACGGTCTTTACGCCCGCCGGGATAAAGAGGCTCGCGCCCTTTTTGAGGCTTTCCGAGCCGCCGTCCCAATCGGCTTTCGCCCCTCCCGATAGCACGACCGCGGAAACAAAGCCGTCGCTGTCTACGGTGAATTCGCCGTCAAGCTTAAGGGCTTCGGCGGCAAAGAGCGGGCATTCCGCGAGCTTTCTGACCTCGGATTTTCCGTATTTGAGAATATCACCGACCGCGCCGTAGGGAACCGTCGGCGGCTCGGTTTTCGTGACGTCAAGGGCTTTTTCAATGTGCAAAGCCCTCGGCTTGCCGTCCGCGCCGAGGCGGCCGTAGTCGGATACCCGGTAGGTGGTGTTGGAATTTTGCTGAACCTCGGCAATAAGTATCCCCTTGCCGATGGCATGGAGCGTCCCGGAGGGAATAAAGAACATGTCGCCCTTTTTAACGGGGACAAAGTTGCAAACCTCCTCGACGGTGTTGTCGCGGATTCGGCGTTCAAATTCCTCCCTGCCGATTTTTTCTTTGAGCCCGTAGATAAGCTGCGCGCCCGGCTCGCAGTCGACGACGTACCACATCTCGGTCTTGCCGTACTCCCCTTCCACCCGCATCGCGTATTCGTCGTCGGGGTGAACCTGAAGCGAAAGCCTGTCGCAAGCGTCTATAAGCTTTATAAGAAGCGGAAAATATGGAAATTTCGCCGCCCGTTCGCCTATTGCGTCTTTTCCCCATATTTTAAGGGCCTCGGAAAGGGTTTTGCCCCTTAATTCGCCGTTTTCAATAACGCATTCGCCGTCCTTATGGCAGGAAAGAACCCACGCCTCCGAAACCCTTTCAAGGTCGGTTTCAAAGCCGTATTCCTCCTTGAGCCGCTTTCCGCCCCATATGTAGTCCTTAAGAGGAGCCTTTAAAAGTACCGGATACATAAAAATTAACCTCCTTGCTTTTTAACGCGCAAAATCGCTCCTTCGGGAAGCGAAACCGCGCACTTTATTTTATACCTCTCGGCGGCCTTGTTCGCCGCCGGAACGCTTTCGCCGTTTTTGTCGATAATTTCCTCCGCCCTTAGCTTTATCGGCGGCTTTCCGGGGACTACCGCTTCCAGAACGTCGCCCGCAAAGAAGCGGTTTCTCTGCAAAACGTCGATATATCCGCCCTCGGAGCCCAAAACCGCCGCCGCGAAATCATAGCCCCTGACGTAGCCGCCGTCGCGGGTGTTCTGAGAAGGCGGGTTTTCGGGAAAATAAAATCCTGTCGAGTATTCGCGGTGGGATATTTTTTCGGTTTCCTCCCGAATCCATTCTGGAACCGCCTCGCCGGGGTGCTCCGAAAGAAAGTCGACTGCCGCGCGGTAGGCGTTCGTCACGACCGAAACATAGTACGGCGACTTCGCCCGTCCCTCTATTTTAAAGCTCGAAATCCCCGCGTCCGAAAGCTCCGAGAGGTGGTCTATAAGACATAAATCCTTGGCGTTTAGGATATAAGTCCCGCCGTCCGATTCAGAAATCGGGAAATACTGCCCTTCTCGGGTCTGCTCCATAAGCGCGTAGCTCCAACGGCACGGTTGGGCGCACTCTCCGCGGTTTGCGTCGCGGCCGGTGAGGTATTGCGACAAAAGACATCTTCCCGAAAACGAAACGCACATCGCGCCGTGGACAAACGCCTCGATTTCAAGCTCCGGCGGGGTGTTTTCGCGGATAATTCCGATTTCCTCTAAGCTCAGCTCCCGCGCGAGAACGACCCGCGACGCGCCCATTTTATAAAGCTCCGCGGCGGTCCTGTAGTTCACGACTCCGGCCTGAGTTGAAATGTGAATATCGACGTCGGGGGCGTATTCCTTTAAAAGCGACATTACCCCCAAATCGCTCACGATAAACGCGTCGACGCCCGCTTCGACGGCCTCGTCCGCAAACCGTTTGAGCCCGTCAAGCTCGCGGCTGTGCGGAAGGGTGTTGCAGGTGAGATATACCTTTTTCCCGGCCGAGTGCGCAAGGCGGCAGCCCTCCGAAAGCTCCTCCTGAGAAAAATTTTCGGGAGCGGAACGCATACCGTAGGACTTTTTCGCGAGATAAACCGCGTCCGCGCCGTACATAACCGCCGCCTTAAGGCATTCAAAATCGCCGGCGGGCGAAAGAATCTCCGGCTTAGCATTCATCATACGCCAAGCCCCGCGGCTTTCTGGTTCGCGACCTGTTCGTCGTAGGTTTCGGCATAGTAGAAGTTGCCATCAGCGTCGGAGAGGAAGTAGTAGTATGGGTTTTCTGCGGGATAGAGCGCGGCTTCTATAGCGTCCCAACCGGGGTTGCAGACGGGCCCCACCGGAAGGCCGTCGCAGACATAGGTGTCGTACGCGTCGCACATCTCCTGATAGGCCGTCTGGGAATTGGATTTAATAAAATCGACATATTTGTCGGTGGCGTTCGACTGGAGCTTCGGGTATTCGCCCCTGTTGTTCAGGCGGTTATAGAATACCCCGGCGATGTTTTTCATCTCCTCCGCCTTTCCGGATTCAAGCTGTAAAAGCGACGCCATCGTCATAATCTGGTCGAGGGTATATCCCATATCCGCGGCGCGGGAAATCACCTCGTCGGTGAGCTTTGTTTCGGTATGCTCCTTGATTTTCTTGACGATGTTGTAAACCGAATCGCCCACATAGAACTCGTATGTGTCGGGGAAGAGGTAGCCCTCGTATTTATAGAGCTTGAGCCCCGACGAGCTTACATGGCTTTCAAAGCCGAGGCCGTAGACGTTTGAGTTGAACGCAAAGATAAATTCCTCCGCGTCGCAAACGCCCTGCTCTTCCAAGAGCTTCGCGGCTTCGTTGAGAGTTATACCCTCAATAAACGTCACCGTGACGGTTTCGTGGGCCTCTCTCATCTCGGAGAGCGAGTCGATTATCTCGGAATAGCTCATCGCCGGGTTTACGTCGAGGTCGCCGGGATAAACCGCACCGCCGCTGCGAAGCTTAAGCTTTGCGAACTGGCTGAAAACCTCGGGGTACTCGATAATCCCGTTTTCATAGAGATATTCCGAAATTTCCGGCATAGTCCACCCCTCCTGAATATAGAGGGTGAACTCGTTGTTGTTGGTGTCAAGCCCCAGAAAATCCCGCCCGACGACAATAACAAATAGCGAGATTATCACCGAGGTGCATAAAACAAGCGTTGCGAGAACAAGCCCGCCGTATGCGGAATAATTCGCCTTGCGGACCTTTTTCTTCTTTTTTAGGGGCTGCGGCGCGGGCTGAGGCTTCGCCGTGTTGACCGGCGACTTTTTTACCTTTGAAAAGTCCGCGGCCTCGGAATTCGAGAGCCGTATGGTTTTTTCGGCAAAATCCTCCTGCCCGCCGTCCTCCTCCTTTACGGGAACGGCGGCCGCAGGCTTATTTTCCTTTGAGGCCATAATGTCCCGCAGGTATGTGTCAAATAAATCGTCCTTCATCTTATATCCTTTCGGGTTACTTTTTATTTAACGCCTTTAAAAGCGTTTCGGCGCGCTCCCGCGAAATAAGCCTTGCGACTATTTCGCAGGAAAATTCAAGTGCCGCGCCCATTCCGCAGGCGGTAACGATATTTCCATCCGAAACGCAGGGAACGTCGGTTAAAACCTGCGCGCCCTCGAGCTGGTCCTCGAAGCCGACGTAGCAGGTCGCTTTTTTGCCTCTGAGTAACCCTTTATGCCCGAGAATGGAGGGGGCGGCGCAAATCGCCGCAATCAGAATTCCCCTTTCGGCGCAAAAATCGATTGTATACTGCACCGTGGCGTTTTTCTCAAGGTTAAGGGTTCCCGGCATTCCTCCGGGGAGAATTATCGCCTCCAAATCGTCGCCGGGGGCGAATTCGATGTCCTCATAGTCCGCGATGACCTTGATTCCGTGCGAGCCCGTGACGACCTGTCCGCCGACGCCGACCGTGACTACCTGTTTTTCGCATCTGCGAAGGCAGTCCACCGGGGTCAACGCCTCGATTTCCTCAAATCCGTTTGCCAAAAATACCGCTATCATTCAAACCTGCTCCTTTCGCACCGATAAAAGCTGCTCTTCGGCGTCTTTTAATACGGTTTCGGTTATATTGTCGCCGCCTAAGATGCGGGCGATTTCGTACTTTCTGCCCTCGAAGTCGAGGGACTTGATTTCGGTGACTGTCCTGTCGCCGGAGGTTTTCTTTTCGATAAGTATATGTTCGTCGGCAAATATCGCGAGCTGCGCGAGGTGGGTTACGCAGATAACCTGCCGCCGCCGAGATATTTCCCGAAGCTTTATCCCGATTTTCTGCGCCGCTCGGCCGCTTACCCCCGAGTCAATTTCATCGAAAATCAGCGTCGGAATGTCGTCGCGGCCGGCAAGAACGCATTTGAGAGCGAGCATTATCCTTGAAAGCTCGCCGCCCGAGGCGATTTTCGCCATCGGCTTCGGCTCCTCGCCGCGGTTCGCCGAAATCAGAAATTCAAGCGTATCCATGCCGCTTTGGGTGAGCTTTCCGCGCTCGAACTCTACCTTTATACGCACGTCGGGCATGTTCAAGAACCTTAGCTCGTCCTCGACCTGCCTCTCGAACCTCTCGGCCGCCGCGCGGCGGATTTTCCCAAGGTTTTCCGCCTTTTTTGAAACCTCCGCCAAAAGTTCGTCCTTTTTTTGCAAAAGCTTTTCAAGCTCGAGCTCGGAGCCCGTGATTTTTTCAAGCTCCTCCGCCGACTTTTCCCAAAGCGCGATAACGTCGTCAAGGGACGGGCCGTAGCGGCGTTTAATCCTTGTCAACTCCTCCCTTCGTGCCGAAAGCCTCGCGTACTCACCCGAATCGACCTCGAGCGATTCAAGAATCCGCGAAAGCTCGTCAGAGATGTCGCCGATTTCAATTCCTACGGTTGAAAGCCTCTCGCAAAGCGGTTTCAGCTCGGGAAGAAGGCTTTCGCCGCCCGAAAGCTCGCTGTAGGCCGAGGCGGTTTCCGCGCTCGCGCCGCCGGATTCGTCGTCGCCGGTCAAAAGCGTAACCGCGTTTCGCAGTGCCTCCGAAAGCTCGACCGCGTTATCCAGAACCTTAAAACGCTCCTCGACCGCTTCGTCCTCACCTTTTTCGGGATTCACGGCGGAGATGTCGCCGACGATTGCGTTAAGATACGCCGTACGCTCGGCCTTTTCGCGCTCCGCCTGCCGAAGCTTTGAAATCGATTTCGCGCAGTCCTGAAGCTGCTTGAAGGATTTTTGGTAATCGGCGACGGTTTCGCCGTCCTCGGCGTAGCCGTCAAGGATTCCGAGGTGCCGCGCGGGGTCCATTAAAACCTGAGAATCGTGCTGGCCGTGGATATTTATCAGAAGCCCGCCTATCTCCCGAAGCGCGGAAACGCTTACGGCACGGGAATTTATCCTTGCGGTTCCGCGGCCGTCGGCGGTTATCTCGCGGGAAATTATCAGCTCGTCCTCCGGCTCGATTCCGAGGGCGGAAAGCTTATCCCGGACTTCGTCGGAAACCTCCTCGAAAACGGCGGAAATATAGGCTTTTTCGGCCCCCGCGCGGACAATGTCGCGGGAAACGCGCTGACCTAAGACCGCGTTTATCCCGCCAATCAAAATAGACTTGCCCGCGCCGGTTTCGCCGGAAAAAACGTTCATTCCCGGGCCGAGCGCGACCGTCGCCCTCTCGAGTACGGCGAGATTTTCTATATAAAGCTCCTTAAGCATATCTGCCTCCCGAAAAATCAGAGAAGTTTTTCAAGCTCCTTCAAGAACGAAGCGGCGTTTTCCTCGCTCCGCATCAGAACAAAGATGGTGTCGTCGCCCGCGATTGTTCCGACAATCTCGCCGTAGCCCGCGGTGTCAAGCCTCGCGCAGACGGCGTTCGCCATTCCCGAATGGCACCTTATTACGACTATATTCATCGCCCTGTCGACCGCGTATACCGCGTCCGAGAAAAACCTCATCAGCCCGGATTTCGCGCCGCCGTCGTAGCTCTGGCGCGGGAGCGAATATTTATAGCTGCCGTTTTCGCCCATCGTCTTAATCAGCGAAAGCTGCTTTATGTCGCGCGAAACCGTCGCCTGAGTAACCGAGTAGCCGCGCTCCAGCAAAAGTGCCTGAAGGGTTTCCTGAGTGTCGACCTCGTAGTGGCTAACGATGTCAAGGATTGCTTTTTTTCTGTCGTTTTTCATAGTTCTCCGCCTTTCACGTCGTCTTCCGCCTTAACGGGCTTCATGAGCTTTGAATTTACCGCCCGAAAATATGCCCCTCCCAGAATATCTATAAGCTTTAACCGCTTTTCGGAACGCTTAATCGTAAGCCTGTCGGCGTCGCTTAGTGCCTCCGGCTTTCTGCCGTCCGCGATAACCGAGGCCTCGCAGCCGCCCTCCGCGCTGAATTTTACTTCAATAAGCTTTTCGGGCGAAAAGAGCATTGTCCGCGCAAACAGTGAATGCGGGCAAATCTGAGTAAACTCTATGCAATCGAGCGACGGCTCAATCAGCGGCCCTCCCGCCGAAAGCGAGTACGCCGACGCACCCGTCGGGGTCGAGAATATAAGCCCGTCAGCACGAAGCGACGAAACCTGAACGCCGTCGGCGTATACCTCAAAATCCCGGATTCCGCTTCCGTAGCCGCCCGAAATAACCGCCTCGTTCAGCGCGCAGAGCGAAACGCCGCCGCCCTCCCGCGTTATCTCAATATCAAGCATCATTCGCTCGTCGACGGTATAATCGCCGTCGACGAGCCTTTTCAAGGCGGATATTTCCCGCCGCTCCAAAGAGGCCATGAACCCGAGCCTTCCGCAGTTAATTCCCAAAAGCTTTTTGTCATGGACGGAGGCGAGCTGGGCGCATTTTAAAATCGTCCCGTCGCCGCCGACCGAAATCATTATGTCGCAGCCTCCGGCTCCCTCCTCCGGCGGCAGGAAGCTTACGCCCGCAGCGTCGGTTTCTCCCCTGCACTTTATAGGAAGCGAAACCTCGCAGCCGAGTTCGGACATCATTGAGATGACCGCAGAAGTGCATTCTCGCGAATGCGGCTTTTCAAAATTCGGATAGATAAACAGCTTCATGCCGTCACCTCCTTTGGCGGAACGCCTCGGCGCAGACCGCCGCGACGTCGATTTTATGCGCTGTAAAGCCGTTTTGCTTTACAATATGGCAAAGGTATTCGATATTGCCGTCGCCGCCCCTGATTGGGGATGGCGTAAAGCCCGCGACGGCGAAATTAAGCGAAGAAAAGTAATTAAGAATGCTTTCCGCGACGGAAATATGCGTTTTTATGTTTTTGACAATGCCGCCCTTCGAGATATTTTCCCGCCCGGCCTCGAACTGGGGCTTTAAAAGGATTACCGCAGAGCCGCCGGGAGCGAGGATTTTCGCCGCAGCGTCGGCCGCGAATTTGCAGGAAATAAAGGAGAGGTCGGAGGCGATAAAGTCGATTTTTTTCGGGAAGCTGTCGGCGCGAAGGTCCTTTACGTTTACGCCCTCGCGGTTTTCAACCCTCGAATCGCATACAAGCTTTTCGGCAAGCTGGCCGTGTCCAACATCGACAGCATAGACAAATGCCGCGCCGCTTTGAAGCATACAGTCGGTAAACCCGCCGGTTGACGCGCCTATGTCGAGGCAAACCGCGCCGCTGAGGCCGATTCCGAACTCGGCAAGGGCCTTTTCAAGCTTTAATCCTCCCCTGCCGACGTATTTCAGCGATTCGCCGCGGTTTTCTATTAAATCGCCGCCGCTGACTTCGTCGGAGGGCTTTTTAGCGGGAACGCCGTTTACATAGATTCCCCCGGCGAGGATATATTCCTTGGCGCGCTCGCGGCTTTGGGCAAGGCCGAGCCTCACAAGCTCTGAATCGAGGCGGCTCAAGGGGCTGACCTCACTTTTTCGGCGATTTTTTCGGCGGTAAGCCCGTAAAGCTCCAAAGCTTGACGGACGCTCATTCCCGGGACGTAGCCGTCAATCGCCGTACAGTCCGCCCAAGGCGCGTAAAGCCTTATTTTCTCGCCGATTGACCCCGCGCGGGAGCACTCCTCAAAGACAAATACTCTCGGGTGTTTTTTGATAAGCTCGACGGCCTCTTCCTGTAAAGGATAAACCCTTGTCAGCTTCAAAAAGCTGCACCCGACCTCCTCCGCAGCTTCATACGCCGCGCGGGAGGTTCTTCCGTAGGAAACAATCAGCGTATCGGAGAGCCTGTCCGTGAAGGAATAGCCGTCCGCAGCGGGGATTCCCGACGGCTGCTCCGAGCCCTTCGGGAAGCGGACGCATACAAGCTCCCTGTCCTTATAAATCGCGCGGTTGAGGCAGATTTTAAGCTCCTCAAAGGTCGACGGCGAATAAATCGTCACGTTCGGTATCGTCGTCAGAAATGGTATGTCGAAAAGCCCCTGATGGGTTTCGCCGTCCTCGCCGACGATTCCGGCGTTGCAGATTGCGATAACGGCGTGAAGCTCGGGGATTGATATATCGTGAATAAGCTCGTCGTAGGAACGCTGCAAAAATGATGAATAGACCGAAAATACCGGAATTTTGCCCATCGCCGCAAGGCCGGCCGCAAAGGAAACGGCGTGCTCCTCGGCGATTCCTACGTCGTAGAGGCGGTCGCGCAAGGCTCCCGTAAAGTGATTGAGGCCGACGCCGTATTTCATCGCGGCGGTTATCGCGACGATTCTCTCGTCTACGGCCGCGAGGCGGGCAAGCTCCACTCCGAAGCGGTCGGAGAAGCTTGCGGAAACAGGCGGTTTTTCGCCCGTTTCAATGTCGAAGCCGGTAACGCCGTGATATTCCCCCGGCATGTCCTCGGCGGGCTGATAGCCCTTCCCCTTAACGGTGTTCACCTGAACGAGCACGGGGCAGTTCATCTCCTTTGCGGAGCGAAACGCCGCTTCGAGCTTTTCAAGGTTGTGGCCGTCGACGGGGCCGATGAATTCAAAGCCGAAGTCCTCAAACATCGTGCTGTGAAGAAGATTTTCCTTGAGGCCGTCCTTGGACGCGCTGATAAGGGACTTAATCCCCGTTCCGACGACGGGAATCGCGCCTAAAACCTTTTTTGCGCCTGATTTCAGCTTTTTATAACTATACTGTGTTCTTAATTCGGAAAGATACGTCGCAATTCCGCCGATATTTTTGGAAATTGACATCTCGTTGTAATTCAGGACGACGATAATGTTCGAGCCGCTGTGTCCGGCGTTGTTTAACCCCTCGAAGGCAAGCCCCCCGGTCAGCGCGCCGTCGCCGATTACCGCAACGGCATGATGGCTGTCGCCCGAAAGGCGCATCGCCTCCGCCATTCCGAGGGCGACGGAGATGGAATTCGAGCTGTGCCCGCTCACGCATGCGTCGTGCTCGGATTCTGACGGACGGGTAAAGCCGGATATTCCGCCGTATTTGCGAAGGGTGTGGAAGCTGCCGAAGCGACCCGTAAGAAGCTTATGGGCGTAGCTCTGATGCCCCACGTCAAAGACGATTTTGTCCTTCGGGGACTCGAAAACCCTGTGCAGCGCGACGGTGAGCTCGACCGCGCCGAGGTTTGAGCTGAGGTGTCCGCCGTTTTTTGCGACGGTTTCTATTATTTTTCGCCTGATTTCGGCGCAAAGCTCCTCCTCCTGTTTAAGAGTGAGCTTTTTTAAGTCGTCGGGAAGCTGTAAGCGCGACAGCAATCTGTATTTCATAAAATATCACTGCTTTACGTTTATTTTTTTCTTTCGGCAAGGCTAAGCGCGAATTCCCGCAAAAGCCCGCTCCGTGGGTATTCTTCAAGCTCCTTTGCGGCAAGCTCGCTCAGGCGTTTCGCTTCAGCCATCGCGCCTTCAAGCCCCAAAATGTCGGCAAAGGTGGGCTTTCCGCGCTCGCGGTCGCTTAAAACGGGCTTGCCGAGGGTTTCCTCGGAGGACGTAACGTCCAAAACGTCGTCGACAATCTGAAACGCGAGTCCGACCTTTTCGGCGTAGCTTTCCGCGCGGGAAATCCCCTCGTCGCCGGCGTTCGCCATAACCGCGCCGAAGAGGCAGGAGGCTTTTAAAAGGCACCCCGTCTTTCGGTTTGACATTTTTCGCAGGAAAGCTTCGTCGACACCGCCATGATTCTTTTCGGACCAAAGGTCGAGCATCTGCCCGGCAATCATTCCGCGGTTTCCGGCTCCCGAGGAGAGGATATGTATCAGCTTAACGGCGGTTTCGGCGGGTATTTTCCCCTCCAGAGCGAGCCGCGAAAGCACCTCGTATGCCGCTATCGCAAGTCCGTCGCCGGCAAGAAGCCCGACGTCCGCGCCGTATTTAACATGGGTCGCGGGCATTCCCCGCCGCAGCTCGTCGTCGTCCATCTCGGGCATGTCGTCGTGAATCAGCGAGAAGGTGTGGGTCATTTCAAGCGCGATTGCCGCGTCGTAAACCCAATCGGGGACGCTGCCGCTTTCCGAAAAAAGCCTGTAAAACTCAATTGCAAGCACCGGCCTAATTCTCTTTCCGCCGACCGAAAGAGCGTAGTTTTCGGCCTCGATTACCCTGAGCTCCGGCTCGCGGCCTTTAACGCAAAGCTCGGGACAGGCCAAAAGCCGCGAATTTATTTTTAAAACGTCGTCGGCGACGGCAGCGGAATATTCTTTATTCATTCTCATCTTCCTCTTTCAGCTCCGCGCTTATTTTGTCGAGCATTTCGGAACACTCCGCGCAGAGCTTCGAGCCTTCCTTGTAAAGCTCGGCGGTTTCTTCAAGGGTCGTCTTTTCGTCCCGAAGAATCGCGTATATCTCCTTCAGGCGTTTGATTGCTTCCTCATATTTCATTTATATCACCCTGATTAACTTTATTTACGGTCGCGTCGGCGTTTCCGCCGCTCATGACTATTTTAATTTCGTCCCCCGCTTTTAGGCTACCGGCGTTTCCGACCACCCCGCCGCCCTTATAAATCATCGCATATCCCCGCGAAAGTACGTTTTCGGGGTTGAGGCTCAAAAGAAGGTCGTGAAGCCGTTCGAGCTCCATTTTTGCCCCTTTAAGCTTCATCTGCGCCGAGGCGGAAATCCCTGACGAAAGCGACGAAAGCTCGGCGCGCCGAAGCCTGATTTTTTCTTCGACCGAAAACGCGTTCAAGGCGTATTGGCAGGCCGTCAGGCTCTCTCTTAAGCGGTGAAGCTTGTCCTCGGCCGCGCGCTTTAGGGAAATTCGCAGGGCTTCGACCTCGGATTTCATGCTTTCAATATCCGGCGTCGCCATAAGTGCCGCCCCGGAGGGCGTAGGCGCGCGAACGTCTGCCGCAAAGTCGCAGAGCATCAAATCAATCTCATGGCCGACGGCGGAAATTACCGGGGTTTTGCAGTTATATACCGCCATCACGACAGCCTCGGTATTGAACGCCGAAAGGTCCTCGGCGGAGCCGCCGCCGCGCGTTAAAATTATCACGTCCGCGCCGCTTCGGTCGGCCTCATAAAGCGCGGAGGAGATGCTTGCGGGAGCGTCCGCGCCCTGAACGACAGCCGGAAAAAGCGCGAGTTTTACTATCGGGTACCTACCTCGTATTACCTTTTTTACGTCCTCAATCGCGGCTCCCGTCGGGGAGGTAACGACCGCGATTTTTTCTGGATAGCGCGGAAGCGGCTTCTTCGGTGCGGAAAATACCCCGAGCGCGGCGAGCTTTTCTTTGAGGGCTTCAAGCGCGGCGGCCTCGCTTCCCCGGCCGTCGGGAACCATCTGGGTCGCGATTATCTGATATGTTCCGTCCCGCTCATAAAGCCCCATTCCGCCGTATGCGATCACCGAAACGCCGTCGGCGGGGTAAAATCTCAGCCTTTTTGCGTTTTGTGCATACATAACCCCGCGAACCGAGGCGCGCGAATCCGTCAGCGAAAAATAGAAATGTCCCGAGGCGGAATTAAGCGAGCAGTTCATCAGCTCTCCTTTTACCGCAATCCCCTGAAGCGACGGGTCGGAGGAAAGCTTTGCCTTTACCGCCGCGTTCACCGTTGAAACCGTATATATTTTGTTCACCCTATTGAACCGTCCTTTACGGCGGCGAAAACTGCCATTCCGCAGGCGTTGTCCGAGGAAAGCGACGGCTCGGCGAAGTCGCCGCCGAAGCGTTTTGAAATCCCTTCGCGGATAATCCCGTCTGACATAACGCCGCCCGCGTAAATAAGCGGTAATTCCCCGAATTTGCCGATGGCGTATTCCGTCATCGCCGAAATCGCCGCCTCTATGTATTTCAGGCAATAAAGCGCGACGTCGCAGCTTTTTTCGCCGTTTAAAATCATTTTTTTGCAGATATTTTCAAGCCCCGAAAGGCTCGGCCTTCCGTCGCGCACCGTCGGGCGGATTTTAAATTCCGCGGTCGATTTTAAAGCGAGCTTTTCAAGCTCCGCGCCGCAGGGAAACCGAAGCCCCAATGCAACTCCGACCCTGTCGACGGCCTGTCCCGCCTTTAAATCGAGCGACGTGGAAATTTCCTCGCAGGTTATAACTTCCTCGGGGTCGGGCCTGACAAGAAGGCAGTCGGTAGTGCCCCCGCTGACATGAAAAGCTATGAAGGCTTTGTCGGAAAACAGCATATCGAGCCGCTTTACCGACCAAATCGCCGCAAGGATATGTCCGACCTGATGGGAGGAGGAATACAGAGGAACCCCCGCCGCCGCGCTTATTGCCCTTGCGGATGCGGCTCCCGCGAGAAAACAGGGCATATAGGAGCCTTCAACGTTTCTCGGCCTTGTCGAAACGCCGACCGCGCGAAGATTTTCGACGGGAAGAAGCCTTTCCAGAAGCTCCGGAAGCTGCCGCGTGTGATGAAATAGCGCGTCGGACTGTCTTAGGCCCTTTTCGCCCTCCGCAACGGGCAGAAGTAGCTTTTCCGAGCGAAGCTCGCCGCCGGAAATTACCGCCGCCGAGGTTGTGTAGTTCGAGGCGTCTATGCCGAGATAATCAGCGGCCGCCATTTTTTATACTGCGCGTATACGCGCCCAAAACGCCGTTCACAAATT
This sequence comes from uncultured Clostridia bacterium, assembly GCA_947588775.1. Taxonomy (GTDB): domain Bacteria; phylum Bacillota; class Clostridia; order Oscillospirales; family Ruminococcaceae; genus Faeciplasma. The sequence continues at coordinate 13,102 of CANPZQ010000008.1, forward strand.
TGACGTCCGCGTCCTGGCCGTACTGCTTCGCGAGGCCGACGGCTTCGTTTACGACGGCGTTCTGGGGAACCCTGTCGGCGCGGTGGAGTATCTCGAAAACGGCGAGGCGCAAAATCGCGAGGTTCACCTTCGGGATTCGGGCCAACGCCCTGCTCGGGCTGAATTTTGAGATAATCCCGTCGAGCTCGTCCGCGCAGGATATTACCTCGCAGACGGTCGCTTCGACCTCCTCGCTGCATTTATACTCGTAGTCGGTTTCGTGGAGCGTCACAAGCTCCGAAACGGGCTCGTCGCGGAACATTTTTTCATAAAGAAGCAAAAATTCCGCCTCTCTGATTTCATGGCGTGTCAAGCTTTTCTCTCCCTCGTTTTTAAAATAAAGCGTCTTGGGCCGGACGGCAAAAAGCCGCCCGACCTATACGGGTTTATAATCTTATCGGGCCGCGTTCTCTTCGGAATAATATACATCCGCAACCGTGACGTTTACCTGCGCGACGGTTACGCCGGTCATCGACTGAACCGCCGCCTTGACCTTTTCCTGAAGCTGTTCGCAGACCTTAATCGAATTGTATCCGCTTCTTACGACGACCGACATCGAAATCTTGCAAACGCCCTCCTGCATCGAAACCTTTACGTCGCAGGGGTCCGCCGACGAGCGGAGCATGCTTTTAACGCTGAACGGCTTGACGGCGATGCGGTATACTCCGTCGATTTCGGAGGCGGCGTTTTTGACAATCGTCACAATAACGCTCTCGGAAACCTTTAGGCTGCCCTTGTTGGTATTTTCTGTCTTTTCCATAGGCTTTTGGCCCTCCTTTTAAACGTCTGCGGGCGGGAGCTGCCCCGCCCGTCACGGCTTTTGGCAATCATACACTGTATAGTATAGCATTTATTTTCAAAGAAAACAACTACTTTATCTCAAAAATTCTGATATTTTCATTTTCGACCGAAACTTCAGACAGCAAAATGTCCTTGATTTCGGCTGCCTGAGCGGGGCTGAGGCCCTCCGACTTGACAACTACGCTTGCGTTTTCGCCGTCGAGGTAAACCACGCAGTCCTCGTAGCCGCAGGCCATTATGAGATTTTCGACCGTTGTTTCGCTTTCAATCAGCGACGAAAGCGTAACCGCGCTCTCGGTATATGTCGCAAGCTCCTCGTCCGAGATGTCCTGACCGCCGAGAACCATTTTCAGGGTTTCGACCGCTTCGTCGCGCGAGGAAAGCCTGTCGAGCCTCGCCTGGGCGAAATAGTCCTCGCTCGAAAGGCTCTCGAGCTCGGTGCCGTTCACATACTGCACGTCGCCGTATGCGTCGCCGATGTCGGCGTTCTCCATTACCTCGGTATGCGGGATTTCAACCTTTGAAAGCCGGTAGTTCGCGTAAACCGTGATTCCGAGCAAGAGCGTGAGGCACGCGAGGATTATGTGTTTTTTGTTCACCTTTAAATTGACGCTTCTGTTGATTCTAACCATTGTTATCCTCCTAAAAAAATTATTTTGAGTCGGTTACGAAAACCTTGCCTGTGGGTATATCCAACACGGTCGAAACCGCGTTTACCACCTTTTCTTTGACCGAGGGGCTTCCACCGCCCCGGCATACCACCAAAACGCCCTTTATTTCGGGATAGCGCGTTCCCTCCTCGAGGGCCTCTTTTGAGCCGACGATTACAGTTTTCGTTTCGGATTTCATATCCGATTCCGAAACGTCGGAGGCGTAGAGCCGCCGCACGGTGCCGTCGACCGTAACCATCACGCTTACCTCCCCCACCCCGCGAATCCCGGAAATTATACTTTCAAGCTTTCGGGAAAGCTCCTCGGCGTAGTCGGCTTCTTCAAAAAGCTCTTCTGTTGGCGGAGGGATATATTCCTCCTTCTTTTCCGGCTTGCCGATGAAAATCAGCGTCGCCGTGCATACCGCCGCTGCGGCGATATAGATTATGAACCTGCGCGGGAGCTTTTGAAGGCGTTCCTTAATTTGTAAAAAATTCATTCAGCTTTCCTCATAAACGATTTCAACTTCAATTTCGCCTATCTTTTCGTCAATCAGCGCGCGAACCTCGGCCTCCCGGGGGCCGAATGCGCGGTCGAGCCTAAGACTTGCTTTTGTAATAAATATGCGCCGCTGCGCGTCAATAGTCGTCCCGACGGACACTTTTTTGCATTCGATTCCGCGCTCCGAAAGAAGCGTCGAAAGATAGTCCGAAACCCGCGCTTCAAGCTCCGCCTGAACGAGGCTGTCGCCGCTGAATTCGGCGTTGTACCTTCCGAGGTCCGAAAGTCCGGGGCTAATGCCGTCAAAGTCCGCGCCAAGGGCAATCGCGCCCACAGTCACAAGTGCCGCGAGCGACAAAACCGAGCGAAGCTCGGAGCGGTATCTGTCCGGAACGAGCATCATCAGAACCGTGTAGGCAGCGGAAAGCACGCATATCGCGAGCGCGAGGGTTTTTAAAGCGTTCATACCGCAAGCTCGCCTCCGAGAATTATGAGAATGCCGGTGGAAACGACCATCATAAGCATAAAAACTGTTAAAACCGTACCCAAAAAGCCGAAAACGTCGCTAAGGCCGCTGAAAAGCGAGGCTATACGCTCGGAGCCGATTATTCTTGAAAGCCACGCGCATACGGAACACGCCGCTTTATAGAGCTGCGCGGTTATTATCGGGGATAGAAGAAAGAGCAAGAGTATAACTATCCCGAACGCGCCGACGGCGGTGCGGATTGCGCTGAGGCTGAGGCTTACTGCCTTGTAGGATTCCGATAGCGAATAGCCGATTACCGGAACGAAGCTTGAAACCGCATATTTTCCGGCGCGAAGAAGAAGGCTGTCCGTCCCGCGGCCGACTATGGTCTGAAGGCTGATTACCCCCAAAAAGAGCGTCATTATGAAGCCTACGGCGACGGTCAGGGCGTTTTTAAGGGCGGAGGTTATGTTCACAAGCTCGGGGGAAATCGCCTGCGCCGCGCTCAGAACGAGCATACAGGCAAGTATAGGCCGCAAAAGCCCCGTTGCGAGAGCTGCCGCGCCTTCACAAAAATAGAGCAAAACCGCGTTGTAGGATACCGCCGCGGTGATGTTCCCGGAAGCCGCCACCACCGCCGCGAACGCGGGAATGTAGGTAAGCATGAACGCATGGCAGCCGAGCATCGCGGAAATCGCGGACTGAAACGCCTCGGTAATCTGCGGGCTGACGGCGATAAAACAAGCTATGGCGAAAAATTCGCCGTAGATTCCGCCTTTATAGGAAAGCGTCATCGAAACCCGGCAAATCGCCGCGAAAACCGCTCCCGCAAGTATCAGGCGCAGGGGCTTTGCGAAGCTCTCGCGGATAAGTCCGAAAACGTAGCCGATAATCCCCTCCGCGCTCAGCGACGTCACCGTAGATGGGTCGTCCGGCTCTATGCCGAGGCTTTCGAGCCCGTCGGAAACGCCTGCGGTATCGGCTCCCGAAATTTCGGAATATATTCCGTCCGAAAATTCTTCTACGGCAAAAACATGAACCGCCGCTAAGAGCAAAATCATCGCCGCCGCGAGGGCGGATAAAACCTTTTTCATCATCTCTCCAAAACCGTTTTGACGACCTCTATAAATTCCTTTAAAAGCGGCAGGCACATAAGCGCGACCGTCACCCGCCCCGAGATGTCCAAAACGCTCCCAAGGGCGGTTTCGCCGCAGTCGCGGCAGCTTGAGGACGACAGCTCGCAGATATAGCAGATTCCGAGGGCGCGAAATGCGATTTTTACATATTCCGGGTCGATTCCCGCGCCGCCTATGATTGAGCCTACGCCGGAGAAAACCCCGGATATTCCGTCGACCGCCGCAAATGCCGCCGCTATTACCGCCGAAATAGACACCAACGCCGCAAGGTCGCGGTTTGTCGGCTGAATAACCTTCGCGATTACCGCTGCGACAAGGCAGAACGCCGAGATTGCTGCAATGTTCATTTAAAAGCCGAACACCGAGCGCACGGTGTCGAAAAGCTCGGAAATTTCGTTCACAAGCATAAGCATGACGATTACAAGCCCGGCTATCGTTATCATCAGAGCCTGCTCGTCCCTTTCGGCGCGCTTTAGAAGCTGGCTTAAAACCGCCACGATTATCCCGAGGCCGGCTATCTGAAAAACGAGTGTTACGTCCATTATCAAACTACCTCAAATAAATATTACCGAAACCGCCGCCCCCAAAAGCGCGCCGAGCGTAAGGCGCAGCTTTTTTGTTTCGTCCGCGCGTTTTGAAAGCGTCGAGGCGCGTTCAGAGAGTGCGGATTTAAGCTCCGAAAGCCTTTCCGACTGCGTTATCGCGTCGCAGCTTCCCATTACATAACCCGCCTCGCGGAAAATCTTTTTCGCCTCGCCGTCGATGTTAAGAGCGTCGCAGGCGGACTGCCATTTTTCGGAAAAATCCCCGCCGTCGATTTCTTTAAACGTCCCGCAGTCGGCGGATTTCACGCCGTCGAACGCGCGGCGGCAGATTGTATAAACGTCGGCGGCCTCGAAGCGAACCATCGCTTCAATCCTTGAAATTACCCCGCAAAGCTCCCGCACGGCATCGGCCTCCGCAAGCTTTTGGCGGTTAAGCTCCGACGCCGAAAGAAGGCCGCAGCCGCAGATAATCATGCATAAAAACAGCCTAATCAATTTTTACCGCCCTCACGCTTCTGTCGGGTTTGAGCTCCAGAGCGTAGCGAAACGCTCGCTCGGCCAAAAGCTCCTTTACCGCCGGCTTTTTCATGGCTTCGTCGCAGCTTTCGGCATGGACCGCGGTAATCAGTACCGCACCGGAGTGAAGGGCATATCCGAGGGCGGCGACGTCCTCGCGGGTTCCGATTTCGTCGACGACCACCGCGCGGGGGGACATCGTTTTGATTGCGCCGCATACTCCCTCGGGCTTCGGATAGCCTGCGAATACGTCGGTCAGGCACCCCACGTCGTTTTGCGCAATCCCCCGCCAGACGGCGGCGATTTCGTTTTGCTCGTCGATAAGCGACACGCGGCACTTTGAGCCGATTATACGCGTTAAATCCCGCAAAAGGGTTGTTTTTCCGCTCGATGGCGGGCCCGTAACCAAAACGCCTCTGAGCCCGTCCGAAAAGCATATCCGCGCGGCCTCTTCGGCGCGGCCTCTGATCTCGCGGGCTATTCGGATATTTATTGACGAAACGCTTTTTATTGATTCGACGGTTTTTCTGTCCGACGACGGCACCGCCGTGCCGCAGATTCCAACCCTGTTGCCTCCTCGGGTGGTTATGAACCCGGCCGCGAGCTCGCGGGAGTAGCTGTGCAGAGAATAGTTGAACGCGCAGCGAAAAATCTGCTCCAAAACGTCGGGGGAAGCCGTTACCTCGTTGACGATAACGTCGCCCGAGCCGACGGAGAGCGACATCGGCCTTTCGGAGCGAAGCCGGATTTCGTCTATTTCAAGAAGCTGCCGCCGTGGCAGCGATTTTATGTACTCAAGCGGCCTGCCGCTCAGAAGCTCCAGCGCGAAGTCGATTTTCGATTCCATTGTTTTTTCTCCTTGTCCCGTTTATGTGTAATTCTATGCCGCCGACGGGGCTTTAATGCCTGAGCTTTGTCGTTTTGGAATTTATCCCGATTACCCCGCCGAGGCTTCCGAAGAAAATACAGGCTATCCCCTTAATTACCGTCATGTCGCCGAAGGTGAATTTTTTGAATATTACGCTCGCCAAAAGCGTCAGCAAAAATAGCGTCAGGCCGCACAAAAAGCCCTGCAAAAGTCCCTTTGTTCGCTTCAGGCGGGTGGAAAAGATTGCGGAGAGATACGCCGCCGCGCCGAGAATTATTACCGATACGCCGTCGAGGAGCGAATCGGGGAAATCTATAAAAAGGCAGAGAACGCCGACCGCGCAGCTCATGCAAAAAATCGCCCAAAGCGCGAAAAGCAACCCAAAGAGCACGCTTTTATACAAGGACACAAAAATCCCCCCGAACACCGTTTTGTAAACGATATTCGGGGGGATGGGTTTTTATAACCGAGTTCAGTCCTTTTCGATGGGCTTGTCGTCTTTTTCCTTTGCGGGCTTGTCGTCAGCCTTTTTCTTTTCGGCCTTGGCGGCTCTGAGCTCGTCCTCCTTGGCCTTTGCCTCCTCGTTGGCGGAAACGTTGGTTGAAATCGCCCACTTTTTAATGCGCATCTTGCATCTGTCCGCGCTCGTTTCGATAACGACGGTGTTTTCCTCAACTTTCGTGATGATTCCGACGATGCCGCCGATTGTTTCGATTTCGTCGCCGACCTGGACGTTCTTGCGCATCTCGGCGTCGGCCTTTTCCTTCTTGCGCTGGGGTCTGATCATGATAAGATAAAGCACAACGAGCATTATTATCATGAAAATAAGCGGATAGAGCTGCGAGCCCATCGACGGGGTGGTACCGGCTGTCATTAAAATCTGATTAAGCATTTATTTTTCCTCCGATTTATACTGATTGAAATATATCATAGCACATCGCGACGAAATTTTCAACCTGTTTTTTACATTTTTCCTTTAATGTATTCGTCGATGGCCTTTGCCGCGCTCTTTCCCGCGCCCATCGCCAAAATTACCGTCGCCGCGCCCGTAACCGCGTCGCCGCCGGCATATACCCCCTCGCGGGAGGTGAGCATGTTTTCGTCGACGACGAAACAGCCCCTGCGGTTTGTTTCAAGGCCGGGGGTGGTGGTGCGAATAAGCGGGTTCGGCGAGGTTCCGATTGCCATAATAACGCCGTCGACCTCTATTTCAAACTCGCTGCCCTCAATAGGCTTTACCCCGCGCCTGCCGCTTTGGTCGGGCTCTGTGAGCTCCATTTTCACGCATTTAATCCCGCGGACCGCGCCGTTTTCCCCGAGAATTTCAACGGGGTTGGTGAGATACTTGAACTCAATCCCCTCCTCGGCGGCGTGGTGGACCTCCTCGCGGCGGGCGGGCATCTCCTCCGACGAGCGGCGATATATTATGTAAACCTTCTCCGCTCCGAGCCGAAGCGCGGAACGCGCGGCGTCCATGGCGACGTTTCCGCCGCCGACGACGGCTATCGCCCTGTTTTTGTTAATCGGCGTGTCGTAGTCGTCGCGGTAGGCCTTCATCAGGTTTGTGCGGGTAAGGTATTCGTTCGCGGAGTAAACCCCGACGAGGGATTCCCCCTCGATGCCCATGAAATTCGGAAGCCCCGCGCCGGTGCCGATAAATACGGCTTCATAGCCCTGCTCAAAGAGCTCGTCGACCGAGAGTATCTTTCCGATTACCATATCGGTGGCGATTTCAACGTCCAAGGCTCTCAGGCCATTGATTTCGCGCTGGACGGTGGCCTTCGGGAGCCTGAATTCGGGGATTCCGTACATCAGAACGCCGCCGGCGGTGTGAAACGCCTCGAAAACCGTCACCGAATAGCCGAGCTTCGCGAGGTCGGAGGCGCAGGAAAGCCCCGACGGCCCCGAGCCGATTACCGCCACCTTATGGCCGTTGGGCTCGGGCTTCACGGGTGCTTCGGACTTGTCGGCCATATAGTCCGCGCAGTAACGCTCGAGCCTGCCGATGCCGACCGGCTCGCCCTTTATTCCTCGAACGCACTTCGATTCGCACTGGCTCTCCTGCGGGCAGACGCGCCCGCAGACGGCGGGAAGTCCGTTCGTCGTTTTGATAATATCGTAGGCGGCGGGAACGTCGCCCTCGCGGATTTTCGCGATAAATTCCGGGATTCTGACCCCGACCGGGCAGCCGCTAACGCAGGGCTTATTCTTGCAATTTAAGCAGCGGTTCGCCTCGTTAATTGCCTCCGCGTCGGTATAGCAGGAGGAAACCTCCTCGAAATTGCGCGCTCTTACCTTCGGCTCCTGCTCCGCGGCAGGGGTTTTTGTCAGCTGCATATTAGGCATTGCGAACACCTCCCGTAATTCTGCAGATATGCTCCTTCGCCTCGGCCTCAAGCTCGCGGTAGGCGGAGTTTCGGTGCATAAGCTCATCAAAATCTACCTCATGGCCGTCGAAGTCGGGGCCGTCGACGCAGGCGTACTTAATCTTTCCGCCAACCCTTACGCGGCAGCCTCCGCACATTCCGGTGCCGTCGATCATAATCGGGTTAAGAGAAACTATCGTCTTGATTCCGTAGGGCTTCGTGACGGCGCATACGAATTTCATCATCGGCACGGGGCCTATGGCGACAACGCAGTCGTACTTCGCGCCGCCGTCGATGAGCTCCTGGAGCTTATTCGTGACAAAACCCTTTGTTCCGTAGGTCCCGTCGTCGGTGGTGATGTAAAGATTGTCGCTTACGGCGCGCATTTCCTCCTCCAAAATGACTATGTCCTTGGAGCGAAAGCCGGCGATTACGTCGACCTTAACGCCTGAGTTGTGAAGGGCTTTCGCCTGCGGATATGCAATCGCGCAGCCTACGCCGCCGCCGATAACCGCCGCGCGCTTTACTCCCTCCGGAAACTCCGTCGGAAGTCCCAGCGGGCCGACAAGGTTTAAAATGCTGTCGCCCTCGTTCATAAGGCCGAGCTGCATCGTTGATTTTCCGACCTTCTGGAAAATAATCGTAACGGTTCCCTTTTCGCGGTCGTAGTCGGCGATTGTGAGCGGGATTCGCTCGCCCTGTTCGTCGGTGCGAAAGATTACGAACTGGCCCGCCTTCGCCTTTTTTGCAATCAGCGGAGCCGAGAGCGTCATCAGCGTAACCTGCTCGTTCAGCTCCCGCTTTTCAAGAATTTTAAACAAGTTGCTTCCTCCTATTCAATCTTTCGGTTAGTTAAGCTTTTATCTTTTATCTTCTATCTTCCTCTCGCGAGATACTCCGAAATCGCGTCGACAATGGCGTTCGCAAGCCCGGTCTGGTTGCCGGAATCGTTCATCGCCATGGCCTCCTTATAGTCGGTAACGAAGCCGCATTCAACGAGAATCGACGCGAATTCCTGTTCAAGAGTAACCGCGAAATAGTTGTATTTTGCACCGCGGTCGCGGTTTTTGCCGTCGCCGTAGACGTTCGTCTGATAGTAGTTCGCCATTTTTTTGCTGACAAGTGCCGCGAGCGGCTGGCTGAACGGCGTGAAGTAGTACGCCTCGACGCCCCTTACGCCCTCGCCGTCCTCAACCGAGTTGCAGTGAACCGCGATATAGATGTCGGGGTTGTAACGCCTCGCGCGGGTCGAGCGGTCATAGAGGTTGATGTATTCGGTGTCGGTCGGGAGCATATAAACCGTCGCGCCGGCGTTTTGAAGGGCCGAGGTCAGCTTCCTCGCGATTTCGATGTTGATTTTTTGCTCGACGACATGTCCGACTGCCCCGGGGTCGAGGGTGGACGCGGATTTATTATAGCCGTGGCCGGGGTCGATGACGACGGATACCCCGGAAAGCGAGGTCGGATAGCCGTTAAAGACAATATTTAAGCCTCCCGAGCCGTCGAAGCTCGACGAATAGCCCATATAAACGCCGGATTTGCGGAGCCTGAGCTTCAGCTGAACCTTTTGCTCGCCGTTTATGTCGGCATACTGCCATTCGCCGCCCGAGAAGAGGGAATCCCCGCTGAACGACGGGCTTCCGCCGAAGGTCGACATATGCTCGAACGTGACGATAACATAGTCGGGGTTGAAGCTGCTGACGAGATAGGAGTTGTTTTTCGGATTATCGTAGCTGAGCGGTGAGAACGAAACCGTAAACGGCGTCTGGTAGTCGAGGCCGAGGCTTACGACCGTGTTTCCGGAGGAATCGGTGTAGCCGCTTCTGAACGTCACCGAATTGTTTACCATCGTGTAGCCGTCAATCAGGTCGCAGTCGGAGGCCCTTATTCTGAGGCCGGATTCGGTGAGATAGTAGCTGTTCGACTGCTTTACGCCCTCCGAGGAGGTGTTGTAGGTCACGGTGTTGACGTAAACGTCAATTGTTCCCGCGGGAAGCCTCGGGCGGGTCGGGTCGGCGACGTTATCGGTGGTGTAATAGTCGTATGTGATGGTGTTATCGTTCTTGACGCGCACAAGCTGGGCGGCCTCCGCCTGTTCGGGAACGGCGTTTACGATTACCCGCGCGCCGTTTTCGTGCTCGTGGCTCAAATCTCCGTAGCGGCCGTCGATTTCGATATTTCCGAGGTCCTGCTCCTCGCCTACGATTCCCTCCGGAGCGGTGAAATGCCCGGTGAAGTGGGTGTAGTTGGTGTTGGAGTCGAGGTCGTCGGAGCGGATTTCCTCTTCGTCGAGGGTAACGGTTTCACCGTTGAGGGTGGCCTTGATTTTCGAGCCCTTATAGGCGATTACGTCGACAACGATTCTTGTCGAGCCCTCGACGTACATCGTCGAGCTTTCGGCGGGCTCTATGCTCTGCAAAACCTTTACCTTTCTGACGATGCGGTATCTGACGGTGTTGGCCTTATTTTTGAAGGTGAAGTAATTTTCGCCGACGTCGAGGTCCTCTACGAAGTAGAAGTTACCCGCCTCGTTAAGGGTAATCGGCTCGCCGTTGAAGTATACCTCGAAGTTTTCGTCAAACGAGCCCTGGAATGTGACGTTCGGCTCGTAGGTCGTGTAGTCGGTCTTTTGCGGAAGAACCATCTTAAGCTTTTTATAGAGAGAATTTATGTTCAAATTGCCCTCGAAGTAGCGTACAATCGCGTCGGTGCTTACTTTGTCCTCGCGGAGTTGGTCGTAGGATTCAAAAATGCTTCCGCGGTAGCTTGAATACTTTTCGCACTCGACAAGCTGCTTCGGGAGCTGGTCGACCGCCCACTTTGAATCGGAGGAGCTTACGCGGGAGTTCGCGTGTTTCACAAACAGCGGTATTCCCGCCTCGGAGGCGAGAGAATCCCACCATTCGACGGTTTTTGAAAAATTAAGCTCCGAGCTCTCGAGCCCGCCGTAGCAGTATACGACCAAAAAGTCGGCGAGGCCGTCGAGGATAAACGCCCTTGTGTCGGAATAGCCGTCGGCGAGGGCCTCAAAATCGTCGCTTGTATCGGAGCCGCGTGAATCGGTGTCGTCGTTAAGCCATGCGTTATCTGCCTGAAGCCCGACGGCGACCGAGCTGCTTGTGGCTCTGACGGCCTTGCTTATCAGCCCGGCGACGTAGGAGTTGTTTTCCCTGAGCCAGTTTTCATAGCCGATTCCAGAGCCGCTCCCGCGGTAGTCGCGGTAGCTCTGCTCGGACTTTGAGGCATAGTAATTCTTTAAAATTATGCCGTCGATGAGATATTTGCTCGTAAGGCGGTGAACGCTGTAGGCGAGCGAATCAATTCTCTCGCCGAGGGGCTTATATTCGCCCGAGCGGTATACTGCGTTCAAATCGAATGTTATATAAATAAAGAAATTGCGGGAAACGGCGGAATCAAGGAGCATCGACAGCGGCGAGCAATGCTCGAAAAGGCGGCTGTCAATCTCGTAGTATTCGGTTCCGTTGTACGACGTTTCGATAATAACGGTATTAAGGCCGAAGCTCTCGAAGTCGGTAAGGATTTTGTCGATTTCGTCCTGGGTTTCCTGCGCGCCCTGCGAGCTGTCCTTAAAGAAGTCGAGCCCGACGGTTATAACCGACGCTTTCATTTGATCCGGAAACGCCAAAACGCCGTCAACCGGCTCCGGTTCGTCTAAAACGGCCTCCTCGGCATGGGCTTTAAACGGCAGCACCGCGCCCGCTGTTCCGGCGAGCGGCAGCAAAAGCGTTAAAAGCGCGAGAAAAATTGAAATAAACCTCTTCATAAATTTCCTCATTTAAATGGAATTTAAAAGCGCGAAACGGCGTTTTTCAGCCCCGGAAGCTCCTTTTTCATCAGCTTTTCGGAGGAGCTCGCCGAGCCGTAGAGCGAAAGGTACCGAAAATACGCAACTCCGTCGAACGCGCCGTTTTCGGCGGCAGAAAGGGTCTGCTCGGAGAGGATTTTCCCCGACGACCACTCCCCTCCCTCGCCGACCTTATAGGCGGCGATTCCGCAGACGAGGCTCACGCCCGGGAGCGTTACCGTTTCCGACCACTGCTTCAGACATGCTTCAAAGGGCAGGCGGCTGTTTTCGTAGCCGTAGTAAATCTGCGGGACGACGTAGTCGAGATAGCCCGGCGTTGAGCACCATGTTTCAACGTCGGCGTAGAGGCGGTCGCGGTTGTTTTCGATATTTCCCTGCGGCGAAACGCCGAACTGCACCGACGGGTTGCAGCTTTTTACGGTGCTGTAAATCCTTCCGACGAGCGCGCTCACAACGCCCCTGCGCCACGAAGCGCGGTCGGAGACTCCCGAAGCCTCAAAAGCCGCCTTGTCGAAGGAGGACGATGTCGTCGGATAGAAATAGTCGTCGATATGTATCGCGTCGACGTTATATCTTGAAACAATCTCCGCAACGCCGCTGCAGATTAAATCCGTTACGGCGGTGTATGCAGGGCTTAGCCAGTAGCAGCCCGTGTCGGAATCGTAGACTATGAATTTTCCCTTTGTCGAATCGGAATCGTACCACTGCTTGAGCGCGTAATTTGCGGGCATTTCGGAAAACTGCTCCTTTTTCGCGCCGCGCATGGGGTTTATCCACGCGTGAAAGGAAAGCCCGCGGCTGTGCGCCTCGGAAATCATCACCTCAAGCGGGTCGAACGGCGGCCTTACGCCGACGGTCCCGCTGTATGCGGCGGTAAACGGGAAATAGTCCGAGTAGTAATACGCGTCGCCGTATGAGCGGACATGGACGTAAACCGTGTTGCAACCGAGCGACAAAACGTCGTCGTAGGCGGCGGCAATGCATCTTGTGAAGCTCGCCTTGTCGGCGTTTTTAAGCATTCCGTCGATGTCCAAAAACGCAAACCAGACGGCCTTTTGATTTGAATAATTAAGCGCGGAATAGCCGTTTGAGCCGGTCAAAACGCCGGTCGACGGAAAATCCGGGACCTCCTGCGGGAGGGTTTCGCCCCGGGTTTCGTCCTCAAAGCTGAGATAGTCGCCGCTGACGAAATATTCTCCGCCGCCAAAGATAATTCTCACCCAGCCGTTCGATGTCGCGCCGGTAATCGTAACCCTGTCGCCGGCATGGAGCATTCCGACCTTCTCGCTCGAAGCGTCGGGGGCGACGCGAACGTTGAGGTTTTCCTTTACAATCGCCGAGCCCTCCGCGTCGATAATTTCATAGTCGGGAGCGGGAGTTGTCGCCTCGGTCGCAGTCTGCGCCTCGGTCGGAGGGGCTTCGGTAGCGGGCGGCTCGGTTTCGGAGGGTATCGGCTCGGTAGTCGCGGGAGCTTCGGTCTTTGCGGGCTCGGGCTCGGTAACTTCCGGCTCCGAAGGGCTGAGGTAGGAGCCGTTGACATAGTATGAGCCGTCCTTGAAATCGATCCGCATCCAGCCGTTCGAGGCGATTCCCGTGACATTCACCTTTTCGCCCTTGTCGAGGTGTCCGACGCGGTCGCTGTCGGCGTCCGGCTCTTCGCGGACGTTCACGCTCGATTTTGCGTAATATGTTCCCGACATCGGGGAAATTTCGGGGCCGCCGCCATCGGTTTCGCGGCTCTTTTCCTCTGTTTTTTGCGAGGAAGGCTTGGTGCCGTCGGGCTCGTCCGTCTTTTCGGCGGTGCGGGGCGGCATTGTTTCGGGCGGCGACGTCGGCTCCGGGGTGGTGAAGCTGAATTCGGGCGTATTAAGCGTTTCCTGGGTCGCCGGCGGCTCGGTATTTATAACTATGTTGTTTGTGTTGATGGTTATTTCCTGCTCCCCCGACTTTTTTTCCTCGGGCCGGCGGGCGGCGCAGGACGAAAGCAGCGCGGCGCAGATAACGGCGCAGAACGCCTTTTTAATTATACTCACTGTAAACCACCTTCCTGAACTTCCCGGGCGGCGGCAAGCTCCCCGCCCGATTCGGAGCTATTCATTATAATATAGCACATTTGCGCCGCCATTTCAAGTGCTAAAAGGCAATATTCAAAAATTCCCGCGAAAAAAGCGAAAAGCCCCGACGTTTAGTTGGGGCGTCATAAGGAAGTCGAAACTAATTTTTCTGAAGCGGCGTGACTTCGGTCACGCCGTTTCTCTTTGCTTTTCTGCTTGCAAAAGCTCATTTATGGGTATGAAGTCCACGAGGTCGTACTGAATCCTGATTTTTTGTTTCTTTTTCCCGCTCGATTTGTCAGGTTTTTCAACATA
>CANPZQ010000009.1 GCA_947588775.1 uncultured Clostridia bacterium
GAAACGGAGTCCCGGCTCATTGAGGCAAGGGCGAAAAAGACCGCAATCGAAGCGGAGAAGATAACCGGCGATAATATTTACAAGGTGCTGATTTATTTTGACAAGCTCTACAAAGTGATGAATGATGTAGAGAAGCGGCAGCTTATGGAATCGCTGATTTCAGAAATACAGATTTTTGAAGACAGGCAGCCTAACGGCCAATGGCTCAAATCCATGAAATTCAAGCTCCCCATTATTGAGGGGGATATGGAATTGAGTTTGGACAATGATGAACATGTGGAAACAGTATGCCTACTTACCTACCCAAAATAAAAAAGCGGCGAACCCTAATATCCCTCATAAACCAACAAAAGCAGACGCCTCCGTCTGCTTTTGCTGCATATATAACCCGCTAACCGAACCCTATCTATTCCACTCATATTCCGACTGCCAGCCGTCGGGAATATCCGTGACATCTACTTCTTTCAACAGCATGCCGAGGTCGTGAGGAAGCGAACTTACAATCCATTCGTCGGACGAATATCCTTTTAATTCATAAACTCTGTCGTCCTCATCTCCGTCGACGGTTCCGATTTGCTTTCCGCGCTCGCCGTAGGCGGATAATGCGCCGTACGGCACATAGGTCCTATCGCCCCAAATTATAGTTGCATACCCGTCGCCTTCTCCGCGAGTCATATCCTCTAAATCCTGTTCGGAACAAGAGCACAGGGAAATAACGAGAGCAAATATAACGGCGAAAGATAAAATTGCTTTTTTCACGGAGGCATTGCCCCTTTCGGACTATTTCGTACCGTATATTCTGTCGCCGGCGTCGCCGAGGCCGGGGACGATGTATGCGTTTTCGTTTAGGCGTTCGTCGAGGCTTCCGCAGTAGATTTCAACGTCGGGGTGGGCCTCGCTAAGGGCTTTAAGGCCCTCGGGGGCGGCGATTATCGACATGAACTTAATCTGGCGGCCGCCGCGCTGTTTAATTAAGTTGATTGCGTCGATGGCGGAGCCGCCCGTCGCGAGCATCGGGTCGAGGACGATTATAAGCCGTTCGCCGATGTTGTCGGGAAGCTTGCAGTAATACTCATGCGGAATGTGGGTGGTTTCGTCGCGGTACATTCCGATATGGCCGACCTTGGCGGAGGGAACGAGTGCCAGAATCCCGTTCACCATTCCGAGCCCTGCGCGAAGAATCGGGACGATTGCGAGCTTTTTGCCCGAAACCATCGGCTGGACGGTTTTACAGATAGGCGTTTCGATTTCAACCATGTCGAGCGGCAAATCGCGAAGGGCCTCGTATCCCATAAGCGTCGCGATTTCCTCAATAAGCGTGCGAAAATCCTTCGTGCCGGTGGACTTGTCCCTTAGAAGGGAAATTTTGTGCTTGATAAGCGGGTGGTCGAATATAGTAACTTTTGACATAAGCTTTTGCTCCTTTCGGTTTATGGTATAATAATACCATTTTACCGCAAAAATTTCAATACCTTTTTGAGGAAATTGTTGAGAATATATAGACATTTGAGAAAAAATGCTGTAAAATAGCCTTGACGAAATTTTTCTGAAAGGGTGATACCATGCGAAGACGTTTGATTGGCAGGTGGGAATTCGCGCTTGCGGAGCCCGATAAAAAGCCCTCCGCGTGGCGGACGGTAAAGGTTCCCCACGACTGGCTGATTTACGATACAAAGAATCTCTACCGCGACGGCGACGGATATTACCGCTGTGAGATTCCCTCTTCTTCAAAAGAAACGCGGGTCGGCGTTCGCTTCGAGGGGGTATACCAGGACTGCGACGTATTCTTTGACGGCGAAAAAATTTTCGAGTGGAAATACGGCTATACGACCTTCGACGTTCCGATTCCCGACAGCGGCGGGAAAACGGGCGAGCTCATGGTTCTTGTAAGGCACCGCCACCCGAATTCGAGATGGTATTCCGGCGCGGGAATATACCGCCGCGTCTGGCTCATCGAAAAGGGGGAAAGCGAGCTTGTCCCCGACGGCGTTTACGTCGTCCCGAAAAAGACCGCCGGCGGCTATATCACCGAAATCGACGCCGAAGTCCGCGGAAAGGGCGAAGCCGTTCTTTCACACAGAATTTTTGATGAAAGCGGCGCGCTTATGGCCGAAGCGCGGACGGCGGTAACGCTTTTTGATGCCGCAAAAAACGTTGAAACGCGCCTCCCCGAATTTTCCCCTCTGGAATGGAGCCCCGAGGAGCCTCGGCTCTATACCCTTAAAACGGAGCTCTTAATCGGCGGCGAGGCAGTCGACTGGGTTGAGCAGAAAATCGGCTACAAAACGCTTGAATTTTCGCCGTCTGAGGGGCTTCGCCTCAACGGCCTGCCCTATAAACTCAAAGGAACCTGCATTCACCACGACATGGGCGCGCTCGGCGCGGCGGTGAACCGAACGGCGATACGGCGACAGCTTGAAATCCTCAAGGAAATGGGCGTAAACGCCGTTAGGACCTCCCACAACCCGCCGGCGGTCGAGTTTCTGGATTTATGCGACGAGATGGGATTTTTGGTTGATAACGAGTGCTTCGACATGTGGGAACGCCCGAAAAACCGCTATGACTACCACAGATTTTTCCCCGAATGGCATGAGCGGGACGTTGCGTCATGGGTGCGCCGCGACAGAAGCCGCGCGTGTATGCTTATGTGGAGCATAGGAAACGAGATTTCCGACACCGGATTTTTGCCGCGTGGGGTTGAGGTTACGCGGGAGCTTAAACGCTGCGTTAGGCTCCATGACTACAAAAACCTATACTCCGTGACCCTCGGGTCGAACACGATGTATACCGAGGGCGGGCAGGAGTGCGCCAAGGAGCTCGACGTTGTCGGCTACAACTACCTTGAAAGAATCTACGACGAGCATCACGAAAAATACCCCGACTGGGTGATTTACGGCTCCGAAACGTCGTCTACATATCAGTCGAGAGGGGTTTATCACTTCCCCGCTTCGACTGTTACTTCGACCTACGACGACGAGCAGTGCTCATCGCTCCTCAACTGCGCGACGAGCTACGGCGCAATCAATTCGGAATACAACATAACTATTGACAGGGTTAAGAAATATTCCCTCGGGCAGTTTATCTGGACGGCTCTCGACTATATCGGCGAGCCAACGCCTTTTCACACGAAAAATTCCCATTTCGGGCATGTCGACACCGCCGGCTTCCCGAAGGACACGTTCTACGCCTACAAGGCCGAGTGGAACCTCGGCGGGGAGCCGTTTGTCCATCTCTATCCGCATTGGGACTGGAACGAGGGGCAGATGATCGATCTGTTTATCTTCTCGAATTGCTTCGAGTCGGAGCTTTGGGTGAACGGCGAATGCCTCGGGCGGCACCGCCACGACCATGAGGGCTTCGGCGCGCTTTCGGGAAGATGGCGGGTGCCGTATCGCCGCGGCGAAATAATGGCAATCGGTTACGACGAATGCGGGAACGAGGTCGCAAGGGCCGTAAGAAGGAGCTTCGGCGACCCCGCGAAAATTTCCCTGAAGCCCGACAGGACGGAGCTGCGCGGAGACGGCGAGGACCTGATTTATGTCGAAATAGGAATGCTCGACGGCGGCGGGAACCCCGTTGAAAACGCCCGAAACAGGGTCAATATCGAGGTTTCGGGGCAGGGTAAGCTCGTCGGCCTCGACAACGGCGATTCGACCGACTATGACGAATACAAGGGAACGTCGCGGCGGCTCTTTAACGGCAAGCTTCTCGCAATTGTCGCCTCCGACCCCGGCGCGGAGGGGGATATATGCCTTACGGCGCGCTCCGAGGGGCTTCCCGGGGAGAGGCTGACGCTTAAATGCGTAAAAGCCGAGCCGGCGGAGGAATATTTCAGCAATTATCTTAACGAAGCGAACCGCGAAAGCGAGCCGGACGGCGAAATTCCCGTCAGGAAAATCGAGCTTACGCTCACGCGAAATCGGCTTACCCCCGCCTTCCCGGAGGCGGCGGCGAAGGCCAAAATTTTGCCGGAAAACTCGACCTTTAACCTTGACGACGTCGAATTCAAGGCGACGAGCGATTCCGGGGTCGTCACGAACCTCGCGCGGGTTGAGTTCAAAAACGGCGAGGCCATAGTCAGGGCGGCCGGCGACGGCGATTTCCGGCTTCGCGCATACTGCAAAAACGGCACGCCGTATGAAGCGGTGCTCTCGGAGCTTGAAATGTCCTGCTCCGGCTTCGGTCAGGCGGGCTTCGACCCCTACGGCGGAATCGTAAGCGCGTCGCTCTGCTCCTCGTCGGGCGAAAAATTGCAGGTAGTTATGGGCGGAGGGCTTCAGGTCCCGAAGGAAGGCGCGCTGATACGCTTCGACGGCGTCAACTTCGGCCGCTGCGGTGCGGAGGAGCTCACGGTCGGGATTTTCAGCTATTCGAGCGAGCCGATACCCTTCGAGCTTTGGGAAGGCGAAAAAATCCTCGGAAAATTCGTCTACCGGGCCCAAAGCCGCTGGAACACCTATCAGTACAACACGTTCAGGCTCTCCGAAACGCTCTGCGGGGTTCACGACCTTGCGTTTAAGTTTTCGGAATCGCTTCGCTTCGAGGGCTTCGGGTTCAAAAAGCCTGAAGCCGTCGGGCGGTTTATCCCGGCCTGCCGCAGGGCGAGGGTATTCGGCGACAGCTTTAGGGAGCAGGATAGCGCGATACTCGGCATCGGGAACAACGTGACGGTCGTCTTTGAGGATATTGAGCTTTCGCGCAAGGCGGAGTTCATCGAAATTTCCGGAATGACGAGAAACGCCGCCGAATCCGTCAGAATCGTCGTCAAATCCGAGGCGGGCGAAAACGTTTACACCGTTGAATTTGACGGAAAAGAGGGGCAATCGCGCCAAAAATTCGGGATTTCGGCCGAGGGCAGGACGGAAATAACGCTGCTGTTTTTGCCGGGGTGCGATTTCGACCTCGACGGGATAACAATTTATTAGCCGAAGCCGCGCAAGAAATTTCGGACATTATGCAAGGAAAAAATCCCGAAATTATGCTAATATATAAACATGTATTGTAAAAATACACATTGAAAGGAGCAAAGATATGAAAAGAATCATTGCAATCGTTCTCGCGCTTGTCATGGTTGTCGCGCTTGTGGGCTGCGGTTCTAAAAAGCGCAAGCCGATAATTCTGACGCTTTCCACAGAAGACTCGGAGGCGATACTCAACGCCGCCGGCATCAGACTTCCCGACATTTCCGAGGCAAAGGGAGCCAATTCCAACATCATCTACTTTGCCGAGGTCGACCTGATGAACAACTACTCCGAGGACCAGGTTATAAACACCGGCTTTTGGACCTTCCGCGAGAAGTATCACTGCACGGTCGAGTTCTGGGAAACCACCCTTGACACCAAGTGGGACCAGCTCGCCAACTTCATCATGGCGGACAACTCGCCCGACTTCTACCCCTGCGGCGTAAGCTCCGAGGCGACGTTCCCGATGCACTGCATCAACAAGACCTTTATCCCGGTTGACGGCTACGTCGACTATACCTCTCCTCTTTGGGAGGGAATGGCAGAGCCCGCCGACGCGTTCGCTCTCGGCGACCGCCACTTTGCGTTCGTAACCGACGTAACCTTCAGAAACGTCGTTCCTTACAACCGCAGAGTTGTTGAGGAATACGGCTACGACGACCCCGCCGAGCTCTACGCAAACGACGACTGGACATGGGATAAATTCTACGATATGTGCATGGATTTCTCCGACGCGGACGAGAACCGCTTCGCCCTTGACGGCTACGCCTATAACGGCGCGCTCGTTCAGGAGGCCTCCGGCGCGAAGTTCGTTGAAAAGGACGAGGACGGCAACTACATATCCAACCTCGACGACCCGCTTTTAGAGCAGGCCAACCAGCTCATCTACGACCTCGTAAAGAACGAGTGCGTATACCATCAGGGAACCAACTACTGGGGCGGCCGCGACAACAATACCGCCGGCGCCGGCGTTAAGGACGGCCTCTGCCTCTTCTATGTCGCGCTTCTCGGCCAGTTCCGTATGCCCGTTGAGGAAGCAAAGAATATCTGGGGCGACGTCACCGAGAACGAGCTGATGTTCGTTCCGCTTCCGAGGAACCCCAACGGCGACGGCGAATACTATCTTGCGTCCATTCCGACCGGTTATATGCTTGTTACCGGCGGCAAGAACCCCGACGGCGTCGCGCTTTACGCGGCCTGCGAGAGATTCAAGATTGTTGACCCGACGGTCGACAGAATCGAGCGCAAACAGCTCCAGGAGAAGTATCTCTGGACCGACGAAATGCTTGAGATGTACGACGAGTGCCGCAGACTTATCCTCAAGAACACTTACATGTACTACAACGGCAACTTCATCGACCAGCTCAACACCGCCTATAACCACTTCCGCGACGACATCGCCCGCGGCGGCGCGCAGACCACCTGGGCGCAGCTCAAAGAGCAGTTCTCCGAGAGCTTTGAATATTACCTCGACCAGCAGAACCTTGAAATCAAGGAGTATATTGAGAGTTTGGGGTAAGAGGATGAGTGGCTGATTTACGGCAAAAAATTCCCCGGCGCACAAATCGGTGCGCCGGGGGTTTTGTATTTTACCCTAACCTCTTCCCCTCCATAACCCCCAGCACGTCCCGCATCACCCGCATGGGGGCTTCCCCCTTTTGCAGCTTTACTGCGATAAATCCGTTGTCGGCGCCGTTCACCTGGACGCGGCCCTTGTATTTTTGCGCGACGGACATTATCGCGGGGACGTTGGCTTCGCGGATATAAAAGTAAATAAGATTACCCTTCTGCGAAATTTCCTTAATGCCGTTATTCGAGGCCATGTTTCTCAAAAGCGCGACGTTCACAAGCCCGGTTACGGATTTCGGCGGCTCGCCGAAGCGGTCGATGAGCTCGTCGATTACGTCCTGCGAATCCTCGACCGTGACGATTTGCGCAATCCGCCGGTACGCGTCGATTCTAAGCGGCAGGTCCTCGATATAATCCTCGGGGATATACGCGTCGACCGAAACGTCGACAAGGCAGTCCTCGGGGGCCTTCGGCGGGGCTTCGCCCTTCTGCTCGGCGATTGCCTCCGTAAGAAGCCGCAGGTACATGTCGTAGCCGACCGCCTCCATATGGCCGTGTTGTTTTGCTGAAAGAATCGACCCTACGCCCCGGATTTCGAGGTCGCGCATCGCGATTTTGAAGCCGGAGCCGAACTGCGTGAGCTCGCGTATTGCCTCAAGCCGCTTGGCGGCGACTTCGGTGAGGACCCTTCCGCGCCGGAAGGTGAAATATGCGTAAGCCCGGCGGTTTGAACGCCCGACACGCCCCCGGAGCTGGTAGAGCTGTGAAAGCCCGAAGCGGTCGGAATCCTCGATTATAAGCGTGTTCACGTTCGGAACGTCCACGCCGGTTTCGATAATCGTCGTGCAGACGAGAATGTCGATTTCGTTTTCAAGAAGCTGCCGCCAGATGTCCGAGAGCTTTTCCTCGTCCATCTGCCCGTGGGCAATCCCTATTCTCGCGTCGGGAAGCTGCTGCTGAAGGCGGTACGCGCACATTTCGAGGGTCTCAATCCTGTTGTGGATATAGTAAACCTGTCCGCCGCGCCGAAGCTCCTTTTGTATAGCCTGAATGATTACTCCCTGCTGATGCTCTAAAACATACGTCTGAACGGGGTATCTGTCCTGCGGAGGTTCCTCGATTACCGACATGTCCCGTATTCCCGACATCGCCATATTCAGCGTTCTTGGAATCGGTGTCGCGGAGAGCGTCAGAATGTCGACCGAGGGGTACTGCTCCTTCAATTTTTCCTTATGGGCAACGCCGAAACGCTGCTCCTCGTCGATGATGAGCAGCCCGAGGGCCTTGAACTTAACGTCGTCCTGAACGAGCCTGTGGGTTCCGATAATCAAATCGATTTCGCCCGTCGCAAGCTTTCGGACGATTTCTTTTTGCTCCTTCGGCGTTCTGAAACGCGATAAAAGCTCCACGTTTACCGGAAAATGCGAGAACCTCCCGAGCGCGGTCTGATAGTGCTGCCACGCCAAAACCGTCGTCGGAACCATAATCGCGCACTGCTTCGAGTCGAGCATACATTTCATCGCGGCGCGAAGAGCGACCTCGGTTTTTCCGAAGCCGACGTCGCCGCAGAGCAGTCTGTCCATCGGGATCGGCTTCATCATGTCGCCCTTTATTTCGTCGATGGAGCGGAGCTGGTCGGCGGTTTCCTCGTATTCAAACCTCTCCTCGAATTCCGCCTGCCAGTCGTTGTCCGGCGAAAACTTAAAGCCCTTCGCGACCTGTCTTTTCGCGTAAAGCGCGATGAGCTCGTCGGCCATGTCCTTGCACGCCTTTTTTATGCGAGCGCGGGTTCGGGTCCATTCCTGAGTGCCGAGCTTGTTTAGCTTTACCGAATCCTCGTCGCCGGGGGCGATGTATTTTGAAACCGCGTCGAGCTGAGTTACCGGGACGTATAAAACGTCGCTGCCGGCGTATTTGATGGTGATGTAGTCCTTGATTACGCCGTTCGTTTCGATGCTCGAAATCCCGCTGAACCGCCCGATTCCGTGAAGGGTGTGAACAACCAAATCCCCGGGCGATATATCGGTAATCGAATTTATTTTTTTTGTATCCTTCGGACGCTCGCGCGAACGCTTCCGCGAGGCGGCGGCCTTCATTCTTGTAATAAGCGCGAACTTCGCCGTCGGATATTCAAAGCCGCCCGAGAGGCTTCCCGAGCCGACGTATACCATTCCCCCGAAAAGCTCCGACTGTTCGCTCAGAATCTGGCTTTTGAAGCCCTCGGCGCGGATGTCCTCGCAGAGAATGTCCCGCGCCTTTTCGCTTCCCGCCAAAACTACCGTGCAGACGTTTCGCGCTTCAAGGCTTTTAAGCTCCTCGAAGAGCGGCGCGCTTTCGCCGCCCCAGCCCGACGACTGCAGAGCCTCGGCGGCGATAAGCCTTTTAAGGCGTACGTCCGACCCGCGCAGGAACATATCCAAAAACACGAGCTTAAGCTTTCCCGCTTTCTGCATGATTTCCGGAAACTCGGAGTAGAACCCGTTTGTTTCCTTATATAAAATGCCGTCCTCGTAAAGAAGCTTTATGTCCTCCTGAAGCTGCGCCGAAAAGCCCTTCGCCCGTTCGGCGCAGTCGTTGTACTCCGAAATAAGGCATACCCCGCCCGGGAAATAGTCGAAAACCGTCGAGCGTTCGCCGCAAATCTGGCGGTAGTATTTGTCATAGCTCGCAAGCCCAACCCCGTTTTTTAAAGCGTCAAGGTCGGCCTGAAGATTTTTTTTGATTAAGTCGCCGTGCCGGCCGCTTACCGCCGAAATCATCTCCGAAATTTTCGCGGAAAGCTCCTCCGCCGGTATAAAGAGCTCCTTCGCCGGCGGAACCGCGATTTCATGAACCGTGTCGGCGCGCCGCTGGGTTTCGGGGTCGAAGATTGAAATAGTGTCGATTTCATCGCCCCAAAGCTCTATTCGGTACGGAAGCTCCGCGTTCACGGGATAAATATCTATAATCGACCCGCGGATTGAAAACTGCCCACGCCCGTCGGTCTGTGAGGCGCGGGAGTAGCCCATCTCCGTCAGAAGCTCCGAAAGCTCGCCGGTGTCGATTGCTTCTCCGGGCTTGAATTCAAGGGTATAGTCAATCAGCCTGTCCGAGGGCATCGCCGACTGCATCGCGGCCTCGACCGAGCATACCAAAATCTTCGATTTATCGCAAAGAACGCGGTAAAGCGCGGAAATCCGCCTGTGCTCATATTCCGGCGAGGCGGTTTCGATATTTGCGAAAGAAAAATCCTTTACCGGGTAGAGCGATGCGATTTCCCCGCCCGCCATTTCGTTGATGTCGGAAGCCGCCCTTGTCGCCGAGGCCTCGTCGGGGCAGATGAAAAGCACGCGGTATTTTTGCGAAAGATAAAACGCGGCGTGGGCCTTATGGACGGCGGAGAGGCCGTTAAGGGAAACCGGCGTTTCGGAGCGCGAAAGCGCGTCGGAGAGCTCCGACAAAAACCCGAGCCGCGAGGCTGCGTTCAGAAAGATGTTCATCATTCACCTCAATTGAATTTGTTCATGGCTTCGTCGATTTTCCCGCCGACAATCATCTTGACCGCCTCCGCGGCGTTGCAAAAAGCTTCGAACGCGGCGGGCTGTTCGCTTTTTGAAAATTCCGATAGCACCCACGCCGCCATGTCGTAGTCGGGGTGGGGCTTCGCGCCGATTCCGACCTTTACGCGCGGAAAATCCTCCGAGCCCGTGAGCGTTATAATCGAGCGGAGGCCCTTCTGACCGCCGTCGGAGCCCTTTCGCTTTATACGGATTTTCCCGACGTCGAGGCTCACGTCGTCGGAGATGACCGCCACTCGCTCAATCGGGATTTTGTAGAAGCTCATCGCCTCAACCACCGCTTCGCCCGAGGCGTTCATCATTGTCGTCGGCTTCATCAAAAGGCACTTATGACCGTCTATTTCCGCAAAGGCGGTTACGGATTTGAACTTTGAGCGCGTTACCGATACGCCGAGCGAGGCGGCGAGGTTGTCTACAGTAAGCCAGCCGCAGTTGTGGCGGGTTCTGAGATACTTTACGCCCGGGTTCCCGAGGCCGACGATAAGCCATTCGACCGCGCCGGCGGGTTCTTTATCCCTGAATTTGGAAAACAGTCCCATATTATACTCCTTTATCACATACGCTTTCGCCCCCGCGCCGCATGGCAGGGGGGTAAGCGCGATATTATGTTTTAAACTATGCCTCTTCGGCAGATTTCCTCAATAAGCCGCGGCTGAATCAGCGGGTAGGTGAGATTTTCCGGCACGGAGCCGGCGAGTATTATTTTTTCAATCTCGCTTTCGAGCTTTCCGAACGAGAGAATATCTGCCGCGCATAAAAGCCCGAAGGATTCGCCGCCG
Organism: uncultured Clostridia bacterium; assembly: GCA_947588775.1. Taxonomy (GTDB): domain Bacteria; phylum Bacillota; class Clostridia; order Oscillospirales; family Ruminococcaceae; genus Faeciplasma. The sequence continues at coordinate 10,867 of CANPZQ010000009.1, forward strand.
CTTTCGTTTACGCGGGTTTTCCCCGTCACCGAGTATACGCAGACCGGCCTTACAGCAAAACTCACGGCCCCCGTTTCCTCGCGAAGCTCCCGCGCCGCCGCTTCTTCCGGCGTTTCGCCGAAATCGACATGCCCGCCGGGGAGCTCATAGGTATCCCGCTCGCGGTGCTTGCAGAAAACCCACCCGCCGCCGCATCTTGCGGCGCAGACGGCGAATTTCAGGGGCTTATCAACGCCGAGCGGGTAAAATTTTACCTCAATCATTCTGCTCCCTGAATTTTTTGCCCTTTTCGAGGTGCCGCGCAAGCTTTTTCTCGGCGAAGTTTTCCTTGTTTTCCTGGCGGCTCCGCGCGATTCCGAGAGCCCCGTCCGGGACCTCCCTTGTAATCGTCGAGCCTGCGGCGGTGTATGCCGCGCGGCCGAGCTTTACCGGCGCGATGAGGTTTGTGTTGCAGCCTATAAACGAATCGTCGCCGATTTCGCAGCGAGCCTTTACGGTTCCGTCGTAGTTTGCGGTCAAAGAGCCGCAGCCGAAGTTTACGTTTTTGCCGACGTCCGAATCGCCGACATAGTTAAAGTGTGAAACTGACGTTCCCTCGCCGATTACGGAGTTCTTGATTTCAACGAAGTCCCCGACGTGGGCGAAATCCTTTATAACCGCGCCCGGCCGAAGCTGTACGAACGGCCCGATATTGCAGTCTGAGCCGACAGTTTCGCAGTTTGCGACGACGGCGTTTAAGCTCGAGCGTTCGCCGACGGTCGTATCGCGGAGCTGGCTGCCGGGGCCGATAACCGAGCCCGCGCCGATTCTGCATCTGCCCCAAATCTGGGTATTCGGGAGAATTTTCGCCTCCGGCGCGATTTCCGCGTCGGGCGAGATTATAATTCCGTCGGCGCAGATTATTTCAACGCCGTTTTCAAGGTGCTTTTCGATGACGCGCCTGCGGGCGGTTTCATTTAAAACGAGCATTCCCGCGCGGTCGTTCGCCGACAGGACGATGTCCTGGTTCGGGGCGACGCAGGCGTCGGCGCGCTTGCCCTCGGAGAGGAGGATTTCAATCGCGTCGGTGATGTAATATTCGCCCTGGGCGTTGTTTCGGGTGAGCTTCGGGAGGGTTTCCAAGAGCGCGCGGGTGTCGAAAACGAAGCAGCCCGAGTTTATTTCGCGGATTTTCGCCTCTTCCGGAGTACAGTCCTTCTGCTCGCGGATTCCCGAGATTCCGTCCGGGGTTCTTAGGATTCTTCCGTAGCCGCGCGGGTCGTCGAGCTCCGCGGTTATTACGGTTACGGCGTTTTTGGCGTTTTTGTGATGTTCAATCGAGTTTTTAATCGTTTCGCTGTCGATAAACGGCGCGTCGCCGTTGAAAATAACAGTTTCGCCGTCGGGGGATTCGCGAAGAAATTCTGCGGCCGTCATAACCGCGTGGCCGGTGCCGAGGCGTTCCGCCTGAAAGACGGTTTTATACCTTCCGGCAAGGTGCTCGTCGAGATATTCGCGCGCATAGCCCGTTACTACGCAGATATTTGAAATGCCCGCCTCCTCGAACGCCGAGATAATCCAGTCGATGATGGGTTTCCCGAGGATTTCGGTGAGGGTTTTCGGCTTTGAGGATTTCATTCTTTTTCCCTGTCCGCCGGCCAAAATTACGGCGTTTGTCATACTAACAGCTCCTTTATGATGGCGGGTATCCGTAAAACCCGCATGATTAAGTAATATTATATCAGAAACCTCGCCCCGTTTCAAGCGAAAACGCGGGAGTAACTTCTCACAAAATTGCACAAAAAATCGCTCGAGAATTTGTAATATTTTTTACCGAAATTTTGTGGAAAAGCTTTGCGGTTTCTGGTATAATGGTATCAAGTCCGTTTGCGCCCGTTTTTGGAGTTGCTCGCTCCGGGCGCGCGCGGGTAATAAGAATATGGAGGTAAAAAACCAATGAGCAAAAAATACTGTTACCTTTTCACCGAAGGCAACGCGCAGATGCGTGAGCTTTTGGGCGGAAAGGGCGCAAACCTCGCAGAAATGACCAATATCGGTCTGCCCGTCCCCCAGGGCTTCACTATTTCCACCGAAGCCTGCACTCAGTACTATGAGGACGGCCGCCAGATCAATCCCGAAATCATGGCGGAAATTATGGAATACATCGAGAAGATGGAAACCGTTACCGGCAAGAAGTTCGGCGATAAAGAGAACCCGCTTTTAGTTTCCGTCCGTTCCGGCGCGCGCGCTTCGATGCCCGGTATGATGGATACCATCCTCAACCTCGGCCTTAACGAAGAGGTCGTAAACGTAATCGCGAAGAAGTCCAACAACCCCCGCTGGGCTTGGGACTGCTACCGCAGATTCATTCAGATGTTCTCCGACGTCGTTATGGAAGTCGGCAAGAAGTACTTCGAGAAGCTCATCGACCAGATGAAGGAAGAAAAGGGCGTTACTCAGGACGTAGAGCTCAACGCCGACGACCTTCACAAGCTCGCCGACCAGTTCAAGGCAGAATACAAGAACCAGCTCGGCAAGGACTTCCCCGACGACCCGAAGGAACAGCTCTTCGAGGCCATCAAGGCCGTTTTCCGCTCGTGGGATAACCCGAGAGCGAACGTATACCGCATGGACCACGACATTCCTTACAGCTGGGGCACCGCTGTCAACGTACAGATGATGGCTTTCGGCAACATGGGCGATAACTGCGGCACCGGCGTTGCCTTTACCCGCAACCCCGCCACCGGCGAGAAGGGCCTTATGGGCGAATTCCTCACCAACGCTCAGGGCGAGGACGTCGTAGCCGGCGTTCGCACCCCGATGCCTATCGCTAAGATGGCGGAGGTATTCCCGAAGGTTTACGAGCAGTTCCAGGAAGTCTGCAAAATCCTCGAGAACCACTACCGCGATATGCAGGATATGGAGTTCACCGTTGAGAACGAGAAGCTCTATATGCTCCAGACCCGTAACGGCAAGCGCACCGCCGCCGCCGCTATCAAGATTGCCTGCGACCTCATCGACGAGGGCATGATTACCGAGAGAGAAGCTCTTATGCAGATCGACGCGAAGTCGCTCGACATGCTTCTGCACCCGACCTTCGACGCCGCCGCTCTTAAGAAGGCCGTTCCCGTCGGCAAGGGCATTGCCGCTTCTCCGGGAGCAGCCGCCGGCACCATCGTATTCACCGCCGAGGACGCCGTAAAGCACGGCAAGAACAAGGAAAAGGTAGTTCTTGTCCGCCTCGAAACCTCCCCGGAGGACATCGAGGGAATGAAGTATTCCCAGGGTATCCTCACCGTCCGCGGAGGACAGACCTCCCACGCCGCCGTTGTTGCGAGAGGAATGGGAACCTGCTGTGTTTCCGGCTGCGGCGACATCAAGATGGACGAGGAGAACAAGTGCTTCACCCTCGCGGGCAGAACCTATCATGAGGGCGACGCAATTTCACTCGACGGCTCCACCGGCAACATCTACGGCGAGCTTATTCCGACCGTTCCGGCCGACCCGAACAGCGGCTACTTCGGAAGAATCATGGAGCTTGCCGACAAGTATAAGAAGCTCGGCGTAAGAACCAACGCCGACACTCCCGCCGACGCAAGACAGGCCGCCGCTTTCGGCGCGCAGGGAATCGGCCTCTGCCGTACCGAGCACATGTTCTTCGACCCCGCGAGAATCGGCGCGTTCAGAGAGATGATTTGCTCCGAAACCGTCGAGGAGCGCGAAGCCGCCCTCGCTAAGATTGAACCCATGCAGCAGGCTGACTTCGAGGGACTCTTCGAGGCTTTGGGCGGACATCCCGTAACCATTCGCTTCTTAGACCCGCCGCTTCACGAATTTGTCCCGACCGACGAGGCCGACATCGAGGCTCTCGCGAAAACTCAGGGCAAGTCGGTTGCATATATCCATCAGGTAATCAACGACCTCCACGAGTTCAACCCGATGATGGGTCACCGCGGCTGCCGTCTTACCGTAACCTATCCCGAAATCGCCGTGATGCAGACCAAGGCCGTCATCAAGGCCGCCATCAACGTCAAGAAGAATCATCCCGACTGGGACATCGTTCCGGAAATCATGATTCCGCTTGTCGGAGAGGTAAAGGAGCTTAAGTTCGTCAAGGACGTCGTCGTAAAGACCGCCGACGAGGTTATCGCCGCTTCCGGCGTTGAGCTCAAGTACGAGGTCGGCACTATGATTGAAATCCCGCGCGCCGCTCTCACCGCCGACGACATCGCCAAGGAGGCCGAGTTCTTCTGCTTCGGCACCAACGACCTCACCCAGATGACCTTCGGCTTCAGCCGCGACGACGCCGGCAAGTTCCTGCCCGCGTACTACGCGAACAAGATTTACGAGAGCGACCCGTTCGCAAGGCTTGACACCACCGGCGTAGGCAAGCTTATGGATATGGCCGTCACCCTCGGCAAGAAGGTAAGACCCGAGCTCCACTGCGGTATCTGCGGCGAGCACGGCGGCGACCCGTCCTCCATCGAGTTCTGCCACAAAATCGGCCTCGACTATGTATCCTGCTCTCCGTTCCGCGTCCCGATTGCAAGACTTGCCGCCGCGCAGGCTGCGATTAAGGATAATACCTGATTTCGGACGGCTGACAGGCTGACGGCTGATAGCTAATAGTAATAGCGAATAATACAGGGACCCCGCTTTGCCGTTGTTTCGGCAGGGCGGGGTTTTTGCGGGTTGGGGGTGAACCGCAGCAACGCGCGGCGGAAAAAGCGGGGGTGTTGTGCGAAATGGGGGCGGGCGGGTGGGTGGGACCGGCGCAGCAGCTTTTTCCGCCGCGCGGCCTCCCACACCCTCAAAATTAACCTATAATCCTCCAAAATTGCCAAAAACAAATAATTCAACTCAAAATGTCTGTAAAATACGAGGATATATCATTGCTTTTTTGACAATTATACTATAAAATATATATAAGTTGGTAATTTGGCCAAATGTTTGCAATCGCGGGAGGGACCCGCGTTTACTTGGAAAATTATATTATGAAGGAGAGATTTCAATGAAACCGATGCTGAGAAAAGTCAGAACCGAAAACGGATGGGTTCGCGGAATTGAGGCCGCCGACCCGCGCATTACCGCGTTCAAGGGGATTCCCTTTGCCGCGCCGCCTGTGGGCGAGAACCGCTGGAGGGCTCCGCAGCCCGCGGCCGATTGGGAGGGCGTTCGCGACTGCTTCCGCTTCGCGCCGATTTCAATGCAGGACACCCCCGGCGTTGGAGAAGGGCTTTACGACCGCGAATGGCACGTCGACCCCGAGATTGAGATGAGCGAGGACTGCCTCTATCTGAATGTCTGGACGCCCGCGCATACCGCCGACGAAAAGCTGCCGGTGCTTGTATGGTACTTCGGCGGCGGACTTCAGTGGGGCTATCCCGCCGAGATGGAATTTGACGGCGAGCGCGCCGCGAGGCGCGGAATAATTGTCGTTTCCGTAAACTACAGAATCAACGTGTTCGGCTTTTTGGCGCATCCCGAGCTCTCCGCGCAGCAGCCCGACGCGCCGACAAACTTCGGAAGCCTCGACCAGCAGGCCGGCCTAAGATGGGTCAAGAGAAATATCGCGGCGTTCGGCGGCGACCCCGACAATATCACGATTGCGGGACAGTCGGCGGGCGGCGGAAGCGTAATGAGCCAGATGACCTGCCCCGCCAACTTCGGCCTCTTTAAGAGGGCAATCGTCCAGTCCGCGATGATAAGAAGCCCCTATATGCCGGGCGGAATCGGCAACCCCAACTCCCTTGAACGCGCCGAGCAGAACGGCGTCAAGTTCTTTGAAGCCCTCGGCGTAAAAACGCTTGAGGAGGCGAGAAAGGTCGACGCAGTTACCGTTAAGCACAAATACGCCGAGTTCGCGCAGTCGAATCCGAGATTTTTCAGCGTTCAGGATAATATCTTCTGCGTTGGCGACCCGATGAAGCTCTACTGCGAGGGCAAGCACGCTGACGTCGACGTTATGGCGGGCTGCACCGCCGACGAGTTCCCGAGCTTTTTGCATGCCGACAGCGACGCGGAATACAAGGAAACCGTCAAGAAGCTCTTCGGCGACAAGGCGGAGCGGTTTATGGAGCTTCCCGAAGCACAGAAGGCTGACGAAAAGGGAAATCGGGCGTTTGTAAACGGAATTGAATGCACCGCGAAGGCACTATTTGAGCAGGACATCAAAAACGGCGGCAAGAGAAATCATTACTACTACTGCTTCGACGTTCCGATGCCGGGCGACGACCACCCCGGGAGCTTCCATTCCTCGGAGCTCTGGTTCTTCTTTGAAACGCTTGCGAAGTGCCATCGCCCGTTCACCGGAAAGTATTACGACCTCGCGAGGCAGATGTGCAACTACTGGACCAACTTTATCAAGTGCGGCGACCCGAACGGCAAGGACATCGACGGCACAGAGATGATGAAGTGGGATAAATATACCCCCGAAACCGACGCGGGCGCGCGCTTCACTCCCGACGGAGTTGTTCCCGCCGAGCCCACCGGTGAATTCAAGAGAATCCTCATTGAGAGAATCAAGGAAACAATCTGAAAGGAGAAAGCATGAAGCTTCCTGTAAATCCCTATCTCCCTTCTTGGGAATACATACCCGACGGCGAGCCCTACGTCTTTGGCGACAGGGTATACGTCTACGGCTCTCACGACCTCTTTAACGGCTATGTCTTTTGCATGGGCGACTATGTATGCTGGTCCGCGCCGGTCGACGACCTCGGGAACTGGCGTTACGAGGGGGTAATCTATCCGAAAACCTCCGACCCCTTTAACCCCGACGGCCATATGTGCCTCTACGCGCCCGACGTTACCGTAGGCCCCGACGGAAGATATTATCTTTACTATGTTTTGGATAAGGTGTCAAACGTTTCCGTCGCCGTCTGCGACACTCCGGCGGGAAAATACGAATTTTTGGGATACGTTCACTATCCCGACGGAACGCTTTTGGGCAACGCCCCCGGCGACGAGCCGCAGTTCGACCCCGGCGTTCTTACGGAAGGGGACAGAACCTACCTCTACACCGGCTTCTGCGGCTTCGGCGACAAGAGCCGCCACGGCGCGATGTGCACCGTCCTCGACAAGGACATGATGACGGTAATCGAGAAGCCCGTTTTCGTCGCTCCGGGAGCGATGTACAGCGAGGGAAGCGGCTTTGAGGGCCACGCCTTCTTCGAGGCTCCGTCAATCCGCAAAATCGGCGACGCATACTACTTCATCTATTCATCTCAGGTGATGCACGAGCTCTGCTACGCGACCTCCAAGAACCCGCGCGAGGGCTTTAAGTACCGCGGCGTTCTGGTATCCAACGGCGACGTCGGAATCGGAACATATAAGCCCGCGGATTTGGCTGTTGCATACACCGCGAACAATCACGGCTCGGTTGTCAAAATCCTCAACGACTGGTATATATTCTACCACCGCCACACCAACGGCACATGGTATTCGAGGCAGGGCTGCGCCGAGAAGCTCATGCTTTTGGAGGACGGCTCCTTCCCGCAGGTCGAGATTACCTCTCAGGGCCTCGGCGCGAAGCCGCTTCCCGCGAAGGGGGAAATCCCGACATATATCGCCTGCAACCTCTTTGTCAGAAACCAGCCGCGCCGCTTCGGCGAGGGCGCGCCGAAAATCGTCCAGGACGGCCGCGACGGCGACGAGGAAATCGGCTATATCGCTAACGTCCAGAACGGCACCGTTGTCGGATTCAAGTACTTCGACTGCAAGGGCGTAAGCGAGCTTAAGGTCACGACGAGGGGATATATCCATGGCGAAATCGTCCTTAAAACCGCCATCGACGGCGAGGAGCTCGGAAGCGCGCCGGTTATCGGCTCGAATATCTGGAAAACGACCTCCGGAAAGGTAAGCCTCCCCGACGGCGTTCACGCGATTTACCTTGAATTCAGGGGCGGCGGAGGAGGACATCTTAAGTCGTTCGAGCTTGTCTGATTTAATTCCCGCGGCGAATCCCGCCCCCCGAGGCCCCCTTGCGGGGCCGAGCGGGGGTGGGTGAGGCGCGGGACTTCACGCGGGGTGGGTACGGGCCGGCCTTGCTGCGGGTTTACGGCATCGCGCCGCCGCAGTCTGTGCCGCGCGCCGGTGGGACGCTGCCTTAGTCAGCCCCACCCGCCCGCCCTCCCGCCCTCCCACTTGCCCCCGCGTCCCCCCGGCGCGGGAAAACATTAAAAAGGAGTAAAAAATGTCCAAAAAAACAAAACTGACGGTTCACCCGTCATTTACGATAGGCGAGGTTTCGCCGAGGCTCTACAGCTCATTTTTGGAGCCTATAGGAACAATGGTAAACGGCACGATGTATAACCCGAAGCACCCGACCGCCGACGAACAGGGCTTTCGGAGGGATATAATCGAGGCACTCAAAAAAACTCCCAACCCTGCGGTCAGGCTTCCCGGCGGAAACTTTGTTTCGGGCTGGAACTGGGCGGATTCCATCGGCCCGATGGCCGAGAGAAAGGCCCACCTCGACCTCGCATGGCACCAGTATATCCCCAACGACGTCGGACATGACGAGTACCTGCAATGGGCGGAGAAAATCGGCGCGGAGCCGCTCTATACCCTTAACCTCGGCACCGCCGGAATAAACGAGGCGGTTTCCTGCGTTGAATATACAAACCACGAGGGCGGGACATGGTGGAGCGACTTGCGCCGCAAAAACGGCCACGAAAAGCCCTACGGCGTTAAGCTCTGGTACCTCGGAAACGAGATGGACGGCCCCTGGCAGGTCGGTTCATGGGAACGCGACCCGCGCGGTTACGGAATTAAGGCCAACGAAATTTCAAAGGCTATAAAGTGGGTCGACGGCTCGATTGAAACCGGCGTTTGCGGCTCCTCCGCGCCGTTTATGGCGCACTTCCCCGAGTGGGATCTCCAGGTCGTTCAGGAATGCTACGAATCGGTCGACTATCTCTCAATCCACCACTACCATTCCGCCGCGCCCGGCGATTTCGGCGCGCTTCTGGGTGGAGCACTCTATTATGAGGATTTCATAAATACCGAATGCGCGATGCTCGACTATGTTCAGGCGAAATGCCGCAGCCCGAAGAAGATGATGATTTCCTTCGACGAGTACGGCGCGATGAGCCGAAAGCCCCGCGATTACAGATACGGCTACGGAATCCATAACCTCTACGCCGACCACTATGTATTCGACCCCGACAGAAAATATGTCCGCCACGACCCCGACAATATGTTCCCGGGACACGCCCCGATGAGGAGAAGGGGAGATATGATAGGCGCGCTCGGAAACGCGTCGGTGCTGCTCGCGTTCCTGAGGCACGCCGACAGGGTGAAAGTCGGCTGCATGACCGGCGGCCTCGGCACGCTTGTTTCCTCCGACAAGGAGCATGTCTGGCGTTCGGCGGGATTCTACCCGTTCACGCAGCTCATGGAATACGGGCAGGGCGTTTCGCTGCGCGTAGGATTCGAGGGCGATACCTTCGACATTCCCGGGTATATGATTGACGACAACTCGCAGTATCCGACCAAGGAAGGCGTGCCGTTCGTCGATTCGGCGGCGACCGTCAACGAAAAGACCGGTGAGCTCACCGTATTTGCCATCAACCGCGACTGGCAGAACAGCCGTTCGGTCGAAATCGACGCTTCGGCGTTCGGTGAATACGAGTTTAAGGAGCATCTCAGGCTCTATTCCGACGACCTCGAAGCGGCAAACACATGGGACAACGAGGTTATAAAGCCCGAAAAGGACGAAAAAACCGTCTGCGAGGCCGGAAAGGTCACGGCGGAGCTTAAGAGCCTGTCCTGGAACGTGTTCAGGTTCGCAAAGAAGTAAAAATCCGCCCCCGCAGCGATGTGGGGGCGCAAGCTTGAAGGGCGTGTGCGCCTCGGCAGGGGAGGGGCGCGGGGACTCCGCTCCCTTCGTCGGTCACCCGCCCCCCCCCCCCCCTTCCCACAACACCCCCCGCTCCGTCCCCGCGCCCCGTCATCCATCACAATTCAACCCCATTTACAAATACATAACCTAACCATCTCGGGCATACCCCTCCCCGTCAACCCCCTTGACAACCCGAAACATTTATAGTATAATAAATATATCACTATATGAAAGGAAATTTGCCATGGAACACATTATGAGAATGCCGGCGGAGATGCTCCGCGAGCAGGCGCGAAAGGGAGAGGTAGTGCGCCTGAATTATGAAACCCAGACCTACGACGCGGAGGGCTCAAAGCCGCTTCACAAGGGGGCTTGGGTGTATCTGCCCTACGGCTACAGCAGCTCGATGACCTATAACGTGCTTTACCTTTTGCACGGCGGCGGCGTGTCGGAGGACTGGTGGTTCAAGATGTTCCCGGACACCGTCACAATCCTCGACAACATGATGGCGGACGGCGTCTGCGACCCCTGCATTATCGTCGCGCCGACCTATTACCGCGGCGACGCGCGCGACCGCGACGCGGACTATGTGACCGAAAACTTCTGTCATGAGCTTCGCCGCGACCTTATTCCGGCGGTCGAAAAGACATATTCGACGTTCGCAAAGGGCGACGTTTCGGAGGAAAATCTTGTAAAAACCCGCGGCCACCGCGCGTTTGCCGGGCTTTCCCTCGGCTCGATGACGACCTACCGCGCGGCGTTTTACAACAACTTTGATTTATTCTCATGGTACGGCCCGTTTTCGGGATGCTGCGGCCCCTTCGGCAAGCACGACGTCGAGGTTGAAAGAATTGTTTCAACGCTCGAGAATGGTCGCAAAAACGGCTTGGGAATTGACTTTATGTACTGCTGCAACGGCGACGGCGACATCGCGTACGCCGAGCACAAGGACATTATGGAGAAGGTACTTGCGCGCACCGATATTCTGAAGTTTGATGAAAACTACGATTTCTTCGTAATCCCCGGCGGCGTTCACGACATGAAGGCGTGGCAGCTCGACATGTACCATGTGCTGAAAGTTTTCTTTAAAAAGTAGCAAATTTTTTCGGAAAAGCTTTTGCGGACATCAGGATAAATCAATAAAGGAGTTAATATGAAAAAGATAGCCAGCTTTACCGTCAACCACGATAAGCTTGAGAAGGGAATGTACGTTTCCCGAATCGACGGCGACGCGGTCACATACGACATCAGAATGAAAAAGCCGAACGGCGGCGACTATCTGCCGAACGCCGCGCTCCATACGATTGAACATCTTTTTGCGACCTACGCCCGCAACAGCGCGCTTTCCGACAGCGTTATCTACGTCGGCCCGATGGGCTGCCGAACCGGGTTCTATCTGATTCTGAGGGACGCGGTTTCGCCCGCCGAAGCGATTAGCCTTGTTAAGGATACTTTCGCGTTCATCGCCCGTTTCGAGGGCAAAATCCCCGGCGCAGAACGCCGCGAATGTGGCAACTGGCTCGAACACGACCTCCTCGGCGCAAGAGCAATTGCTGAGGATATGTCAAAAGTGCTTGAAGGGTGGACGGAGGAAAGGCTTAGGTATGTTGAATAAGTGAAAAGGGACTGCGGGGTTGCCGCATAATAAAAATTTTAGTACGGCGACTTGCCGTAATGACGCCAATAAAGCCATATCCGGGATTTCGGGTATGGCTTTATTGTTATTATTTATTGTGAACTTGCTTTTCTTAACATTTAACTATGATAAAACGTTAAAAACTTGCTATTTTATGCCATAGTTTTACAAAAAAGTGTACATTATTGTGGAAAATATTATATCAAAAAATATTGGCGATTTTATCAAAAAATGCGCCCCGATACTTGATTTTTTCGCGGATATGTTGTATAATATTTATGTATTGATTTTACCGATTTAATATGCAACAATGTACACTTTATTGCAACCACCTGTTTTTCCCGGATATTGGAGGTATTGATATGATAAAAAACGTTTTCAGGAGAGCTTTGAGCATGGTTTGCGCGCTGGCGATGGTTCTCACGACCTGTCCGCCGGTGATTTTTGCCGATGATGACGGGCTCTGTCCGCACCACCCCGAGCACACAGCGGAGTGCGGGTATGTCGAGGGGACGTCGCCATGCAATTTTGTTTGCGAGATATGCGACGCGCCCAAGGCTTCGGATTCGACCGAGCCGAGCGATGCGCCCGCGCCGGAGGAGGTCCGGACGGAGGAGCAGAACCCGGTGACGACGGCGGAGGGGGAGACTATGCCCGCCGAGCCGCTGCCGGAGCCGAATTTCAGCCCGCTTGCGGTGAATGGGGAGCATGTGGAGCATGACAATATCACCGATTGGGAGCCGTGGAGCGATTCAAGTAGCTTGCCGAGTGCGCCGGGAAATTGGTATCTTACGCAGCCGGTCACGCTCACGGCGAATTGGGAAGTCCCTGCGGGCGAGGTAAATCTCTGCCTGAACGGGCAGACGGTCAACTGCGATGTATATCAAGTGAATGTTGGAAGCGGAGCCTCTCTGACGGTTTATGATTGCAGTCAAGGTGAAGTCGGCGCAATCAAAGGCGAACATACTTCGGTGATATATGTTGAAGGCAGTTTCACACTAAAAAGCGGAAAAATCGTAAATGACAGCGAGAAAACGAATGCTATAAACGCTAACGGTGCCAATGCCTATGTCACTATTAACGGAGGAACAGTGGAATCGCTTGGAAGGGGAATACTATCTGCATTTTCAACAGTTACTGTTACCGGCGGCGTGATAAAAGGCGGCAGTAGCGGCTTGGAAAATATTGATGGAATCTCTTCTTATGGGGGAACGCTCAACATTTCAGGAGGAACGATAACGGGAGGAGCGACAACATGCCCTACTTCTTATGCAGTGGGGAGCACGAACTGTACCTTTAACCTATCAGGAGAACCAATTATTGAAAGCGAAAACGTGGATATAAATCTTGAAGGAACAATCACCATCAACAACCCGCTCAGCGGCGGACCATTTTCTGTTGAAAAAGGGAGCACAGGAGAATTCGCCACGGGAACTTGTGTCGCGGCGAGCGTAAACTGTTTTAAATCGGTAGACCCGACGAACTATATGGTTCAAGTTACGGCAGCGGGAAACGCGTTGGAGATTGTAGAGCGGCCTAAACATATTCATGAAGATCAAACAGAGTTTCAACCGTGGGTCAGTGATAACAGCTTGCCGACCACAGCGGGAAACTATTATCTTACGGAAGATGTCACGCTGGAGAATTTTTGGGACGCCAATGGCCTCGTAAATCTCTGCCTTAATGGTTTCAAAATTACTGTTAATAATGGCGATAATGCCAATATATTTTCGGGCTATAATTTGACAGTTTATGACTGCGAAGGCACCGGCGAAATTGTCGGCAAAGCTATGGGAACAATTAGCGCAGAGGGTCCAAATTCTAATTTTACTCTTGAAAGCGGTAAAATATCAAATCGTCATTCTTTGGGATGCGCTATATTAGCAAGCTTTGGCAATGTTAAAATAAATGGCGGTGAAGTAAATGGCTACAATAACGGAATTAATATTTACAATAACGGAACAGTAAGTATCACCGATGGCAAAATAACTGGGGGACGGAATTATGCCATAAACACAGAATATGGCACGCTTAATCTTTCCGGGCAGCCTGTGCTTGACGGGGATGAAGCCGATATTTATATCAAATCCAATTATGGCAAAATGAATATCAGCAATCTGACCAACACTGAGCCTTACAGCGTTATGATGGATACGCCCGGGGTGTTCGCCACCGTCACTGACGAACACAGCGCGGAGGATTATGTTAAAAACTTCACTTCTGCAAACGATGACTACACCGTTGTAGCTGAGGGGAATACGCTTAAGCTTGTCGAGGTTCATAGGCATACCGACGGCGAGGAGTTTAAGGCGTGGGATAAAAATGACAGTCTGCCCGACACGGCGGGGAATTGGTATCTGACGAAGCAGGTCACGCTCACGGGTGGTTGGACTGTCCCGGGCAATGTCAAACTCTGCCTTAATGGGCAGACGGTCAACTGCGGCGGAAATCAGATTACTGTTGGAAGCGGCTCATCTCTGACGGTTTATGACGACCTTGATAAAAAAGGTGAGATTACCGGCAGCGGATATAATACTGTCAATGTTGCCGGCGGCGAATTTACGCTTAAAAGCGGTAAAATATTCAATAATGACTCAAACTGGGAAGCGATTCGGGTCGATGACAGCGGCACGGTTACGATTGAGAACGGAACCGTGGAGGCTACAGGTCAAGCAATACACGGCGTAAGCGCCTCCTCGGTCATTAAAGTAACCGGCGGCGTAATAAAAGGCGGCAGCGGCATTTTGGTTTATGCAATTCATTCATATGGTACGCTTGAAATCAGCGGCGGAAATATAACAAGTGCCGAAGATAATGCTGTGCGAATCACATCGGACGACAGCAATTTTAACCTGTCCGGCAGTCCTGTTATTGACGGCATACGGCTTGACGGAGAAGCAGTTATTACCATTGACAAAGCTCTCTCAGGTGAATATGTAGTTTACGGTAGCAGCGTAAAAAACCATGTTTTTGCGCAGGGTTCGCGTGCGGCAGAAGCGATTAAATGTTTCAAACTGCCGCAGGATTTGCAGGACGAAGGATATATTATCGTCGCGGTAGAAAATGGACTTAAAGCGACTATTTTGCATACGCATGGGGACGGGACGGAGTTTGAAGCATTGGACTTTTCTGGCGACTTTCCCGACAAGGCTGGGAATTATTTCTTGACAGATTGGGGAGCTACGCTTAGGGATACTTGGGTAGTGCCTGAGGGGGAAACAACACTCTGTCTGAACGGCAGCATGATTATGAGTAGAGGTGGAAGCATAGATATCCCGGAAAACGCTACGCTTATCATCTGCGACTGCAGCAGACACGGAGGTATAGAGCTTGAAAACGCTGCCTGTATAAATGTTAGCGGCGAGCTCATATTGAAGAGCGGTATGATTATGAACGGACTAAGCGGAAAGGCAATCAACGTCGACGGTTCAGGCTCGCTTATAATTGAGGACGGAACAGTCAGCGGCTACGATTGCGCAATTCACGGCGAATCGGGGTCTAATATAATTATCAGCGACGGGGAAATCAGCGGCGGCCAAGGACCTGCGATTTCCACCGGCGGAAATCTTTCTGTCCGCGGCGGGAGATTGACAGGTAATATATCTTATGGTATTGATGTCACAGGCGAGCTTACACTTGCGGGAAATCCCGAGATTATCATCTCAACTCCGGGGACACCGACCTCTGCCGACATTCACATTACCAATCCCATTAATGTTGCCGCGCCGATTTTTGGCGAATCATACAGCGTTTACATGGACAAAGTCCCCGGCGTGTTTGCAAAAGGCGAAGGTGCGGCGGAGAGCGTCAAGAGTTTCACTTCCGCAAATGCGGATTACGAAGTCCAACAAGTCGGCTCCGAGCTCTGGCTTGTGCCCACGGGCGCGCATGTGCATGAGGACGACGGGACGATTTTCATGCCGTGGGACAAGAACGAAAATCTGCCAACCAACGGGT
>CANPZQ010000010.1 GCA_947588775.1 uncultured Clostridia bacterium
AGGGGGGAGGGGTGGATTGATTTTTGGGGTGCGATGAGGGCCGCGCGGCGGAAAAAGCTGGTGCGTTGGTCCCACCCGCCCGCCCATGAAGGTTTCGCGGAGTTTGACCGCTTTTTCCGCCGCGCTGTACTGCTGCTGACATTGAAGGCGCGGCGAATGGGGCGGGCAATCAGCGGGAAAGTTTAGCGGGCGGGCGGGTGGGCGCAGGAAACCAGCCCCATTCGCCGCGCCGGCCCTTGCCCGCAAAACCTGAAGCACCCCGCGCGCCAATCCCCCGCCTGAGCCGAATCCCGTCCCCCGGAGCCCGCAGGGCAGAGCGGGGACGGGTGAGGCTCAGGCCTCAGCAGCCGAGGCGAGTTTTTTGCCCAACCCCGTCCCCACCCCTATATCCTCTGGCAATCAATCCCTCCAACATCACTTCCCCAACCCAACCAATTTCCCCTCCTCATCATACTCCGTCTGCACGCGAACCGTTCCTCCGCCGTCAGGCGCAAAAACGAAAATCCCGCCGTCGGGGCTGATGTCGACAAACTTGGCTACGGGTTCGCCGTTGTAGTAAAGCCTGCGCAGGCCTTCCTTTTCCTCGTATTTGAGCCCGAATTCGGCATACTGCGCGAAACGCTCCGCAAGGGTCATTCCGCCGGCTTCGGAGGTTTCTCCCGAGGTCGCATATGTGGTTGCAACGCCGGAATCATACGTCAAAAAGACATCCCAATCCTCGGAGCCGGCGGCGTAGGAATCCTCAACGCCGCTAACGATTTGCATATCGGCGGCAATTACGGAATACTTCTCGCCGTCCGGGCCTGTCCAGCTTATAACGTCGTCCTTCGTGTAGAGGTCGCCGTTTTTGATTGCTTCCAAAACGTCGTCCATACTCTTTTTCATGCTCTCGAGGTCAAACTCCGTGAGCGCGCGGTACTCCTCGTCGCCGCTTTCGGTATACCATAGCAGCTTCTCGCCGCTTTCAAGCTTTTCTCGATAGTCCTCGAGCCGCTCCTCCGCCCATTTTTCATACTCTTCGGCAGTCCAGAATTCGGTTCGGGAATATGAGAGGCTCGAAAGAGGCGGCGGCGCGGCTTTGTCCGAACCAATCATGCCGCTCGCCGACGACTTCGCCTCGGAAAGCTTTGCTATCCCTATGTTCGCCGTTACCGTGACGGCGGCAATAGCCATGACGGCGGCCGCGAAAGCGAGCTTCACCTTTAACTGTGATGTAGAGGATTCTTTTTTCGGCTCCGGAATTTTTTCTTCGGGAAACTCCACTGCGGCGGGTTCGCCGTTTTCCTTGCTTCCGTTAAGAAGAACATCAGCCGATACGCCGAAAATCCCGCATAACATCTGTAAAACGTATACGTCCGGTGCGGTTTCGCCCGCCTCCCACCTCGCGACGGCCTGACGTGAAACGCCGACCTGCTCCGCAAGCTGTTCCTGAGTGTAGCCATGCTCCTTCCGGAGCCTGACAAGTGTTTCGTTGAATTGCATATGAGCACTTCCTTTCATGAGTTGTGAGTACATTATACGGCGTGCGCGGGGCGGGGTCAATAACTGAAATGTAACATTTGGGTACGGGGGTGTAACATTTGGGGGGATTTTAATGGGGTGTTGGGCGGCAGATGGGGAGCGCGGATTAAGAAAGCGAGAGGGTTGCGGGGAGGGTGGGCGGGCGGGTGGGTTGGCGCAGGGAAGTAGCTTTCTTAATCCGCGCGGCGGTTAGCGGAAGGCTTCGGTGGGGCGGCATATAGCAAGGGCTGAGCAACAACACAACCGGATAACTGAAAACAGAAGTGAGCGGTCGGATTTTGGTTAAACACTATAAGCTGCGATGGTGATAGTCTGTTTTCTGACTTCTGTTCTCTGCTTTCTGTTAAGGGCCGGCGCGGCGAATGGGGCTGGTTTTGTGCGCCCACCCGCCCGCCCGCTAAACTTTCCCGCTGACTTTCCGCCCCATTCGCCGCGCCTTCAATGGGTGCAGCAGTACAGCGCGGCGGAAAAAGCGGTCAAAACGCGCGAAACCTTTATGGGCGGGCGGGTGGGACCGACGCACCAGCTTTTTCCGCCGCGCGGCCACACCGCCGCCATCAACCCGCGCCAAAAACACCCCACCCGTTTATCCCCCACAAAACCCCAATTTTTCCGCCAACCCCGCCGCCCCGAAATTCCACAGCCCGGCTTCCGGCTCCCGCGTTCTCAATACAGCCTCTTCCGCCGCATCTATCCCTCCCCACCCTTGACAATCCCTCCCAATTCCTATATAATATACCTATCATTTACTTCGAGGTGACATTATATGAAAATTCAGAAAAACTACACAATCACCGAATCGTCGCATGCGGAGTTTCACAATGCGGTCGATTTCTGCGTGGGAACCGGGAGAATGGGGCTTGCGCTGCAGCGCGAGTATTTCGAGCAGCTGAAATTTGTTCAGAAATACATCGGCTTCGAGCATATTCGCGGCCACGGGCTCTTCCACGACGACATGGCTATCTACCGCGAAACGCGGGACCGCTTCTTCGACCCCGAAAGCCCCGTCCACCGCGAGTATTGCTTCACCTATCTCGATTTTGTGATGGACAGCTACCGCGAGGTCGGCTTAAAGCCGTTTTTGGAGCTCGGGTTCATGCCGAAGCAGCTTGCGCGCGGCGAAAACCGCGTCTTTGTCTGGCAGGGGCATACCTCGCCGCCGAAGGACTATGCCCTCTGGAAGGAGCTTGTTCAGGCGACCCTGCGCCATCTGATTGACCGCTACGGCGCGGACGAAGTCGTTACTTATCCTGTGGAAGTGTGGAATGAGCCGAATCTTCCCGGTTTCTGGGAAAAGGCCGACATGCAGGAGTATTTCAGGCTGTTTGACGAGAGCTTCGCCGCCGTCAAGGAGGTCGACCCGAGGTTCAAGGTCGGCGGACCCGCCGTCTGCGGAGGCTCGGACGAGCTCTGGATTTCTTCGTTTATGAATCATTGCGAGGAAAAGGGCATAAAGCCGGATTTCATCACCCGCCATCACTACACCACCGAGCAGCCCGACCGGCAGGGGCATTATGTCTATCAGGAGCTCATGGACCCCGAGGAGGGCTTCGCAAACCTCAAAACCACCCGCGACATAATCGACAGCCATCCGCAGTACAAGGGCCTGCCGATTCACATCACCGAGTTCAACACCTCCTACAGCCCCGATAACCCGATTCACGACACAAACCGCAATGCGGCGTTCCTCTGTCATCAGCTTTCCCGCCTCGGCGACGTAAACGAGAGCTATTCCTACTGGACGTTCGGGGACATCTTCGAGGAAAACGGCGTTCCCTACGCGCCGTTCTACGGGGGATTCGGGCTTGTCGCCAACGGCTGTATTCCCAAACCGACGTTCTGGAGCTTTGTATTCTTTAAGAACATAAAGGGCGGCGAATGCGTTCACCGTTCCGACGAAGCCGTTGTTGTAAAATGCGGCGACGTCTATAAGGGCGTTTTGTGGAATCATGGGCGCACCCGCGAGGGAAAGGTTCTCGACCTTAGCTTCACCCTTCCCGCAAACGGCGAGCTCTGCCTTATTACGAAAACCGTCGACGAAAAGACCTGCAACCCTCTCAAAGTCTGGCACGACATCGGCGAGCCGCAGAGCCTTAGCCCCGAGCAGAAAGAGCTTTTGCAGGCCTCCGCATACCCGTTCGTCGAATCAAGAAGAATAACCGCCGACGGCGCGGCGAAGCTTGAATTTGAGCTTTCAGAGTTCGGCGTGATGTACTTCGAGCTAAGGCCCGCCGCGATTACCTCCGACAGAGGCTTCGACTACCAAAGAGCGGTTTTGGAGGACTAATTTCCCCCGAATTTGCGCCATACTGACGGCACGCAGCGGAAAAATACAATCAGAAGTCGGAAGCCGGAAGCATTTGTATATGACTTCCGGCTTCTGTCCTCTATCTCTCTAATACTCTGTTCTCTACTCCGCCCGCGCGGCGGAAAAAGCTGGTGCGTCGGTCCCACCCGCCCGCCCCCCGCCCCTTCCTGCCCTTTCCCCGCTTTTTCCGCCGCGCTCCCTGACAAAAACCTACGCATACTCTCTCCGTTTTCTGTCCTCTGACACAAGCCCTGCATAATATAAACTGTCCCCTAAAGCTCTCCCGCCTTGTATAAAAGTTACCAAACTGTCAAAACTAACGGCAAACAACCTTTACAAGGAGCGTGAAAATAAAATGCCAGCAGTTTACAGGGGAGAAATTTATTACGCCGACCTAAGTCCGGTGGTCGGCTCGGAGCAGGGCGGCATAAGACCCGTACTTATCGTGCAGAACGACGTGGGGAACAGGCACAGCCCCACCGTAATCGCGGCGGCGATAACCTCGCGTCAGGAAAAAACCCGCCTTCCGACCCATATCGAGATCGACTCTCAGTCCTGCGGACTTGCAAAGGACAGCGTGGTTTTGCTCGAGCAGATTCGCACGATAGACAAAAAGCGGCTCAAGGAGCGGATGGGTACTCTTGACAGCCGCGCGATGGACAAAATCAACAACGCTCTGTCGATAAGCTTCGGCCTGAGCTGACGCCCGCCGGCTTCCCTGTTTCGGGGAGGCCGGTTTTCGGGTTTGGGAGCGTCGCCGGAGCACTCTCTATCGCGGTTTTCAGCAGAACCGCAGCCCGGGCGAAGCCCCGTGCGCTTCGCGCACCGCCGCCTGCGGCGGCGCGCCGGCCTCCGGCCGGCGGGGGCTTCGCCCTCCCCCCTCCTTTCCCCAACCCCCAAAAATCCCCCCTCCCCCGGGAACCAAACGCCCCTCCCGACCGTCTTATAAGTGTCGGGAAAAGAAAGAGAGGTGACCCGCCTGAAGCTTACAAAGGACGAATTTGCGGCGGCAGTGACCGAAAATTCAAGGGCAATGTTCAGAACGGCGCGGACGCTTCTTTCAAGCGACGCCGACGCCGAGGACGCGGTGAGCCGCGCGGTTTTAAGCGCGTGGCAGGGCGTTTCAAAGCTGCGCGACCGCGAAAAAATAAAGCCGTGGCTAATAAAAATCACGGTGAACTGCGCGTATGAAATCCGCCGAAAGACGGGCAGGGTGACATTTTTAGAAGAGCTTCCCGACACACCCGCGCCCGACGAGCACCGCTACGACGACCTCTGGGAGGCGGTTTCCGCCCTTCCCGAGGACAGACGGACAGTGGTAACGCTCTATTATTACGACGGTTTCAGCGTTGAGGAAATAGCCGAAGCGTTGTCGCTCCCCGCAGGAACCGTAAAATCGCGGCTTTCAAGGGCGCGCGATATGCTCAGGCAAATTTTAGAGGAGGATTAGATATGGATTTATTCGATGAAAAAATTACCGAAAGGGCAAAGAGCGAGGACGTTAAGCTTCCCGAGGATTTTTCCGCAAAGCTTTCAAAGGAGCTTGAATCGCTCCCGACCGGCAGACGCGTCAATGTCGCGCGAGGCCTTCGTTTTGCGGCAATAATCGCCGCCGCGCTTGCCGCGCTGACCGTCACGGCCTTTGCGACCGGATTTGTGAAATTCAACGTCGATTCGACCGGCCGTGTTCAGCTCGGACGGTTCGCCCTCGGCTATGTTGTGGACGAACAGGGCAGAAATCATTTTGGCTATCAGGTTATCGACAACCCCGACCGCCCCATCGACCCCGACAGGATACTTGTCGATTCCGAGGGAACAACAGTTATCGCTCCGGTAGACGTGGACGGCGTTGAGATTGTCGTCGAGGACGGAAGGTTTATGCTATACTACCAGAACGGCATAATCGAGGGCTCGAAGGACATCACCGAGGAGCTCAGGGCCAATCATGGCTATCACTGCAGCGAATCCGCCGGAGGCTACAGTATTTCTGTTACCGTTTACACCACCGGCGACCCCGACGACGGCACGCCGTTTGAGGGCAATTACTACCGCGTGAAGTACGAGGGCCACATCTCCGGCAACACCTCGGGCGTTCACAACTTCTCCGGCGACGGAGCGCACAAAGTCAGCGGCAACTGCTACATAGAGCATGAACCGATAGCGGATTGAAAACCAAAAAAAGCCGACCCATTGGGCAATCCCTCATAAAACAGAAAAAGCAGACGGATTATCCGTCTGCTTTTTTGCGTATAGAAGTGTGCAAAGTAAAACTCATCTGCCAGATAAACGGGATTTTATTGATTCCATTCGTATTCTGACTGCCAACCATCGGGTATGTCTGTGACATTTACTTCTCTTAGTAGCATAGCCGCATCGTGAGAAAACGAATTTACAATCCATTCGTCAACCGAATATCCTTTTAATTCATAAACTCTGTCATCCTTATTTCCATCAACGATTCCGATTTGCTTTCCACGCTCACCATATTCGGATAATGCGCCGTATGGTACATAGGTCTTGTCACCCCATACTATAGATACATACCCATCGCATTTTTTAGAAGCCATGTCCTCTAAATTTTGTTTAGAACAAGCGCACAAGGAAAAAAGAATAAAGATAACAATGAAAGATAATAATGTTTTTTTCATTATAATGTTGCCTCTTTTCAATCCCGATTTATCGCATTGACCGTCATATCGGTAGCCCCATCTGGGTCGGTTTTTTTATATACGCGAGATTCAGTTTTTCTCAAGCTCCTTGAGGGCGTTAATTTCCTCTCTCGAAAGCCTTACTACCGAATCCTTTAGGACCTTGACCTGCTCGCGGGTGAATACCGCGTCGCCGCCGGTTTGCTCAAGCTTTACATGCAGCTTTCCGGAAATAAGGTTCGAGTCGGTGACGGTGCCTTTGCCGGAGGGCGTTTCAACGAGCGCGCCGACCTTCGGGGTAATCCTGAAAAGCTCCTCGTAGCCGTCCTGCTCATATTTTAAGCAGCACATCAGCCTTCCGCACGCGCCGGAAATTTTCGTCGGGTTCAGAGAGAGGCTCTGTTCCTTTGCCATCTTGATGGAAACGGGCTGGAAGTCGCCCAGAAAGCTTGCGCAGCAAAACGGCCTGCCGCATATTCCGAGCCCGCCGAGCATTTTCGCCTCGTCGCGAACGCCGATTTGACGGAGCTCGATTCTTGTGCGGAAAACGCCGGCAAGCTCCTTTACAAGCTCGCGGAAGTCAACGCGGTTTTCCGCGGTGAAGTAAAAGAGCAGCTTTGAGTTGTCGAAGGTGCATTCGACGTCGACGAGGTTCATTTTAAGCCCGAGCTTCGCGATTTTTTCCTCGCAGATGCCGAAGGCGTCCTTTTCCTTGAGCTTATTTTTCTCGATTTGGCGGAAGTCGTCCTCCGTCGCGATTCTTATTACGGCCTTGAGGGGGGCGACGATAGCGTCGTCCTCGACGGATTTGTTCCCGAAAACGACCTCGCCGCATTCAACGCCCCTCGCGGTTTCGACAATCACCTTGTCGGCGGGGGTAATCTGAAGCCCGCCGGGGGAGAAGTAGTATATTTTTCCGACGCTTTTAAAGCGCACTCCGATTATTTCGGTCATAGGGTATCATTCCAATCTTTAGTATATTTAAACAAACTGTTTGTTTTCGGCGGGGGGACTGCTCTTCCCGTAATCTTCCTCCTGCTTTGCCCCGGCGCGGAGAAGGGGGCTGCTGCCCTGCGCCCGCCCTCCCGCCCTCCGTACTTTCCCGCTCCCGTCCGCCCCCTTCTCCGCGCCTTGCTTGGGAGCGTCTTGGGAGCGCGGCGGAAAAAGCGGGGGAGGGGGGGAGGGGGGGGGGGGGGGGGGGGGGGACGAAGAAAGGCAGCTTTTTCCGCCGCGCGGGCGGCCGGTTTAGAGGGTAGAGGGATAGAGAGGCAGAGGATAGAGGCTGCAAACCCCAATTTCGGCTCAAATAACGGAGTGCTGATTCACGTCGTTTGCCTTTTACGGGTCGCAACGCTTGCAGGGGTCGAAGCCTCTGGCAATAATGTCCTCACGCGTGCCGAAATAGTCCTCTCGGTTATATGGTTGTATTTTATCCACGCTGCTGCAATCGGGATAATGGAATTTCATGGTATTTGTATTCAGCACATAATTGTACTTACCGATGTTTTCATCTTGTGTTTGCGGTGTTTTAGTTGTTTTTTCCCTGTCGTCTTTCTGAGCCGGCGCGGCTGTGACTTCAGCTTCGGTTTTCGGCTCTGTTTTGGGGGCTTCGGTTTTCGGAGCCTCGGTTTTTGGGGCTTTTGTTTTCGGTGCCTCGGTTTCAGACTTCAAATCTGTTTCGGGGGGGGGTAACTGTTGTGGCGGCTTCGGTAGTTTCTTCTGATTCGCTTTGCGGGGTTTCGGTTTGTTTGCGCCAGTCGTCGGCGTTAAACGGCTCTGCCGTTGTCGCCGCGGTCGTAGAAGCGGCCTCGATGTTTGCGTCCGCGTCGTCGTTTGAACTTCCGCCGAACACCACGCAAAGGGCAACCAGAACAATAATTACCCAGAACCACCATTTGTGTAAAACGTTTGACATTTTCTTTTCTCCCTTTATAACAGCGTGTTTTTACACGCCTTATTTAACATTGTACCCTAAATAACCCCTGCCATTCTCCCGCACAAATCCGCGAGGGTCGTCTGCATCGAGGCGTTGCCGTTGACCTTTCTTTCGGCCTGCGAGAGGCTGTCGTAGAGGGCTTCGAGGGCGGCCTGACGGAGCTTTTTTGAAAGCGCGGCGGCGGATTTCCGGCAAAGCGAGCAGGGCTGAGCCCCGAGCTTCGCGGCGGCGGCGTCGCGGATTACGGTTTTAAGCTCGCCGAGAACTCCCGCGCAGAACTCCCGGTCCTTTTCGAGCGACGAGAGCGTTTTCAGCAGCAAATACTCGTCCCCCGAAAGCATTGCGTCGGCGACCGCCTGAACCGCTTCGGGAAGGCGTTTCGCGCCGTCGTTTTCGAGATAGTCAATGCACCTGCCGATATTTCCCCCGAAGAGAGAAATCGCGGATTCGGCCTGCTCCTCGGAAAAACCGGCTTCGAGGACGGCTTTTTTGCAATCCTCCTCGGAAGCCGGGGAGATGTTCACGCAAATCGTCCTTGAAAGAACGGTGGGCAAAATCCCGTCGCGTGAATCCGCCGTGAGAATGAAAACGACGTGCGGCGGCGGCTCCTCAATAATTTTGAGAAGCACGTTCTGGGCCGCGACGGCGGCCGTATCGAAATTCGGGATAAAATACACCTTTTTGTCGCCGAAATCGGGGGAAATCGGCGCGTCGGAAACAATTTCGCGGAGGTCGTTCATAAGGTATCCGCGCTTTCCCGACGGGGAGAGGGTGTAAAAGTCGTGGTGGAGCCCCCTGTCAAAGCTGAGGCAGGATTCGCATTCGCCGCAGGGCATACCGCTTTTTTTCTCGCATAGAATCTGCTTCGCGATAAACCTGCCGACGGTTTTTTTGCCGACGCCCTTTTCCCCGCATATCAAAAATGCATGGGAAAGGCGGCCGGCCCGAATCATGCCCGAAATCAGGCCGACTGCTCCGTCTTTTGCGTAAAGGGTCATCAGAATTTCTCGAAGCGTTCTACGTCGGTGACGAAAACGGTCGCGCCGCCGACGTTTATTTCAACGGGATAGGTGGCGAACGCGCCGCTTATCGAGGTAGAGGGCAGCAGCTGTTTGCGTTTGCGGCAGTGCGCGTGAATCAGGGAAATTGCGTCGTCGACCTTGTCGTCGTCGGTACAGATGAGCAGCGTGGTGTTCCCCGACTTAAGAAAACCGCCGGTCGAGCTTAGCCGGGTCGCCTGAAAGCCCTTGGATACGAGTGCGTCGGAGATGAACCTCACGTCGTCGTTGTTAATAACGGCAAAAATCAGTTTCATGGTAATGCCCCCTTCGGAAAGTCTTTGTGTAAGGCGTATGCCTCCGGGACTATTTTAGCATACTTTTTAAGAAAAATCAAGGGGAGGGGAGGAAGATGCGGGGGCCGTATCATGAAAGCGGGAGCGGTACTGTCGGAATTTCGGGGGCGGCGGGGTTGGCGGAAAAATTGAGGGGTGTGGGGGATAAACGGGTGGGGTGTTTTTTGGTGCGGTTTGATATGGCTGTGGTGTGACCGCGCGGCGGAAAAAGCTGGTGCGTTGGTCCCACCCGCCCGCCCCCCGCAGTTTCGCGCGTTTTGACCGCTTTTTCCGCCGCGCTTTCCTGCTGCTGAAATCGAAGGCGCGGCGAATGGGGCGGACAATCAGCGGGGAAGTTTAGCGGGCGGGCGGGTGGGCGCAGTAAACCAGCCCCATTCGCCGCGCCGTCCTCAAGCACACCTCCACCCCCATTCACCCCCTCTTCCCGATAACCTTCCGCCCCTCACATTCTGCCCGCCCCCTCTGCCTACACCCTCATTAGCCGCACCACCCCTTCACCACGTTATCCGCTCCTAAAAACTTCTTTCAACAAGTCCAAAAAATTGTACTCCACAGTTTTCCCATATTGACATTCCGAAAAAAATCGCTATCATAATAATTGAGGAATTGGAGAACAAACGTTCTTTGTGCGGAAGATTTTTCGGAAAAAGGAGAACAAAATGGAAGAATTTGTTATGATGGCGGAACGCTATCGCAGGGAGGCGGCGCGGCTTAACGAGTACAGGCTGAGGCTTGCGAGGCTTCTGGCGGATGAGCGGGATGTTGACAAAAGAAAGGATCTCGAGCTGCGAAAGGCGGTCGTCGAGGCGGAACGGTATGAGATTCTCGACGACCTTCGCGCGCTGAATCGCTACATCGACGAAAGGAGAAAGCATGGGGAACCGGGCTCTTGATTTCGGGCAGTTTTTGAGGTGGAATGGCGGCGCGGGCGGCATTTTTGAGGGCGTCGACGCGCCGATTATCCGCCGCGCAATCGCGGAGTGTCTTACCGAAAAGCAGCGGAAATATATTGTGGAATATTACTTTGAGGGGTTGAGGATTCCGCAGATTGCCGGGCAGGCCGGGGTGGCGAAGTCTACAGTTTCACGGACGATTAAGAGGGGGAGGAAGAGGCTGGAGAATGCGTTGAGGCTGGCGATGAGGGGGTAGGGGAGGTAGGTGGGGCTTTGGTTTTTGGGCAAAATGGGGTATGGGAACTGTGTTATACAGGGGTCATTTTGTATGTTTAGGACATTTTATTTTATCCGGCCGCGCGGCGGAAAAAGCTGGTGCGTTGGTCCCACCCGCCCGCCCCCCGAAGGTTTCGTGGGGTTTTATCGCTTTTCCTGCCGCGCTACCTTCATAGTTCCTATTTAAGGCGCGGCGAATGGGGCGGACAATCAGCGGAAAAGTTGGGTGGGCGGGTGGGTGGGCGCAGGAAACCAGCCCCATTCGCCGCGCCGGGGTTGCGCAGGAAACTTCGGCGAACCGCGCGCCAAATCCCCGGCCCAAGTCGAATCCCGTCCCCCGGAGCCCGCAGGGCGGAGCGGGGATGGGTGAGGGTTGGGCTTTTAGAGGTTAGAGCGTTAGAAAGTCAGAGGATAGAGGCAGACTAATAAGGCTTTGCGAAAAATCGCGGCACCCACCGTCAGAAAACAGATGGTCAGAGGACAGATGGCAGATTTTGGCTAAACAATGAAGCTGCTGTTTAGGGGGAGGATAACCGAGAACGGGAACGACGATAACTGCGCATGACTGCCACGCGGAAAAGGCTTGAGCCTCACCTCCCTCGTCGCCCTGCGGCCTTGTAGGGTGGGATTCGGTTCATGCAGGGAGGTACAACTGCGTTTTATCGGAATTTTTCATGCGCCGCGGGTTTTCAAGAGGTGGGGGAGTCAGGGCTTTGTGCTAACCGCCCGCGCGCCGGGAAAAGCTGCCTCCATCGTCCCACCCGCCCGCCCCCCGAAGTTTCGCAGGTTTTTCCCGCTTTTCCCGCCGCGCTCCCTCCCCCAACCTCGGCAACTACCCCTTGCAAATTCCTCCAAAATATGCTACACTTATCTCAAACTAAAACTCGGGTGATGACAATGGAAAAGCGGAAAATTGACAGGATTAACGAGCTTGCACGGAAGGCGAAGGCCGAGGGGCTGAGCGAGGCGGAACGTCGGGAGCAAAAGATCCTTCGCGACGAGTACCGCGCGGAATTTCGCCGCAGCCTCGAGGCGCAGCTTTCGAGGATAGAATTTTACGACCCGAAAACAGGAGGCGCGTCATGAGCGAAGGACGTTCAAAGCAGAAGCAGAAGCTTCTTTATTTGCAGAAAATTCTTCTTGAGAACACCGACGAGGAGCACCGCCTCACCGGGCCGGAGCTCATAGACAAGCTCGCGCTCTACGGGATTTCCGCCGAGCGAAAGACGATTTACGACGATGTTGAAGCACTCGCGGGCGCGGGCCTTGACGTCGTAACCGAGCGGAGCGGGCATTCAAACGTATACTATGTCGCATCGCGTCTTTTTCAGGACGAGGAATTGTTCGTGCTCGCAGACGCGGTTGCCTCATCGAAATTTTTAACGCAGAAAAAGTCAAACGAGCTGATTAAAAAGCTCCAGCAGCTCACAAGCAGATACCGCGCTCAGCATCTTCGCAGAACGGTTTATGTCGGAAACCGTGTTAAGACATACAACGAAAAAATCTACTACACCACCGACAGGATTCATGAGGCGATTTTCAACAATTTACAGATTTCCTTTAAATATTCGGAATACGACATGGCAAAGCAGAAGCGGCTTCGCCACGGCGGCGAGGTATATACCGTTTCCCCCTATTATTTAATATGGGAAAACGAGTGCTATTACCTTGTATGTTACTGTACGAAGCATGAAAAGCTCAGCCGTTACCGCGTCGACAGAATGGAGGACGTCGAAATCCTCGACAAAAAACGCCGCGAGCTTACGATGGACGAGGAAAGCCTCGCGAAAAACCTCAGGACGATGTACAACATGTACGGAGGAATCGAAGCTTCGGTCGTTTTGGAGATGTCGGAAAGCCTTATAAACGTCGCTATAGACCGCTTCGGCGAGGGCATTCACCCGAATCCGATAGGCGGCGGAAAGTTTACGCTTCGCGTCGACGTTCAGATAAGCCCGACCTTCTGGGGCTGGCTCTTCCAGTTCGGCACCGACGCGCGCGTAATCGCTCCCGCATGGGTAGCAGACGAGGGCAGAAGGCTTTTAAAGAGCATGTACGCGGTTTACAGCGAATAGCCACATACAGAAGTCAGAAATCAGAGAACAGATTGACGGAAACGGAGTTTTGTGCGTTCGGTCAAAGTCCGGTATGTGTTTCTCTGTCCCATGCGGCTGCTAAGCCCGGCGCGGCGGAGAAAGCTGCTTCGTCAGTCCCACCCGCCCGCCCCCGCAGTTTTGCGACATTTCCCCGCTTTCTCCGCCGCGCCTCCCTCCCGCTCCCATCACCCCCGCCAACCCACCCCCTCGACCTCCGAAGAAAGGAGCACCAAACATGTTAAACGTCAACGGAAAATACGCGCTCATAACCGGCGCGGCGCGCGGAATAGGCTATCTCAGCGCGAAATTCATGGCCGAAAAAGGCTGCAACCTTATTTTGCATTCCCGAAAGCTTGAGCACACCGAAAAGGTCCTCGCCGAGGTCAGGGCGATGGGCGTGAAGGCCTGCGCCGTGGAGGCGGAGCTTTCCGACCTCGGGGCGGTTGAGCGAATGCTCAAAGAAATCGACGCGCTCGGCGTGAACGTCGACATCGTAATGAACAACGCCGGAATGCAGATTGCCTACCGCACCGACTACTTCAAAACGCCGGTTAGCGACTATACCGAGAGCTTCAAAATCAACACAATCGCCCCCGCGATGATAATGTACCACTTTTTGCCGAAGATGATTGAAAACGGCTTCGGAAGAATCCTCAATACGACGAGCGGGATAAGGCTCGAGCCGCAGCAGGCGGGCTATTCCGCGAGCAAGGCCGCGCTCGATAAGATAACAATCGATCTCGGCTCGACAGTCGAAGGCACCGACGTTATGATTAACCTCACCGACCCGGGCTGGTGCAGGACCGACCTCGGCGGGCCTCATGCCCCGAACGCGCCCGAGAGCGCGATTCCCGGAATCTGCGTAGGCGTTTTCGTCGACGATAAGCATTCGGGAAGATACTTGAACGCCCCCTATTTCACCGGCATGACACTCGAGGAAGCCGTTGCAAAAGCCGAGTGCGAATTCAAAAGCCCGTACTGATATATAACGGGCTTAATTGCTTTGGAATATAATTTCGCGGCCGCAAATTCATCACAAAAAACCTAACTGACAGTCAGATAAAGGAGGTTAATCATGTCCGAATTCAGATTTGCGATTATGGGAGCGGGGGACATTTCCCGGAAATTCTGCGACGCCGTCCGAAGAATCGAGGGCTGCCGCGTCGCCGCTGTTTCGAGTAAATCCTTGGAGCGCGCGAAAAGCTTTGCCGCCCGCGAGGGCGTTCCCGCGGCATACGGGAGCTACGCCGAGATGCTTGAAAAGGAAAAGCCCGACTGCGTTTATATCGGCGCGGACACCGCCTCGCACTACGCGCTGACGATGCTCTGCCTTGAACATAAAGTTCCCGTACTGTGCGAAAAAGCGCAGTTTTGCAGCGTAAAAGAGGCACTTTCCGCGATTGCGTTCGCGAAAAAGCAGGGCGTTTTCATGATGGAAGCGATGTGGAGCTACTTCCTTCCCGCCGTAAAAACGGTCAAAAAATGGGTCGACGGCGGAAGAATCGGGAAAATCTACGCCTCCGACTGCACCATCGGCTTTAAGGCCCCGACCCACGAGGGCAACCGCTATTTCACCACCGAGCTCGGCGGCGGAACGGCCTACGACCTCACTGTTTACACATACGACTTAACTGTTTTGATGCTCGGGCGGAACTATCTCGACTGCGCGGTTTCGTCGCTCTGGCACGAGAGCGGGGTGGACACCCTCAACCATGCGGTTTTGCGGTATGACGGCGCGCTCGCGTCGATGACCTCGAGCATAATCGGCCCGCTTGAGGAGCGGCTGATTATCTACGGCGACGGCGGAAAAATTATCCTCCCGCACAGCCATTTTGCCTCCGAAGCGACGCTTTACACGAGCGACGGCCGCGTTGCGGAGCATTTTAAGGATACCGAAACCGAGAACGGCTTCCTCTACGAGGTCGAGGAAGCGGTGAGATGCGTCCGAGAGGGCCGCCTCGAAAGCGACGTCGTCCCGCAGAGGGTAACCCTCGACTCGACGAAATTTTATGAGAAGATTTTTGCGACGAGGAATGTTTGAGGGGGGAGTTGATGGGGGCGATGTTGGGGGTGCGATGCGGCCGCGCGGCGTAAAAAGCTGGTGCGTTGGCCCCACCCGCCCGCCCACAAAGTTTTCACACAATTTGACCGCTTTTTCCGCCGCGCTGTTTTCGTTGATTCCGTAGGGGGCGCGGCGAAGGGGGCGAATAGAAGTCAGAGTACAGAAATCAGAAGTCGGAAATTTGATACGCGGTTTGTGCGTTTAATTTCCGACTTCTTTTTTTAATGCATGTTTTTATCTCATTTCTGCTCTTGGGAGAGTATAAAAGAGCTTTCGCACCCATGACAAGGGAAGTTGCCCCTTATCCCGGCAAAAAAGCCCTTTTCCCCATTAAAATCTGTGCCCCCTAAACAATCATCATCGCGTCCCCGAACGAGAAGAACCTATACCTCTCCTCGACGGCAATCTTATACGCGTTCATGGTGTTCTCGTACCCCGCGAACGCGCTCACAAGCATAATCAGCGTGCTTTCGGGGAGGTGGAAGTTCGTAATCAGGCCGTCAAGAACGCCGAATCTGAAGCCGGGGTAGATGAAGATGTCGGTGCTGCCCTCGTCGGGGACGATTTTTCCGTGCTTCGCGAAAACGCTTTCGAGCGTTCGGCAGGAGGTTGTTCCGACGGCGATTACGCGGCCGCCGTTTTGCTTTGTTTTGTTAATCAAGTCTGCTGTTTCGGGGGGAAGGACGTAAAATTCCGAGTGCATCTTATGGTCGAGGACCTTATCCTCCTTGACGGGGCGGAACGTCCCCAAACCGACATGCAGGGTGACATAGCCGATTTGAACGCCCATTTCGCGCAGGGCGTCCATCTGTTCAAGCGTGAAGTGGAGGCCGGCGGTCGGCGCGGCTGCGGAGCCGGTTTCGCGGGAATAAACGGTCTGGTAACGCTCCTTGTTTTCAAGTTTTTTGCGGATATACGGCGGCAGCGGCATCTGTCCTATTTCATCGAGGACGGAGTAAAGGCTTCCGTCGCAGTAAAATTTCGCGACGCGGTTGCCGTCCTCCAAAACATCGAGAATTTCGGCGGTAAGGCGGCCGTTCCCGAAAACGAAGCGGGAGCCGATTTTTGCCTTTTTTCCGGGACGGCAGAGGATTTCCCAGACGTTCTGTTCGCGCTGTTCCAGAAGGAGGAACTCGATGAAGCTGCCGTTTTCCGGCCTTTCGCCGTAAATACGTGCCGGAAGCACACGCGAATCGTTTACAATCAGCGCGTCGCCCTTTTTGAGATAGTTGCATAAATTGTAGAAGCGGTCGTGGGAAACCTCGCCGGTTTTGCGGTCAAGAATCAGCAGCCGGGAGTGATTTCGCGGCTCAATCGGCGTCTGCGCGATCAGCTCCTCCGGCAGGTCATAGTAAAAATCGCTTTTTTTCATGTTGTTAAGGTCGAGCATGGGTGAACTCCTTTGGGCGGTATTTATGGTATGGTTTTTGGGGGTTGATGGCTTGAAGGCGCGGCG
This sequence comes from uncultured Clostridia bacterium, assembly GCA_947588775.1. GTDB lineage: Bacteria > Bacillota > Clostridia > Oscillospirales > Ruminococcaceae > Faeciplasma. Next base: position 16,551 of record CANPZQ010000010.1, read on the forward strand.
AAGGGGGCGGGTGGGAGCGGGAAAGTTTGGGGGTGGGCGGGTGGGGCGCAGTTGGCAGCCCCCTTCGCCGCGCCGGGGTTGCGCAGGAAGCTTCGGCGAATCGCGCGCCCGACCCCGGCCTGAGCCGAATCCCGTCCCCCGGAGCCCGAAGGGCGGAGCGGGGACGGGTGAGGGTCAGGCTTCAGCAGGAGGCCGGTGTTTTTTGCCGAAGCAGGATATTTGCGCCCCATATCCATTTAACACGCACGAGCTGCGGCTCCACCGTTCTGTTTCCTGACCTCTGACATCTGTGCCTCTGTCCGGATTCGTTCCTCACCCGCCCCTGCTTCGCCCTGCGGGCTCCGTGGGCGGGTTCGTCGCAAATGGGCTTGCGCCCAAAAGGTACTCGCTTGCGCTCGTGCTATCTAAAGTACCCCTCTCCCCCTGCAAAGTCCCTGCAAACCCAAAGCTTGGTTTGTCCCCCTCCCCCAAGGGGAGGGGGAGGCCGCCTTAGCCGTATGCCGGCTCCCTCCCCAACCTTCCCGCTAACCCTCCGCGCGGCGGGAAAAGCTGTTGCGTCGGCCCCCCCCCCCCCCCCCCCCCCCCCCGCCATTTCCCGCTATCCCCCCGCTTTTCCCGCCGCGCTCCCCTCCGCAAACCTTCTAATTCCGCCTTTCCCCACCCTCATTTGTATTGACAATCCCGCGCATCTTTGCTATACTGTATCCGTATAATTATATAACATTATGCGGGAAATTTCAAGCCCCGCAGGAAGGATTTGATTATATGCAGAGTTACAATGTAGGCGTTATCGGCGCGACGGGAATGGTCGGACAGCGGTTTATCACGCTGCTTGCGGGCCACCCGTGGTTCAAGCTTAAGGTTCTGGCAGCCTCGGAGCGTTCCGCAGGGAAAACCTACCGCGAAGCCGTCGGCGGAAAGTGGGCGATGAAAACCCCGATTCCCGATTTTGTCGGCGAAACGGTGGTTATGGACGCGGTTAAGGACATGGAGAAAATTGCCAAAGCGGTGGATTTCGTCTTTTGCGCGGTTGATATGCCATCGGAGGAGATTATCGCCCTCGAGCAGGGCTACGCGAGGCTCGAATGCCCGGTTGTTTCCAACAACAAGGAGCATCGCCACTTCCCCGACGTTCCGATGCTCATTCCCGAATGCAACGCGGAGCATGTTTCGGTGATTGAAACCCAGCGCAAACGCCTCGGCACAAAGCGGGGCTTTGTCGCGGTAAAGCCGAACTGCTCGATTCAGAGCTATGTCCCCGCGCTTCACCCCCTGCGCGAATACGGAATCGAAACTGTTTTAGCGTGCAACTATCAGGCGATTTCCGGCGCGGGAAAGACTTTTGAAACATGGCCGGAGATGGTCGACAACCTCATTCCGTTCATAAAGGGCGAGGAGCAGAAGAGCGAGATTGAGCCGATGAAAATCTGGGGCGAAGTCGAGAACGGCGTAATCGTTCCCGCGAAAAAGCCGCTGATTACGACGCAGTGCCTGCGAGTTCCGGTTTCCGACGGCCACACGTCCGCCGTCTTTGTGAAATTTGCCCGCAAGCCCTCCAAAGAGGCCATAATAAAGGCTTGGGCGGAATATAAGGGCGAGCCGCAGGAGCTCGGGCTCCCCTCCGCGCCGAAGCAGTTCCTGAACTACTTCGAGGAGGATAACCGCCCGCAGGCGAAGCTAGACCGCGACCTTGAAAACGGCATGGCGGTATCGATTGGCCGCCTCCGCGAGGATACGCTCTTCGACTATAAGTTTGTATGCCTCTCGCATAACACCCTGCGCGGCGCGGCCGGCGGCGGCGTCCTTGCGGCGGAGCTTTTGGCGGCGAAGGGGTATTTCGAGTAAGGCGCAGAAAATGAGTGACGGAGAGTGTCGGTGCGGTTCGATTGACTGACCAAACCGGGTTGAGGCGATGTTTCTGCTTTGTGTTTGTGGACTTGAGTTCATGGGATTTGCGATAAATCCGGGGGCTGGTTTTGGCCGGCTGGTTTCTGGCAAGATAGTCGCGGCGGAGAAAGCGGGGACAGGGCGCGAAATTGCGGGGGGCGGGCGGGTGGGACCGACGCACGAGCTTTCTCCGCCGCGACGGGGAGAAGCAGAAAACTCAGGGCGGACGGCGCGAAAGGGAAGGTTCGTTCCTCACCCACCCCCGCTCAGCCCCGCAAGGGGGCTTCGGGGGGCGGGTTCGTCACGAACGGGGCGCGGGGCCTCCGCTAATCCGTGCGTCCCACCCGCCCACCCACCTTCCCTACTGCCCTCCTCCCGCTCCGCCCCCGCGCCCCCTCCCTCTCCCACCCTTGCACATACCCCACACCCCATCTTTTACCCCCAACCCCACCTCAAAAAGGAGAATTTGCATGAAAACCCCGATTTTTACCGGGTCGGCGGTCGCAATCGTGACCCCGTTCAACCCGGACGGAAGTGTAAATCTCGGAAAATATGCCGAGCTGATTGATTGGCAGATTTCAAACGGCACCGACGCGATTGTCGCGGTCGGAACCACCGGTGAAAACGCCACCCTCTCCGGCGAAGAACACCGCGCGCTTATGAAATGCGCCGTCGACGCCGCCCACGGCCGCGTTCCCGTCATCTGTTCGACAGGCTCAAACGACACCGCTTACGGAATCGAAACCTCCAAAGCCGCCGAGGAGGCGGGCGCGGACGCGCTTTTATGGGTCACGCCGTATTACAACAAAACCTCTCAGCACGGCCTGATCCACCACTACGACATGATGCTTTCGGCGGTTAAGCTTCCGGTGATTCTCTACCATATCCCCGGCCGCACCGGCCTGAGCGTTAAGCCCGAAACCTTTGCCGAGCTCGCGAAGCGGCCGCAGGTCGCCGGAATCAAGGAGGCGAGCGGGAACGTTTCCTATGCCGCAAGGCTGATGGAGATGTGCGGCGACGATTTGCCGCTTTACAGCGGAAACGACGACCTGATTGTCCCGCTTATGTCGATGGGCGCAAAGGGCGTAATTTCGGTGCTTGCTAACATTTTGCCGCGCGAAACGCATGACATTTGCAGGCTCTGCCTTGAGAACGATTTTGCCTCGGCGCGCGCCCTCGCGATGAAGTATCTGACCCTCACGAACGCGCTATTCATGGACGTGAACCCGGTTCCCGTGAAGGAGGCGATGAACCGCCTCGGAATGGGCGTCGGTCCCTTGCGCCCGCCGCTTTTTGAGATGACGGAGAGCGACAAGGCCGCGTTTGAGGCGGAGCTGAGGAAGAGCGGGGTTGTAAAGTAGGGCGGCGTTGAGCGGTTTTGCGGGAGCTTTATGGCGATATGTAAAACTGTGTGGTTTTGCTGATTGTTTTAGCGAATGCGTTTTGATGAAGGTTGCGGCGGGGGAGGATTGTGTGTTTTTGGGGGTGCGTAAGCCCGGCGCGGCGGAGAAAGCTGCTGCGTCGGTACCACCCGCCCGCCCCCCGCAGTTTCGCGGGTTTTGACCGCTTTCTCCGCCGCGCCTTGTCAGGCAGTAAGCCTCGGGCGAGTGACGGGTGCGGGGACGGAGCGGGGAGTGAGTGGGAAGGGGAGGGGGCGGGCGGGTGGGACTGACCAAGCCAGCGGAGTCCCCGCACCCATTCGCGACGAACCCGCCCCCCGAAGCCCCCTTGCGGGGCTGAGCGGGGGTGGGTGAGGAACGAATTTTCCCCGCCGTCAGCGCGATTTTTCATAAGATGCACCGTCTGACCTATGTCATCTGAGCGTATGCTGTATGCTTTCTGCGTAAGCCCGGCGCGGCGAATGGGGCTGCTGCCTGCGCCCACCCACCCGCCCATCCAACTTTCCCGCACCCCTCCCGCCCCATTCGCCGCGCCTTCGATGGCAGCAGCAGGAAAGCGCGGCGGAAAAAGCGGAGGAGGCCGCAAGATTTTGGGGGCGGGTGGGTGGGACCAACCGCACCAGCTTTTTCCGCCGCGCGGGCTTCAGCGCAGAACCCTCCGAAGCTTGTGCGTCCACGCCTGAGCCCGAATCCCGTCCCCCGGAGCCCGCAGGCGAAGCGGGTATGGGTGAGGCTCAGGCCTTTGCAGCAAGCCACATTTTTGCCAAAACTTGTTTCTATGCACCTAAATACCCATAGCCCCAACCATACTTTGAAACTTTACCTTGGCATAACAACGCCAAGCGGCTCGCCCTCGTCTTTCTGTAACCGCCCGGCGCGGCGGAGAAAGCTTCTGCGTCGGTCCCACCCACCCGCCCTCCGCAGTTTCGCGAGTTTTGACCGCTTTCTCCTCCGCGCCTCCCCCCAAAAATCCCCACACCAAAATACATACCCAAGGAAGTGAAAACCATGATAAAAACCGTTATTTGCGGGGCCTGCGGGAAGATGGGCCGCGTGATTGCCGACATAATTTCCAACCGTGACGACTGCGAGGTAATCGCCGGCGTCGACGCGAATCCTGTAGAGTATTCCGACTTTAAAGTTGTCGCCGCGCCCTCGGAGCTTCCCGAAATTCCCGACGTAATCATCGACTTTTCCCACCCGTCCGCGCTCGACGGGCTGCTCGCGTACTGTCTGACGAACGGGGTCGCCGCCGTGTTCGCGACGACCGGTTATACCCCCGAACAGGTCGAAAAAATCCGCGCTGCATCCGAAAAAATCCCGGTTTTCTTCTCGGCAAACATGTCGCTCGGGATAAGCCTTCTCTCGGAGCTCGCGAAACGCGCCGCCGCCTTTTTGGGGGAGCAGTTCGACGTCGAAATCGTCGAGCGGCACCATAACCGCAAGCTCGACGCGCCGAGCGGCACCGCGCTGATGCTCGCCGACGCGGTGAACGGCGCGCGCGGGGGCGGCTGCAGCTACATGTACGACCGCCACAGCGTCCGCCGCAAGCGCGAGCCGTCCGAAATCGGGATTCACTCGGTTCGCGGAGGGACAATCGTCGGCGACCACGAGATTATCTTCGCCGGCCGCGACGAGGTCATCACGCTGAGCCATTCCGCGGCCTCGAAGGAGGTTTTCGCCGTCGGCGCGGTGAACGCCGCCGCATTTTTAGTCGGCCGCCCCGCCGGCCTCTACTCGATGGCGGACTTGCTGTAGTTTTTCGGAACATTTTTAAAGCCGTGCCGGGGTGGCGCGGCTTTTTTCTGCTTTTGTTTTTGTGGGGACCGTGGGAACGCGCGATATGCCCGGCGCGGCGGAAAAAGCTGGTGCGTTGGCCCCACCCGCCCGCCCATGAGGGTTTCGCGATATTTTCCCGCTTTTTCCGCCGCGCCTTCCATTAGAGAACAGAGTACAGAGAATCAGAAAACAGAAATCTCGGTATAGAGCACACAGCGCGGGGACGGAGCGGCCGCGCCTGACAAAACTATGTGGGCGGGTGGGTGGGGCCAAAAACCAGCTCCGTCCGCGCCTCATTCGCGACGAACCCACCCCCGAAGCCCCTTTGCGGGGCTGAGCGGCGGTGGGTGAGGAACGAATTTTACTCTCCCGGTTTTGCAAAATTATCGGTGCGCAGAATACGGCATACCAAAAGCTCTGATTTCAAATAGTCGTACCCCTCATACCCTATTTCGCCGAGTACACAGCAGTGCTTTGCCCCTCTCCGAAATCAAGCTTAATTTAAGGGTGTTAAACGCCATGATCCATCACCCTCCCCGTCACAATCCTCTCAAACTTATCGGTATAAGCCTCCTTCAGCTCCTCCGCGGTAATCCCGTAGTACAGCATCACGTCGGCATAGCACATCAGCACGTCCGCCATCTCTTCGAGCAGCTTCACGCGATAAACATTCTCGGTAACGGCCCTCGATTCGCCGTATTTTTTGATGATTGCAATGACCGAGCCGACCTCGCCAATCATCCAGAGAAGCTTGTCCTTTCCGGTTTCCACGGGGGCGGATTCGTCGGAGGGATTGTATCTCCCAAGCAGCGCGCTTTGCATCGCGAGCATGTCTTTTACGCTGAAATCGACCATGATTTTCGGCTCCTTTTTGTTTTTTGATGTAATTTAATTTTATCAGATATGGGAGGGAAAGTCAATAATTTGGAAAAAGCGGGAGTGTCCGTTTCTGACACTCCCCCAAAAAATATCGTTCCGGTAAATAGAAGAACAAAAACGCATCCGACAATCCTGCTTGACAGCATAAAAAACCGAACCGATGAAACACACCGGCTCGGGAAAAATTTATTTTATTTGCTTTTGACTAATCCTCCGGAAACGCCTTCTTAACCGTATATCTCTTAACCGATTTATCGTTTGTGGTGACGGTATATCCCGAAAGCCGCTTGTTAATCAGGCCGGTAAAGTCGCTGTCGAAGAGGTCGGTGATGATGGATTCGCGGTTGTCGTCGTAGAGGTCGGTTCTCTCGGTGATGTCGAGCCGCTGGACGAGGTAGAAGTTGAGGTCGTCCTGAATGACGGTGCAGGAGCCGACCGGGCAGGTGGTGAACACATAGTTGACGAACTTTTCGGACGGGTAGGTCGATTCCTTTGAAAGAACGGATTCGTTGGGATATTCGACCTCTTCCTCCTCGGCAGCCTCCGCTTCGTCGGTATCCTCGGCAGCCTCCGCTTCGTCGGTATCATCGGCGGCCTCTTCGGTTTCCTCGCCTTCGGCCTTTGCGATGGATTCGAGATAGCTGTTATACTGCTCAATCAGCTCGTCAAAGTCGGAGCCGCTGTTCGCCATGTCGAGATACTCGTTCGCAAGGTTGAGCTGTTCGTTCTTCTTGCCCTCGTCGACGGCGTCCTCAAGGCTGTCGGAGAAGTTGAAGGTCATGTACTTGATTCTCGCATAGTTGTCGGCAAAGAAGGCTTTTACGTCGTCCTCGGTGGTGCCGTTAAGGCCGCCGACCTCGTAGTAGGCGTTAAAGACCTGATCTTCCTTATAGCTCTCAATCTGCGCGGCGGTGTAGGAAGCCTCGGAAACGCCGATTTCCTCCCACGAATCCTTGGAATCGTTCCAGCTCGTGCGGACGCTGTTGTCGAGAACGCTCTGCATATCCGCGTCGATTTCAAGGCCGAGCTCGTCGAAGAGCTTATCAACGACGACGACCTGCTTGCACATGTCCATCGCGTACTGGTTGATGTAATCCTCGACGGTGGTGCCGTCGGACATCTTTGAGTTAAGGATTTCGGTATCGACATAGCCGAAGTTGTAGTAGTAGACGTACGGCATCATATACGTCTGGCTGTCCTCCTGATAGAGCTTATAGAGCGCGTCGCCGTAGCCCTCAGTCTGGTAATAGATGTAAAGTCCGCTTGCGACCGATTGGTCGTCGACCTTACATATCCAGGTAGTGTCGCCGCAGCCCGCCAGCGAAAGCGCGAGCGCGAACACAAGCGCGGCGGCGATTATTCTTTTGATTAGCTTCATTACTATTCCTCTTTTCAGAAATTTTCATATCCGCTGACTTAAACAGCATACCTGCTTATTATACTATAAAATTCCGCTTTTGTCTATAGGTTTTCGGAAATTTTTTGACGCATCGCGGCCGAAAAGCAGTCGTCGGATTGCGGAAAGCCAAAGCCGCGTCGCTCAAAGCCCTGCGTTAAAACATCTGTTTTCCGGCCTTTTACGGCTTTTCTTCCCCGTAAGTCGACATATAGACCCTCTCAAACACTATATCCTCGACCGGCTGCGAGCTTTCGAGCGTTTCGGCTCCCAGAATCGCCTCGAACGCGTCCCATCCGTCGTAGACCTGCGCGAAAACGGTGTATTTTCTCGAAAAATTCGGAACCCCGCCCTTTTCGCTGAACACCCCGCCCAGCTCGTCGCCGTATGCGCGCTTCAACGCGCCCTCGTCCATATATGCCTCGTTTACTTCGGTAACGTCGTTTACGAATATGAAGCTCGAGCCGGCATAGTTTTTCCCGAAGCCGGAGCGCACAAACGAGCACATCGCGCCCTTTATCGGCCAGAGGTTGTCGGAAATCTCCTCTTTAATCTGCGTAAGGTCGGATTCCTCGCCGTATTCGCCGTTCGGGTCGGAAAACTTCGTCCCGCCGAGGGCGTAAGCCCCCTCGACCGACGCGCAGACATATGTCCCGTCGTAGTACCCCGAATTTACCAGCCCGGTGAAATAGGTGTAGTATTCCGGCGTTTCCTCCGGGAAGAGCACAGCCTTAATCGTTCCGAGATTTGTTTCAAAGACCGCTACCGGCGCGTTGTCGTCGGGTGTTTTCAGCTGAATGAAGTCTATCTCGTCGGGAATCCCGGATTTTCGCCCTCCGGCTATCCATATAATCCCGACAAACGCCAGAATCAGAAGTATCGCGACGAGCGAGAAGCCGAGATACCTCGAGAACGCCTTGCTCTGAAACGGGTTTTTTCTCTTATGAGGATTTTCGTAAGCGTCCATAGTTAAATCTCCTTATCCGTAACAACCCAGAACGAATTCATTCCGTGAAGGTAGGTTTTCGCGCCCTTCGGCATCTGAATCAGGCAGTTCAGGGCGTTCATATAGTCGCCGCCGCCCATTCCCAATCCGACCGCTCCCCAAAGCCCGATGTACCACAAATCGGGGAAGAACGCCCAGATTACATACGGCAAAGCCCCGAAAACGAGGTTCGGGAGCAGGCTCATGAATATAAACCGCCCCTTTCCCATGAGCTCCGGCCCGACCACGAAGCAGAGCCCCTTGCTCAGCTGCGTGTACATATAGACGTCGCCCTTGAAGCAGAGCCCGTGCAGAAACTCATGCGGCAGAATAACGACCATCGTCAGGCAGCATATTCCCACCCACATGAGCATGTACACAACGAAGTTCGTTTTGTCAAGCGTTTCCGACATTCCTTCGGCCCCGAAAATCATCACCGGGATCAGAAAAGCAAGCGAAATCACCGCACCGATTACGTTTACAATCAGCGGCAGCTTTTTAGCCGACGGTTCCTTAAACGGAACGTACCCCTCCTCATGCTCGCGGGTTGGAAGAGCGTCGTAGTTTCCGTCGAATTTGCCCATATAGTGAAATTTCATGCCTTACCTCCTCGTATAATAATAAATGTAAGTTAGAAATAACCATATCAAGCTTCCCTCACAAAGTCTTGAATTGGTGA